>DATJPJ010000154.1:0-3245 GCA_035506455.1 Candidatus Nanoarchaeia archaeon
TTCGGACAAGAAAAGTCTCCTTTTCCCTCTATCTTAGTTAGGTTTAACGCGTAGACATGTGTTCGACTCATTTTGTTTCTCTTCCTTCATCGTTCAGCCTTTTGATCATTTTTGGGGAAGAGATTATTAATCGATTTCTCCGTTTTTTACTCAATTCTGTACCAAATTACTGCCAAATTACAAAAGCCAGCATGAGACATTTGGGTACATTTCAAAGATTTCAATCGCCGAGGTTGCCGTTTAGGGACAGTGGAAAAGAGGACAGATCTTTAATAGCAGGCAACAAGTATGAGAAAAATGAAGGAGACAAAAACATGAAGGTCATATTAGTAAATGGCAGCCCTCACGCAAACGGTTGCACTTATGCTGCTCTCGAAGAAGTTGCAAAGACACTAAACGCTGAAGGAATAGAAACACACATCTTCCAGATTGGGACAGAACCTTTGGCTGGTTGTATCGCCTGCTCAACATGCGCAAAAACCGGAAGTTGCGTTTTTTCTGACAAAGTTAACGACTTTCTCGATCTTGCAAAAGACGCCGACGGGTTTATTTTTGGTTCTCCTGTGCATTATGCGGCGGCAGGCGGTGCGATTGCTTCTTTCATGGATCGGGCATTTTTTGCAGACATGCGTTCGGGTCGACAATCTTTCTATCTAAAACCCGCTGCGGCTGTTGTTTCAGCTCGACGAGCAGGAACAACCGCAGCTTTGGACCAACTCAACAAGTTCTTCTCAATATCGCAGATGCCAATCATTTCTTCTCGATATTGGAACATGGTTCACGGTTCCCGGCCTGAAGATGTGAAAAAAGACTTGGAAGGAATGCAAGTTATGCGCGTGCTTGCAAGGAACATGGCATGGTTTTTGAAGTGCAAAGAGGCCGGTGCGAAAGCGGGTATACCCTTTCCAGAGAAGGAAAAAAATATCTCCACTAATTTCATTCGGGAGTGACCAATGAAATAGGCTAAACTGCCATTCCAGGTTCTTCCTTGTCGTCGTCACGTTGTTTTTTACGCACAAGAATTTCAACCCCTGCCAAATGAAAAGCGATGTAGCCAGCGATTAGCTTGAACCATAGGGTTATTATGCGGGTTAAGAGTGAAACAGAAAAGCTGATCGCGAGCGGAATCAAAAGGACTTGATAGAGAGAGGTCATGACTATTTCGGTTAACCCGACAAAAGCCACGCCCACCGACGACAAAGTTCCAGTTAGGGCATAAACAATGAGTACTTTATCCAAGGGAATAGAAAATCCAAGGGCCAAAAAAACTAAAAACACGATGGAAATGTCGAATGCTACACTCAAAAGATAATACGCCACGGATACTGCAAGCGCTCTCTTCTCAGCCTTTAACGTGCTAACGCCTTCATGGAACGTGTTCAAGAATTTTTCCGCCTCTTCCCGAAAATGGACTTCATTAAAACGGCTACGCAAAAAGAAAGATAACACAGGAATCATCAATTTATTAAGTAATGTTTTAGTGGACTTGGCGCTTGCACTCAGGAAATAAACAATCAAAAAAGATGCTATAGATAACGCCACGATTGTCGCAAAGAACGTTATCACTTCAAGAGGCACGACATAGCTAAAGGCCAATAACCCGAAACCCAGTGCCAAGAGGAAAATGGTTACCGCCATACTGATGATCTTTTGACTAACGACTGAAGCCACGATTTTTCCAGCATTTTGATCAGCTTTTTTGCTAAGCATGTATGATTTCGTTATATCGCCCGACCACCCAGGATCGGGAAGGGTGGTGTCTAAGAAGTATCCCGCCCACGTCAAGATCACGATTCTACGAATGCTTGATTGGACGTTGAGGTTGTCAAGAAGGCTGTGCCAAGTTAAAGCAGAGAAAAAAGTCGCAGCGAAAAACGCAGCGAACGCAGACAAGTAGAAGTAAATGTTTACCTGCTTGACTATATCGACGAAGTTGCCTGTGCCCACGTAGAAGTACAGGTAGAGAATGAAAATTGTTAGCCCAAGCGTGCTGATTAGGATAATTCTTTTTGACTGTAGTGTTTTTAACGCCACAGTAAAAGCAAGCCCTCAAAGAATCTAAAGTAGGCTCGAGCTTAAATCTTTAGCCATAACCTTTGCTTGAAGAATATCAAATGTGGATTCGGATCCATTAATTTGGCGAATTATTCTCTGCGAGCCTTCAAAACTCTAAATTGAGAATTGATCCCTGCCTTGCTGAGTTGCTGTTTTAGCTGACGAATGAACATTGATTGGTCACTGTGGCTCTGCCTCTCCTTCCTGAAGTGTAGACTATTGAAATTCATTGGCTGCAACAGGTGGCATAAATTAACAGCAAAAAGTTTTTTCTCAAACTAAAGTAACGGTTTTCGGATTGTTCCCAATCCTGAAATATGAATAGGTTGCAATATTATTAAATCAGCATTGTTAATGTGCATGAAACACGGCTTTTATTCTTTTTTTGTATCATTCGATATGACGAGCGGATTAGCGTGGAAAACAAAGAATTAAACAATTTTGCTGGCGAGGCACTTGCAGAGCAATGCAAAAAAGCTCTCGAAAATGAACTCGGCTTCGCCGTTCCAATGCCTAAATTCAAGTCGCGAAGAGCAATCTGGCAAAAACCAAAATCTGGCGAAAATGTCGAATTTACGCAAAAAGATTCCAAAGAGCCTCAGAGCAGACCAACTGAACCTTTGTCGTTTTCGCAGGAATTCGACGAAAAAACTTCAGAATCTATTGAAAAGATGAGCAAACAAAAGAGACTCTCGAACGATGAATTCCAAAATCTCTATGACCAGATTTGGCGGAGAGGGCCAGAATCAAAAGTTCAGCATCCTGACAACTGGTTTAGACGAATAGACATCTAGGAAAGACGATGGGTTAAAATGCATTTCAATAAAACTCTTGCAGTTGTCTTGACAGCTTTGTTTTTTGGCATAGCTTTGTTGTATCTTTCTTCCTCGCCGATAACTAACCGGTCTTCAGACTTTGTTGCCCAGGGCTGGCTCGCCTATCCAGCATACGCGTTTGTTGCGACGTTGGTTTTTGGTGGAGTATTCACAGGAGTAGCATGCGCACTTCGTCATGAGGCATAACAGTGGGCAAAGCGAAAAGAATCCTAAGATTCGTTTGCAGGTTTTTGAAGACGCTGGGAGAAACATATTTTGGAATTTCTAAACAAGAAGACGAATTCTACGTGGCTAAAACGATGGGGATAACTCCATACTTAATGCTGTCCGTGGCATTTCCAATTCTAGCCCTAG
>DATJPJ010000155.1:0-5571 GCA_035506455.1 Candidatus Nanoarchaeia archaeon
AAACTCGAAAGAGGCCCAATAAAGTTGCCATCCAAACGTAAAAGCCGAGGAAGATCCAAAGGAAGCAAAGGAAGCAGCGGTCTTGTTCAATGCGCCAATTGCGGACAACAGGTGCCAAGAGACAAAGCTAAGCGCTCCACTCGCCGAGTGTCCTTTGTTGAACCCCAACTAGCCAAAGAGCTAAGGCAAAAAGGCACGTACATTGCCTCTTGGGTAGATACAAAGTACTACTGCATTTCCTGCGCGGTCCACCGTGGCATCGTGAATGTCCGAGCCGAAAGTGAACGACATTCGCGAGCGAAACGCAGATTCTAATCCCTAATTTCCTTCAATGTCAGCTGATAAATACTACAGCAGATTAGATCTTTTTTAATGTTAACTCGATAAACCAAATATTTTCATAATTGTAAGTCAAGACGCATGCTAACCCTTGGCGTCATCTCGTTATTTGTTAAATTTTGCGACTTCAAAGTGATTTATACACGTGAAGACCTCTCTGAATAACGGTAATTGTAGCCAGCAAAGCAACGATTAATACGCCTATGTTCAATGCTGGAAACCAAAGGATCGCAGCCAAACTCGACGCAGCGAGAATTAATATTCGCTCGGGTCTTTCAGCGATGCCGATAGATTCCATTTTTATGCCCGCCGCTTCAGCCCGAGCTCGGCTGTAGCTAACCATAAGAGAGCTTGCTAAGGCGGCTAAGCCAACAAAAAGATTACATGCCCCGCTAACTATTATACCCGCGAACATGAATGCATCGGCGTATCTATCCAGCAGCGAATCCAAAAATCCGCCAAAAGCACTTGCCTGATTATATGTTCGAGCCAATATGCCATCTAACGTATCGCAGAAACCAGACGCCATAAGCAGAATCACGGCTATGAACAAAAGGTATGGCCGCGAATATGTAGTTACTAACGCATAAGCTGAAGCAGCAAAGAAAGAGAGGATAAAACCAAAAACAGTTACGCCGTTAGGAGTTAAGCCAATTTTGTGGGCAGCTGCAGCCTCGGTGGAGAGGAGTTGCTGTACTTTTTGCTTGAGTTTGGTGAGCATTCCAAGATCTCATTTTTTTATGTTAAAGCTTGTTATTAAAGTTGGACCGAATTCAACCGCCAAGTTACAACCAAATGATTCTAAAAGGGAGTAGTGAAAAAGAGGACATGAAGATTGCCGTTTCTTGGCACCATCCCCTTGTTCTGAGTCTTCCTAGCAGATATTTGGGGTGGAAAGGTTCTGTTTCCTGACTACAATTTTCGCCAATTGCAATTTTAATTGCGGGCTTAACCCAAAAAGTATTTTCCCTAGAACATATAAGGAAGAAATAAAATTACTAATTTTAGTAACGCTGTGCAGCCGTTATTACACCCGCACAGCAACGTTACAAAGTTACACACAATAGGAGTTTAAGACAAAATGACAGAAAACGCAGACGTTATCTTCGTCGGAAATAAACCACCAATGAGCTATGTTCTGGCAATCATAACTGCGCTCTCCTCAGGAAACAGCAGAGAGATTACTCTCAAAGCCCGAGGCCAAGCAATAACAACTGCTGTCGATGTAGCTGAAATCGCTCGAAATCGCTTCGTAAAAGAACTCAAGGTTTCAAAAATCGCAATCGGAACCGCCGAGATGCCGCCACGTGAAGGAGAGACCAAGTCCAGAATGGTTTCAACGATGGAGATAACGCTAAAGAAGTAAAAAGAGTAATAGAGACAAATTCATCCAACTATTTTCTTTTATTTTCTAAAAACTATTCTTTGAACCCAAATGGCAACATGTAAAAGTTTTTTCGAAGCCAAAGCGTCAAAGAGCGACGCTCTCAAAGGGAATAGAGCGAAGAAAAGTTTTGAGTTTAGCTGTATTCTCTAAACGTGAAGTTGCATTTGGTACATCGCAGAAATTGTGTTGAAGACTCATCTGCACCGCGGGTTTGAACCTGCCAAACGTAGGCTGTATTGTTACCGCATTTCGGACATTCTATTCTAACCGTAGGAAGCGTCCGAAGCTTTTGTTCTTCCTTACCGATTACCGCCACAAGTTGTTGCGGACTATGCTGTATTACTTTACCAGCCTTCGCAGGCTCAACCTTCTGACCCGGTTCCTTCTTATAGCCATCCTTGGGGCAAACAAGAATAAGCGAAGCTTCCTTACCACTCTTGGATTTCTTCGGCTCTAGACGAGAACCACACTTGGGGCAGAATTCCATGGCTTAGATACTCCGTTTTAGGTTGTTCCTTTGCATTGAGCCTTTTTAAGGTTTTGATAATTTACACACTTGCGTAGTATTTAGGCTTATGCCAGATGCAACCAAATGCGCAACTCGCAAAGACTCTGGGATCTTGCTTCTTGTCGAAGTCAAGCGAAGAATCTGCTCCGCTATCGGTTCGGAAATGCCCGCTATTTCCACGTAAAGCTTGCTCGCATTATCCCGTGTCGTAACAGAGAAAATTTCGCCGGCATTCAGAACGGCTGTTAGTCGCCTTTCAGAGTCAGGCAAGTGTTTCAGAGCTTTGCAAAACTCATCAAGGTTTGGTTTTCTCGTCGCTACGGCGATTACAGGCAAACCTGTTTGGACATTGAGCGCTTTGATGTCCACAACGTTGAACCCTCCAAAAGTTATTCCGTTAAGCATTATGACACGCAGTTGTCTGTAATGCTGAGAAGTGGTTATCATTTCAACGATTTTTTCTGTCGCATCAAACCCATCGACATCAATTATCGCACTCACCGCACCTTCAAACCAATAGCCACCTCTAAAAACGATGCCGACTACGGGGACTTGACCTTTTGAGTGAGGAATAAACTTGCCATCATCCACGCCTATGACCCTAATCTCAGGCTTCACTAAGCGAAGAACCCTACGCGTCAAAAGTTTTCCTCAACCGGCTAATAACCCGGCTTTTTATAAGTCTACCGAAGTCAACAAAATGAGTCAAACAATGTAAAAGAAGAGCGTACAGTACCGCCGAAGGCTAAGGATTAGAAATAATTATTACTTTTTCAAAGCCGCATCGAGTGCCTTGCTGAACTCTTTATTTTCTTCACAGGCTTTGTCCGCCGCCTCAAGCAGTGCTTTCTCTGGTTTTCCATTACCTTTCATTCTAACGTAGATAACTTGATTTGGGGCCAATGGATGAGGCACATCATAACCTGCTTGATCCACCGTCGCGTCTTCCAAAAGTTTCTTTTGAAGCAGATTACATACACCGTGTCCTGCACCTTCGATTTCGACTTTGAGTTCGTTAGCGGTTTGTTTGAGAACTTTTACTTTCATCAGGTAGTAACACTCCAATTTTCAATTGGCAATTTTCCATAATCTAGCGTTATCTTTCGCCTTTCAACATTGCCGCATTTTGCACAGTGCATTTCCTGACGTCTCTGTTCAAGAAGAGACCCACACCGTGAGCAGAACCCGTAAACAACGCCCATGTTTTTGTCAGAAGTATTTAGGTGATAAACTTGATTCTTTTCGCTGATAACTTTTGCTCGAACTATATCGCCGGGTTTGACCGCGTCACTAATTGAGTCAATGTACCTGTCAGAAACATCGCTTACATGTAGAATGCCCGAGAAAACGCCTGTACTCTTTTTCTTTTTCCCCACTTGGAAGATTCGAACCAAAACGTTATCGGATTGGGCGTTGCCAACTTGTCCAATAACGGTAATGCCGACTTTGGGAACGACTGCACCCTCTTGCACAGGATACACTGATACTCGCCTGTTCAGCATGTCCATGAGTGCACGACCTACAATTTTGGAGTAGATAATTCCATCTTTAACGTAGGTACCTGAGTCAGGTATGAACTCTTCAATGACGCCCAAGCGTTCACCTGGAAGAACTAGTGCGCCGTTTCTTTCTTCAGATTTTAAAGTCATTAGGTTCCCTTTGCCCTGGCATAAACTTCAATTGGAATATTCGCTAAACGAGTATCAACTCATAAATTCGAACCTGTGCAATAAACCTTTTGTTTGGCCAAAACAGATTCATGGATAGCCCTCTATCGGGTTCACGGGTGTGCTACTTGCTTCTTTAATTCGACAGATACAATAAGCTGTTTAAAAGCTATTTTCTAATCACGTAGAGATCAATTATTATGTCATGTCTAGCTTTAGTGTGGAAGTCAAACATGCGCGGAATAGTCAGCGGCAAAGCATAGACGGCTTCAACTCTACCCCCACGTGTATTGATAAAACGTGATAAGAATGAATTTGCCTCCACCTGCATCGGTTGTCCGCCGTTTGCCTTGAGTCTACACAGCAACTGTTTGTCGTTGAAGGGATGATTGTGGATCGAATATACCGTGTTGGCTGATTCAAGAGCTTTTTCAATGAATTTTCGGTCTGCCGTTCGCGTCTGTACTCCAAATGGCGGATTTTGTACAACGGTGTCGAAGTTACCTGCGACCGAGTCGATATCTCCCGCAATCCAGCTCGTGCGTCCCTTGAATCCAAGCAAATTGCTGTTTTTGGCTGCAACTTTCAGAACCTCTTGGTCAATGTCTACACCTACGACAGATTCGGCACCTAGAAAGGCAGCTCCCAACGCAAGTCTTCCTGTGCCGCAGCCCAAATCTAATACATTTTTCCCTTCAATGTCATCGAAAGTGTACGCCGCGAGGTATAATATGCTGGCAGCCACAGGCTCGCTCAACGTGTATTGTTCAAGTTTGGCTTCTGGAGTTGGATTTGACTCAACCTTAGCTATAAACCGTTCCAGATCTAGTTTTCGAACAAGCCGTCTTTGATCAAATTTTCCCATGAGGATTCTCCAGAAACCACTTTGAACTCTTCAGCAGTGAGGACAGGCTTCGCAAATTTCGAGGCGTCATCTAGAGAAATTCGAGGACAAGATGTGTTCACATACGCTTCAACCGTAGGAAATTCTGCAAGAACTTCGGGTAGGATTTCTTTAACTGCAAACAAGTATGCGATCTTGTCCATTTTTTCAATTGCTTCTTTAATTTTCAACGCTTCGGCGATATGTTTTTGTCCTGGCTTTAGTCCTATGAGGATCCCAAAACTCCTTGAATGGTTTGCTTCCTCGATGCTGGCGTACCTTTGCTTGAGGATTTTCTTTATTTCCTCCGCTAAAGAGTAAGCTGCCCCGCTATATGGATCGGCTATGATCGTTGGTTTTAATGTGGCTAAAGCAACGCCTAACGCATGGAATTTCCCACCTCCGATAAACAAGAAGGCATCAACGTCTTTCGAGATCGACTTAACGTTACTGAAGTCACACCCTATCACTTGCCCCGCGTAAGGTAACCGTCGGGCATCGCCTACTTCCACCGTTTTGCCAGCTTTTACAAGGATTTCTCTGACTATGTCAAGAACTTGCACATGCTGAACTGTAGTTGACAATCCAATTCTGCAGTTATCTCCCAGCAAAGGAATCGCTGAGAGAATAGAGGCTTCGACAGGCAAAGTCGCCCTTGCTTCCAAATATAGTGTGGCGACCTTCTCGTGCCGCATCAGCTTAGCATGACCAAAATGAACAAGCAAATCCGCACCTACAGCTTCTGCCTCGGAGGTTGCCAAATCACAAGCTCCATAACATGGATCAG
>DATJPJ010000156.1:0-5006 GCA_035506455.1 Candidatus Nanoarchaeia archaeon
CAACGCTGTCTTTGCTGATGCCCAAAATGACCGCGCCTTCTTTGGCAAACTGTTCTGCAACATCTCTAAACTCAAGCGCCTCAGTCGTGCATCCGGGTGTCCCGTCTTTAGGATAAAAGTAAAGCACAATCTTTTTGCCTCTATATTCCTTCAAGGAAACTTGCTTCCCCTCATCTGTCTCCAGAGTAAAATCCGGAGCCTCTTCGCCTACAGCAACCAATCCCCAATCACCACTCACAATCCTGAGTATGGGGCCATTTGCTTAATTATTTTTTGATTTCAATAGGCAAGCGCCCACAAATACTAAACTTCTCGGCTTGTTTGCGCAATTTGCTCTATAATTCTGCTGCACGCCGGCCTACCTTTAGAGAATTGAGCTGCACCGTGGTATAATTGGTGACAAAAATCTTTGAAAGCTAAGACGCTTCTATTTAGCTTTCAGCTTCAACCTCTACTGCGACGGCTCAAATACACAAGCTAATTTCAAAGCAGATTCTACCGAAATTGACCTTTGAGAAAACCCCCTCTGCAATTTTATTAACCTTTTTTTTCTGTCCTACGTGCGCTAAAATATTACGTCTTAGGGCGAGTGCGTTTAGCTTTGCGATTTAAGGTTTTAATCGGCTCTAAGATGCATGCCGAGTAGGATCCTGGAACAATCAGTTCCATGAACTCGGCGCGCAAAGCCTTTTCTTCTGGTATTTCGCTAAACCCGCTTTCCCAACCTTCAATATTAGCTGAACTTTCAAAGCCCCACAAGGCGGTGAATCCGCCGACTGACCCACCGTGTTTGTGTTTGAAAACCTGCAGAGACTTTACACCCCTGAAGAGACTTGGCTTCTTCTTCATCAAGGCAACTAGCTTTTTGCCCCATTCGTTATGCTCATCTAGCTTGTCAGGCTTAACAACGTATGTTCTAGCAAGATAATCAGTCATATCTGCTCCCTAAAATATTGAATATTCAGAGGGTTAAAAAAATTCCGATGACGCGTTCAAATTTGTCCCTTTTTCACAAATCTGCTTTGGCGACGCACCGCAGAAAAGCAGAATTACGCATGTTCACTCAGATGCTAAAGGAATAAAATCGTTGTCAGTTTTAGAGCACGCTTAAACCATTCTCCAAATTTTTGTGTGAATGGAACAAACAATAAAAGTGACCAGACGCGATTACTCGCCAAAATTTTAGCCCAAAAGTATTCAATTAATTCGGAATTAAGAAGTGCGCAAATTAACTTTTTTACCTAATTTACCGCAAAATAAATAGGAACTTGTGGTGGGCCGGACCGGATTCGGACCGGCGACCTTCTGCACGTCAAGCAGATGTCCTAACCAGGCTAGACGACCGGCCCACATGTGCTGTGCTACAGTTTTCGGCATTCGATATATTTATGCGTTTTTGCCAGGCCAGTCAATATGACGGAAATTTTGGAGCGCATTTTTATCCATAAAGGCTGTGCAACAATTTTAGTCCACGAAATGAATAAGCTTAAGTTGAAGGTCCGTAAAGATAAAACAACTAGACCAAGGTGAGGGGACCTTGAAAAGGGAAGAAGCGGTAAGTCTGCTAAAGGAGATTATAAGCCAATGCGAATCATTTCATTCCGCCCAAGCAATCTCCATATCAAAAGACGAAAAAACGCAAGGTTGGGTTCTTAATGCGCAGTGGATTCGACCAGAATCGGAAAAACATTGCTTAGACCGAATTGTGGCTAAGTATAAAATAGAAGTTTTGGAGCAAAACGGCCAGACGATTTTCCGCGCGCTAACATGAACTTCAACTCGATACTTTAAATGTGAAATCGCAGCTATCACACGTGAAGACTTCTATATGGAAAAACCAGTTTTTCAACGATTTATCTGGTTTACTTAGTTCTTTTCCACATTTTGGACATTTAGCCAAGCAATACTGCTCCATCTTAGCAAACGACACTTTCTCATAGCTAAAATCGTATTAGAAGGTTTGTGGGTGTGTAATGTAACAAACATTACTGTACATTACCGAACTATCAAAAAAGATTTCAGAAGAATCTCCATTGCATCCATGAACTGGAACGAAATGAAGTTCCAGATGACAAGGTTAAAAAGAGTTCACAAAGTACAGGTAGAAACCAAACATTCAAAGTCACAGCTTGGAGAAATTGCCATGAAAATAATCATCGGCCCCGCCTCAGCAGAATTAGCCAATAAAATCTCGCAACAAACGGGATGCGAAAAAGTATCCGTAGCAAGTAGAATTTTCCCCGATGGCGAAAGCTACGTGCGATTGGAAGGCAACGTAAAAGGCGAACATGTCGCTTTGGTTCAGACGACGTGCGCACCTCAAGATTCCAACTTAATGCAGCTAGCTTTCATAGCTAGCTCGGCAAAAAGAAACGAGGCAAAAAAAGTAACAGCAATCGTCCCCTACCTCGCGTACGCAAGGCAAGACAAGATTTTCTTACAAGGCGAAAACATCAGCATCGAAACTATCGCCGCAATGCTAAAAGCCGCAGGCATCGACGAACTCGTAACCGTAAACGTTCATGAAGCCAACGCGCTCAAACTCTTCCAGTACCCAGCAAAAACGGTTTCTGCAATTCCAATCCTGGCGCAATACTTCATGGACAAAGGCATCGAAAAAGCATTTGCACTCTCACCAGACAAAGGAGCCATGTACATCGCTCAACAAGCGCAGACCATTCTGAAAGGAGAAGTAGGACATTTGGAGAAGCATAGAGATCGATACACAGGGCAAACAACCCAGACTGCAGCTCACTTAAACGTACGAGGCAAGTCAGTCATCATATTCGACGATATTATTAGCACAGGCGGAACTATAGTCGGCGCGGCAAAGATTCTGCGTGAACAAGGCGCAGAGCACGTCTACACAGCATGCGTTCACGGCTTGCTAATTGGCGATGCAGAGAAACGAATTTTGGATGCAGGCGTTGAAGAAATCGTCGCCACCGACAGCATTCCCAGCAAACACAGCAAGGTTTCGCTTGCCCCATTACTGAGCCAAGAACTCAAGGCGCTCTCATAGTGGCAAATCTTTTTTTCTTGATCTCAGGCGAATTCGAATCACTTTCCTTTGCAGAGCTAAAAGCAATTTTTGAAGCCGAAAAATACCCATACACGGTCATTGAGAAACTCGACCAAACAGTCAGAATCCAAGCAGACCAAGCAAGCGTCAACAAAGTCGTGTTCCGAAGCGGTTACACCCGAATCTGCTGTCAGGAAATATTCACCTGCGCCGCAACAGAGCAAGCAGTGATCGAAGCAGCAAACGCCACGGACTTCACCAGCCTTGCCGATGGCGAAACATTTGAAGTTCGAATACGCCGAATCAAAGAGTACACAACCAAAGAAGCCACTATGAACTACGAACGTCTATTAGGCAAACTAATCATGGAACGCGCACCAAAAGCCAAAGTTAACCTCAAAACGCCCCAAAAAACCTTTTTCGGCATCCTAACCAATGGAAAACTAATCTTCGGCTTGAAACTCGCCGAAATCATTCCCAAACCCTTTGTGGAACGCAGAGCCCGCAAAAAACCTTTTTTTCACCCCTCTGCAATGAACGCTAAACTTGCACGCTGCATGGTCAACCTAGCACACGCTCCAGAAGGCGGACTGGTTTTAGACCCGTTCTGCGGTACAGGTACCGCGCTAATCGAAGCAGCCCTAATCGGATGCGACATCGTCGGGATAGACGTGCGACGTCGCATGGCACGTGGAGCACTGCGCAACGTCAGGCACTTTGGCTTATCCCCCCAAGCCATACTGCTCGCGGACGCAAGACAAGTGCCCCTAACTCACGTGGACTGCGTTGTAACCGACCCGCCTTACGGAAGAAGCACCACAACCATGAAAAGCACCACCAAATCCATCATCGAAGGAGTTTTAGCATCGGTTCACCCGCTCTTATCAGGGGGACAACGAATTTGTATCGCCGCACCCAAAACACTAGGCATACGCCAAATCGGCGAAAAACTCGGCTACACCCACGTTGAATCAAACTTTGCCTTCGTGCATCGAACCCTGACGCGGGAAGTCGCCGTCTTCGAAAAGAAGGCCAAACCATGAGCATACGAGTGATTTTCCTAGGCACAAGCGCAGCGGTTCCAACCGCAAACAGGAGCCTCCCAGCAGTGCTAATTCAACGCGGCAACGAACAAATTATGTTCGATTGCGGTGAAGGTGTACAACGCCAAATGATCCGCGCCAAAGCGGGCCTGCACAAAAAAACGAAAATTTTCATAACTCACATGCACGGCGACCACATACTAGGCTTACCTGGACTACTCCAGACGATGGCTTTAATGGATCGAACCAAACCCGTCGATGTCTATGCGCCGCCTGGGCTGGCACGTTTTCTGGACTGTATGCGCGAAACCCTGCAGTTTCAACTCACATTCGAAGTCAACGTTTTCGAAGTCACAAACTCAGGCACCATCTGCGACGAAGAAGAATACCGCGTCGACGCAAACCAATCAAACCACGCAATCACAAGCTTCGCATATGCCTTCATAGAGAAGCCGCGAGCGGGAAGGTTCTATCCAGAAAAAGCAAAAGCCATAGGCGTGCCAAAAGGAGATGCATGGGGCAAATTGCAACACGGCCAAGAATACATTTTCCCAGCAACAGGCCAAATCGTAAAACCCATAGACGTGGCCGGCCCATTGCGACAAGGCAGAAAAATCGTTTACACGGGAGATACAAGACCCTTCGACGGCTTCGCAGCGTTCGCGGCGGACGCGGATTTGGTGATCCACGAAGCAACCTTCGACGACTCTCTACTCGAGAGAGCCAAGGCCGACGGGCATTCTACGCCCAGCGAAGCCGCAACAGAAGCTAAAGCTTCGAACGCGAAGAGCCTAGTCTTGACTCACGTGAGTGCAAGATACTCAGACACATCACTTCTTCTGGAACAAGCAAAAAAAATCTTTGCTAACGTCGTTGTGGCCGAAGACTTTTTCGAGTTAGAACTGCCGCTAAGCGAATAGAAGCTTTAGCTTTTGCAAAGT
>DATJPJ010000157.1:0-7035 GCA_035506455.1 Candidatus Nanoarchaeia archaeon
GACGAAACGAGCATAAATTCTTAATGGGAATGCCCAAAGAACCAACAATCTTCAATGAAGTCAACAAAGTCTGCCAGTGCAAAGATGTCTACATTACCCCCGGCGGATGTAGTTGGTTGCACGCTGTTGTGCAAATTCACAAGGTGAAACCCGATGACGGAAAAAAGGCCATTGCCGCTGCATTCGAAGGACACAAGAGCCTCAAGCACTGCGTAGTCGTCGATGACGACATCAACATCTACGATCCACATGACGTGGAATGGGCAATTGCCACCAGATTCCAAGCAGATAAGAACGCTGTGATTCTGTCTAACCAGCCGGGCAGCTCGCTGGACCCTTCAGGGGATCTTTCAGAAGGAAAGAAAGCCACGACATCTAAGGCAGGATTAGATGCCACCATCCCAACATCTGCCACAGGTAAGGGATTCAAGAAGGAGCAGTATCGAAAAATCGACCTAACCAAATTCATTTAGGAAATGGTTGACAGTGACATTTAAAGCGTACATGAAAAACATCCAAGCCAAGACCGGGAAATCAGATGAAGATTTCTGGGCATTGGCCAATGAAAATGGTTTCATCGAGAACGGAAAAATTGTTGCAACTCATGCCCAACTCCTAAAATGGCTCAAATCAGACATCGGATTGGGACACGTGCACGCAAATTTCATCATAACCTATTTGCGTTTGCGAACCAACGACCCAAAAATCAGCGATCAAATGAAAAAATGGGCATATAGCACCGGATACCAGGACAAGTGAAAAAATGGACCTAACAAAACAAGAACAAGCAATGTTGGACGGCAAGGAAGGCCATGCCTTTCGCAAAAGCATGGAAATACTAGTCGCCTTAGGCAACATCTATGGAGCAGAAAGACTCATCAAAGTAGGGAGCGTTCAAGTTGCGGGTGTCAGCTATCACAACCTCGGCGATGCAGGACTCGAATTCCTCAACGAGCTAGCCAAAGACGGGAAAGTCAAAGTCCTTACAACCCTAAACCCAGCAGGTATGGATCTGGAAAACTGGCGAGCCTTGGGTATTAGTGAAGATTTCGCAGCAAAGCAGAATCAAGTCATCGAAGCTTTTGAACGGATGGGCATACTCGTCAGTTGTACCTGTACGCCTTACTTGATTGGCAATCTCCCGAGATACGGCGAACATATTGCGTGGTCCGAATCCTCAGCTGTAACATTTGCTAATAGCGTCTTGGGCGCGAAGACAAACAGAGAAGGCGGACCCTCTGCTCTTGCGGCGGCGTTTGTCGGCAAAACCCCTTGCTATGGACTCCACTTGGATGAAAATCGCATGCCTGAAGTTCACGTGAAAGTGAAAGTGGATCTGACCAAACTTTCAGACTGGGGAGCACTCGGCTACGCAATTGGAAAAAAGGCTGAAAACAAGATCGCTTACATAACAGGTATCAAAGAAGCTGATGTTGATGAGCTTAAGAGTTTCTGCGCTTCGGTCGTTACGTATGGAGCGAAACCCCTTTTCTACATGCAGGGCATAACGCCGGCCTCAGAAACAGTCAATGCGCCAGCAGACCATGTAACGATCGAGCAAAGCGACATTAAAAACGCCTACGATAACATAAACGATCAAGTCAGTGACATCGATTTTGTCTGCGTTGGTTGCCCTCACTGTTCAATAAAAGAAATAGGCGAAATAGCGGATCTCATCAAAAGCAAGAAAGTGGCCGAGAATACGGAGTTCTGGGTTGCCACTTCACGCTCGGCGAAGCAGTTGGCAGATAAGCGTGGCTACTCGCAAGTGATAGAGGCGGCGGGTGGAAAATTCGCCTGTGACACATGCATGGCAGTCGCACCCCTCAAGGGCAGGTTCAAGGCCTTGGCGACGACATCAGCTAAGGGCTGCTTTTATTCGAGACAAAACCTAATGAAAACCAAGATGGGAAGTCTTGAGGAATGCATAGATGCGGCGGTGACAGGAAAATGGAACAGCTAAAAGGCAGAATAATTTACAAAGGCAAAGCTGAGGGTGAGGCCTTAACGACTACGCAACCGATTTCATTCTATGGAGGCGTAGACCCCAACACGGGCGTCGTAATTGAAAAGGGTCACGAATTACAAGGCCAGAGTGTGAGCGGAAAAATCCTCGTCTTCCCACAAGGAAAAGGCTCGACCGTTGGTAGCTACACTCTTTACCGGCTGAAGAAGAACGGTGTCGCCCCCAAGGGTATGGTTAACCTCGAATGCGAAACCATCATTGCAGTTGGCGCCATAATTAGCGAAATACCTTGTGTGGACAAAGTGGATATTTCTAAGTTCAAGACTGGGGATAAAGTCCGAATAGAAAATAACATAATATCCATTTTCTAATGCTTTTTGTCCTTTTTTTGCAGCTCAAGCCATCAATCCACTCCTCAGAATAGGCTGACGTAAGACAGCTTTCTGGTAAGACTTTTCAATAAGTGCATAACATATTCAAGGTGAAGGAACGACAGATGAGCGAAGCAAAACCTACCATACTCAAAATAGGCGGATCCGTAATCACAGACAAAAACGGAGACCTAGCCGCCAAAACCGACATCATAAATAGCTTGTCCGAAGAAATCAAACGCGCCGACTTAGAAAACCTGGTCATTGTACACGGCGGCGGAAGCTTCGGTCACCCTACCGCGGCCAAGTATGGCATAAAAGAAGGTCTTAAGGATCCAACCCAGAAAGTGGGCTTCTCAGAAACTCATCACGTCATGACCGTGCTAAACGGCTTGATAATGGATGCCTTGGTTTGGCATGAAATTCCCTCGCTGAGCATAACGCCGTCGACGTGCATAGTGACGGATAATGGCCGGATAAAGTACTTTGACGAAACTGTATTGCGCCGAAGCATGAAGATGGGCTTCATTCCAGTCCTCTATGGCGACGCGGTTCTTGACGAGAAACTAGGTTTTACCGTTCTTTCCGGAGACCAGTTAATTGCTTACTTGGCGATTAAGTTGGGATCTGAAAAAATCGTTATCGGCGTCGATACAGACGGTTTGTACGAAGCTGATCCTAAAGTAGTTGCCACTGCAAAGCCGTATGTTCACCTGAATTTGGAGGAGCTCAAACGTGTTCAGAGCAAACTAGGCAAGGCTCAGGGCACTGACGTGACTGGCGGAATGGCGGGCAAAGTTGCTGAGTTAATTCCAGCAGTCGAAAAAGGCATTAAAGTGCAGATTGTTAATGGGACACGCAACTTGCGAATTTACCGCGCACTCGTAGGCGAAAGAATCGAGGGCACCATCATCGAGAAGGCGTAAGATGGCTGAGAGTACCCGAAAACGCAAGGCAGACCACATAGAAAAATGCCTAAACGAAAATGTCCAAGCCAGGGAAGCCACTACAGGTTTTGAAGACATAAGCTTTGTTCATAAAGCTTTGCCAGAGATAGACAAGAACAAGATTGACTTAACAACTAGTTTGTGGGGCCATAAGTTTAATGCACCTTTAATTGTGGGTGCAATGACGGGTGGGACGTCGGAAGCCGAGAAAATTAACGCGAATATCGCGGAAGCCGTTGAGATCCTCGGGTTAGGCATGGGCGTGGGGAGTCAAAGAGCCGCTATCGAAGACCCAAAACTTGCGGCGACTTTTTCCATAGCCAGGAAGAAAGCCCCGAATGCTTTCTTGATAGCCAACATCGGAGCCATTCAACTTGTTAACGGATATGGTTTGGCACAGGTTAGGAAAGCCGTGAAGATGATTGAAGCGGACGCAGTGGCGATACACCTGAACGCTTTGCAAGAGGCGATTCAGCCTGAGGGGCAAACAAACTTCGCCGGTGTCCTGGCCAAAATAGCAGAAGTGGCCTCTGGACTCGATGTTCCTGTTATCGTCAAAGAGACTGGCTCAGGCATAGCGGCAGAGGAGGCGAAGGCTCTTGAAGCCGCGGGCGTCAAGGGAATTGACATCGGAGGTTTGGGGGGTACCAGCTTTGCGGCGGTCGAGCACTACCGAACGGCCAAATCGGAAAATGGCTCTCAGCATTGGCTGGGGGAAGTTTTTTGGGACTGGGGAATTCCCACAGCCGCAAGTTTGGTTGAAGTTACACAATCAACCAAGGTTTCGGTTATAGCATCTGGCGGAGTTCGCAACGGCACGGTAATTGCCAAGGCAATCGCGCTTAACGCTGGCTTGGCAAGTGTGGCGCAACCTGTCCTACAGACTGCTGTAAAGAGTGTTGAAGAGACAAAGAGTTTGCTTTTGCGTTTGACTGAAGAGCTTAGAAATGTCATGTTTCTTGTTGGGGCTCAAGACATGAAACATTTAGCAAACACGCCTCTTGTGATAACGGGAAACACGAGTAGGTGGCTAAAAAACAGAGGATTTGACGTGAAGAGTTACGGGAGAAGAGGGTCAAATTAGGTGGACATTGAAAAGTATCTTGCGGAAAAAGCACCTTTAATTGACAAAGCAATCGAGAAGTACATACCTAGGCAATTCACAAAGGACTCCATATTGTTTAAGGTAGACCCGCCTAAGTTTTGCTGTAATGTGGATACCATTAATAAGGCCATCGCCGAGCCAGTGTGGGATATGCTGGACAGGGGAGGAAAACGTTGGCGCCCCTCACTATTTCTGATTATCTGCGAAGCTTTAGGAAAGAATGCTGAATGGTGCTTAGATTTTGCCATTATACCTGAAGTGGTCCACAACGGGACCTTGGTCATTGACGACATAGAAGACTCTTCTGAAGCTAGACGTGGGAAACCTTGCACCTACAAGATTTTTGGCTTAGACTTAGCTGTCAATGCTGGAAACGCAATGTATTATCTGCCACTTCTGCCGCTGATGGAGCGAAAGGGCAGCATATCAGAGGCGAAGCTTGGAAAGATCTACGAGGTCTACGTGCTTGAAATGATTAACCTCAGCCTAGGGCAGGCTATGGACATCGCTTGGCACCGCGGCTTGGCCAACGCTGACAGCATAAGCGAAGAAGACTACCTCCAAATGTGCGCCTACAAAACTGGCACTTTGGCTCGCATGTCGGCGAAAATAGCGGCGGTCATCTCAGATGCCGACACAAAGCTAGTCACGAAGCTGGGGGCTTTCGCAGAGAGCATCGGTGTGGCTTTCCAGATGCAAGACGACATCTTGGATTTGACAGGAGCGGAATTTGCCAAGAAGAAAGGCGGTCTTGGAATGGACATTACCGAAGGAAAACGCACCCTCATGGTTATACGAACACTTAAGATCGCAAAGCCAAAGGATGCACGACGTCTCATCGAAATTCTTAACCTGCACACAAACGACCAAAACCTTCGCGACGAAGCCATAGCCATCATGCAAAAATATGATGTGATTGAATATGTTCGGCACAAGGCTGATGAGCTGGTTGAAGAAAGTTGGAGAGAAGTCGATAAACTTCTAAAACCATCTGAGGGTAAGGAAAAATTAAAAGCCTTCGCAGAATTCTTGATTAAAAGAAACATCTGATTTACGAGCGTTAACATCATGTTGCGAGAGAATCAAGAGCTTAGGGAGCTTATTCGAAAACTTGCCCTTCTGAACGCATCGACACACGACGGTAAAGCGCAGACAGGGGCTATTCTTGGCAAAATTTTGGGCGACAAAGCCGAATTCCGTACGCAAGTTAAGGAACTTTCCGCAGTAATTAACGAGATTTTAAGTGAAGTCAACGCTTTGCCACTTGAAGAGCAAAAACGCATAGTTGCTGAGAAATGGCCAGAGACGCTCAAGAAAGATAAAGCTGAAGAGAAGCGACTGCCCCCCCTGATTAACGCGGACAAATATAATCTAGTTGTGACACGGTTCTCTCCTAACCCTGATTGTGTTCTGCATTTAGGGTCCGCCCGTGCAATTCTTTTAAGTCATGAGTATGCGCGAATGTACAACGGGAAATTCATACTCCGTTTCGAAGACACGGATCCCAAAGTGAAACGTCCCAGCTTAGAATTTTACGATTGGATTCGAAAAGACTTGGCCTGGCTGGGCTGCAAAGTCGATGAAGAATATATCCAAAGTGACAGAATTCCTATTTACTACGAGTATGCTGAACGCCTAATCCGCGACGGTAACGCTTACGTCTGCACTTGCATCCCCGACGAGTTCAGGAAGACAATTTTGATGCAGAAATCTTGTCCATGCCGCGATTTACCCGCAGAAGAACACATGGAACGGTGGAAACGAATGCGCGACGGCGTCTTCAAAGAAGGCGAAGCAGTGCTCCGAGTGAAAACTGATCTAAATCACCCCAACCCAGCCGTTCGAGATTGGCCCGCCATGCGCGTTATAGATCCAGTAAAGTACCCTCATCCGCGAGTAGATAGCAGGTATTATGCCTGGCCTTTGTACAACTTGGCAGCTGGATTGGACGATCACTTGCTTGGAATAACCCACATAATCCGCGGCAAGGAGCATCTGACAAACGGTGTACGACAAGAGTTCATGTATAAGCACTTGGGCTGGGATTATCCACAGGCTATTCACTATGGCAGACTCAAAATCACAGGCGCGTTCCTTAGCAAGAGCAAAATCATTTTGGGCGTTCGAGACGGCACCTTTTGCGGTTTTGATGACCCAAGATTGGCCACCTTCGCCGCTTTGCGGAGAAGAGGAATAACTGCCGAAGCAATCAAGAAGATGATAATCGATGTTGGACCCAAACCAGCAGATGTTACACTGAGTTGGGAGAACTTGTACTCCTACAACCGCAAAATCCTTGACCCCGTCTGTAACAGGTACTTCTTTGTGGCCGAGCCTGTTAAACTCGCCGTAAAAAACTTGCCAAAAACTTTTGAGGCGAAGCTGCCTCTCCATCCCGAGAAACCCGAACGAGGTTATAGGCAATACGTTGTTGCTCCCAGTGGAGTCGAAAATACCGCTGCGTTTTGGGTATCAAAGAAAGATGCCGCCAGTATGGAAGCGGGCAAGATTTTGCGGCTTATGGAGCTCTTCAACGTAAAAATCGAAAGCAAAACTGACAATTCCGTAGCGGCGACTTTCGCTAGCGAATCCTACGAGGATGTTAGAAAAATCAAGGTGCAACTTATCCAGTGGATACCTAAAGCC
>DATJPJ010000158.1:0-2969 GCA_035506455.1 Candidatus Nanoarchaeia archaeon
CGACACTTAGGGTGGCAGACAGCATTACAGGAAATGCACCTGTGGCAGCAACATCCATTAAAGCGACCCGCGCGAGAAATTTGCCTACGACTCGACCCGCAACCTTGACTTTATCTAGAGACTTGGGACCGACGGCGCCCGAAGAAGTACTGCCTACGACGAGAGCGTGGCCAGTTGGAATCCGAAGGATTACAACATCGCCTCTTCGTATGTATTCAAGTTGTCCAGGTTTAACTTGAAATGCAATCGGTCTCAGCATTACACCGACATTCTCAACCAAGTGCAAGTGTAAAGTTAATGCTTGTCTCATGATTTCGCTGCGAGTAATTCCGTATTTTTTTGCTAGCTTGTCTGTGTCTGAAAGAATTTTATCGGATAGACGAACATTTGTAACCTTCAAACAAATCACATAATATGACATTAAGACACCTAAAGACTCTTATCGTTTGCTCCCCAACGCCTTCAAACGACTCCAGTTGTTTTTTTAAAAGTTTTTTTGGCGACATTCTGCTAATGGTTTGGATGTATATTTCAACCTAATATTTATATCACCTTTCCACCAACACAGAGTCGAACCTCGAAGGAAAGGGGAAAACTCGCGTGTTCAAGTGTTCAAAAACAAAGTTAAACAGAATTGCGAAAGGCAAGTTATTAGCTGCAGCTAACTGTCCCATTCACTTAGGAGGCAATCTTTGCTGAAACACGCGTCGGATCTAGCGAAAAAGAATTTCAAAAACCTTAAGCCATGCGTACACGGAGCCGACATCTACGAGGCTGCAGGCAAAACCGGGTTGAAACGTGAAAATATTTTAGATTTCAGCTCAAGCGTCAACCCTCTGGGACCTTCCGAAAAAGCTCTGAAGGCAGCAAAAAATAGTCTTGGGCAAATAGCCAGCTATCCAGACTCATACGCCACAGCGTTGCGGCAAGCGATAGCCAACCACTACGACAGGATACTTCCGTGCAATGTGGCGATTGGAAATGGTTCAACCGAACTAATCTATCTTTTTGCAGATGCTTTCATGCGAAAAGGCGACGTTGCAGTTATTCCGGCGCCATCGTTTAGCGAGTACGAAAATGCGGTAAGGAAGACTGGGGAAAGAATTAAGTTTGTCAAGTTAGGAGCCGGTTTCCGAGCCGACGCAACCTCTTTTGAGCGTGCAATGTTGAAGAAGACAAAAATTGTCTACTTGTGTAATCCTAACAACCCGACGGGCATGCTCACTTCTCAAGACGTTTTGACAAATATCGCCAAGAAGGCGCTACGAAGTGACATCTTGGTTTTCTTGGACGAAGATTTCCTCGAGTTTGTGGAGAACGGGGAAGAGCTATCGATGATACGTCGAATCCACGAGTTCCCGAACCTATGTATTCTGCGGTCGTTCACGAAGATATACGGGTTAACCGGGCTGAGAATTGGCTACAGCATTGCCTCTCAAGAAGTCACCGATGTCTTGATGAACGCGAAGATTCCATGGAACATCAATTGCGTAGCTCAAACGGCCGCTATAGCGGCGCTTGAAGACGAAGAGCATCTTCGGAAAACTCTTCAACTTGTCAAGGATGAGAAAGCTTTTCTGTTATCCGAACTCGCAAAGCTCAATTCGTTAAAAATTTATCCATCTGATGCAAACTTCTTGTTAATAGACGTTCGAAAAACAGGATTAACTGCTGCTTTACTTAGGGAGAAAATGCTCGGTCATAGCGTGCTAATTCGAGATTGCAGCTCCTTCACAAGCTTAGATCAATATTACATTCGTGTCGCAGTCAAAACGAGATTAGAAAACGAGAAGCTCCTTGCAGCGCTCAAAACTACGCTGGCCAAGAAGGTTTGATTGAGGCATGCTATTTTTTGATGTTTCCTTTCTTGTTGATTCCGTCCTGATCTTTACATTGGCTTTCCTGATTGACGTAATTTTTGGAGAAATTCCTGATCGTGCCCACCCAACAGTTTGGATGGGTCAAATAGTAGCTTACGTAAAGCCTAAGATGAAAAACAAGAATCCAAGAACTGAAAAATTCTTAGGCGTATGCCTTTGTGTTGGACTAATTGCACTCTTTACTGGTCCAGTCTTCCTCATATTGTGGGCGATTAGACAGATTCCGATCCTTGGCTGGTTAATCTACATCGTTGTTGCAGCCGTCATGCTTAAGGCGACTTTTGCCCTTAAATGCATGCGCTTCTACACCGCGCCCATAGAGAAGGCGCTAAAAGCCAAAGACAGAGAAGGTGCAAAGAAGTGGCTACGATTCATCGTGCGCCGCGACCCAGATAAATTGGATGAAAGGCATATGATTTCAGCTGCTGTTGAATCAATAGCGGAAAGCACCACCGACGGTGTCACCTCTCCATTCTTCTTTTTTGCGATATTCGGCGTCCCTGGCGCAGTTGCATTTCGAGTAATCAATACGCTGGATTCAATGGTTGGATACAAGGATTCTGTGAACGTGAACATTGGTTGGTTTTCTGCAAAAATGGATACTATAACCAACTATATTCCTTCAAGGCTGACGGCGGTTCTAATGGTTGCTGGATCATGGCTGCAACGAAAAAATTGGCGAAACAGCTGGCGGATTTTGATTCGGGACAGAAACAAGACTGCGAGTCCAAACGCAGGCTGGACCATTTCAGCAATGGCTGGTGCATTGGACACGCAATTGGAGAAGGAGGGATTTTATTCTTTGGGAGACGGCGAGAGTATTCACGCTGAGGATATAACGGGTGCTTGGAAAGTGATGGGGTCAACCGTTGTTTTATTTGGCTTAATTGTTGTTGTTCCTGTTTTGGTGCTCGAAGCGTTCTTTTTGTAATAGTTTTTCGGAATTGACGAAGAGGGTAGTCAACGTTCTGAAGGCTCTAATTGTCGTTGTCAAATCGATAAGTATTTTTTGAACATTAGTGCCTGTTGAAATTATGGTCTCGGTGACAGCTTTACTAATAATTGCAACGGGGCTGATTTTAGGATTAG
>DATJPJ010000159.1:0-5058 GCA_035506455.1 Candidatus Nanoarchaeia archaeon
AACGACCTTTAAACCTGTACCTCTAGTCAAGTTTTCTAGTGGTTTTAGCATCGAAAAAAACCGTCGAGTCTAAACAGAAATTTCTCATTTTTAGTTAGATTGCACATAGCTAAAACAGAGAATTTCTTCAACCATGCAGCTGCCAGAAAAACCCTCGAGGAAGCCAAGCTTAAGGCGTCCTACAACATTTTTGGAGCGAGTAGTTTAGCGGTCTGGTTTAAGGCTAACAACAACGATAACGCAGTCCATTTTATAGGAAACAAAATGTACCCTGTATAGGCGGCATGATGATAACGCTAAGCATATCTGCGACGACAACAAAAAATATCGAAAAATGACAAATCAAATTTCACGTCGCCTTTCATTTAGTTCTAAAATGGGATGACCTTGTTTGTATTCCTTTTCGAAATAGGTATTAGCCACCATTATCATTGGTCATCGGACTTGGTTGCTTGACTTCGAGCATAAAGGCTGAAGATGCGAAAACAAAACCTTGCCTAATTTCATGCAGCGTCTTGAAAAGCGAAATTGACCGACTGCAACGGCATGGCGATATGGACATTGATGTCATTTACGTGTCTAAGATGTTTCATGTTGACTACAAACTTTTAGAGAAGAACCTACGGAAAACGATAGAGCGAACTTTATCAAAAGCTTCTGAAAAGCCAATTCTCGTTTATGGTGACCTTTGCCTTGGGCCCAACGATGAAATGAAACAACTCGCACAAGAATACGGCTTGGCAAAGATTAACGCCTTGAACTGCGTCGACTGCCTTCTGGGTGGTCGAGGAAAAATCGACGAAGTCGATCCCCATCATGAATTGATGTTCTTTGATCCAGGAATGATCGAGTTCTTCCGCCTCGCGAAGAAAAAACTAATGCAGGAAGGCATGGACGAAGAAGCCTTGCGGAACATGTTCAACGGGATTAAGGGCATTGTCCTTCTAGACACATTGGGAAGAGCCGAAAAATGCATAGATGAAATTAAAAATTTGAACACTGGACTCCCAATTTTGGAAATCAAAAAGGTTGGTTTGGAAAACCTGAAACAAGTTCTTACAGAATCCATTGAACAAGCGGCATCACGAAAAGATAATCTGTAGAAAGTGTTCATCTTGTCAAATTGCGTTCTGTCGTTCACAGACATGTTCACCATTCTTGGAATAATTTGATGGGAAATTGCAGGGGAATTTGGTAGCGAAACTAAGAGCCCTGCTTAATGCGAAACTGTTTAATAGAATTCTAGCTGATTACTGACTTAGGTGTTTTGAATGCCGATTGTTCAGATTTCTGTTTGGAAAGGCATGAGTGCCGAAAACAAGAAGAAAACTGTCGAAGGAATTACAAAGGTATTCGTTGAAATGGGTGTACCTGCAGAAGCAGTAAACATAGTTATTTACGAATCACCAAAGACAAATTGGGCTACGGGCGGACAACTGCATTCGGAGCGACATGCAAACCGCTAAATCCAGCTGGATTACTAGATTTCGACGAAAAAGAATTCAAAATGTTCAAAAAAGAAGAAATAACCTCTCAGCCAAAAGACCTCTTGGAATACAAGAGGCAGAAGTGAGCCAATTAACTACAATTGGATTTAAAGCCAAAGAATAAAACGCTCGCGGCCTCAATCGCATTTTGCTTTCTGAGCAACGCAGCGGGAAAAGAATACTTAACCCTCGCCGAATGGGAACTTTTCAACACAGCCTACGCTTTTTAGCCACTTGTGTAAATCATTTCGAAGACACAAAAAAAGGTGAAAGTAGGTTTTTAGGAAATAGCATTTTGTCAGAGCCTCGCTTTTTCTAATGCTGCCTTTTAGTCGTAAAAGGCTTTCTTGAACGTAAGTAAGAAAAGTTAATTAGGCATCCAGTGCCGCCTTTAAAAAGATGTGATAGGCATTGAAGAAGTCGGTCATCGCCATTTTTGCAGTCATTATGATTAGTTCTCTTGTAGCCACGGCTTTTCTAAGCTTAAATTATGAGGCTTCTCAAAACGCGGCTGACAGGGCACAGCTTGTTCAGCTTGAGAAAGACTATGACAGCTTGCGAATGCAATACTATGAGTTGGCGACCAACTTCAGCAGTTTACAGTACAACTACTCGAGTATTTTGCTCCAGAATCCTTTGTCAGTGCCCAACCCAGGCAGTTCTGGAACAGTGGATACACAGCAAATGCTAACGAGGTATCAAGCTTTGCAGGAGATGTACCTGGAGCTGCAATCAGAGTATAATCAATACATCGAAAACTACCAGACGTTAAAGAGCCTGACGGATTTAAGAGTAATGCAAGGCGATTTAAGCTATTTGATTACTCCAGGTAACCCCGCCGTTGTTAGTATAGTACAAAACATTACTGGAAAGACTGGGAATACAACTGACCCGAATTCTTACTGGAAGGATATCAAAGCCATGTATAATTGGGTCGCTTCCAACATAAAATACCGCGTGGATAGTCTTTACCCCGTTTTGCCTGACAATCCAGCCGATGCGGCAAACGGTCTTACTCAGACTGATTCTGCGACCCAGTATCCAAATGAGACTTTGGCGTTTCGAGCAGGTGACTGCGACGACATTGCATCTTTGCTCACGTCAATGATTCGCTGCTATTTTAACAACCAGTTCTTAGTGGAATGCATTTGGATTACAGGATCAACTGCCGGGCATGTGGCGGTGGTTATTCCTTTTAGCGGAGACCAAATCTGCATTCTTGACCCTATTAGGGGCTATTACACCCATGACACCCTAGGAAACATCGCTCTCAACATGATTTCATCAGAGATTTACAATTGGCTGAATCTTTGGCGGTCATCACTCGGGAATGACGTATACGTTTACCGCATTTACAGCGACTACATGGACAAGACATTCAATGGAACTGAGGATTATGTCAATTGGAGCTATAGCCGATAGGTTGCAGTGAAGTTCTAATTTGAGTCTGTTACCCATCGAATTTCTAATTTTATGCAGATTGATCGAATTGGTACGGGGCTAGCGCACAAAATTTAGCGTTACAATAGTTTGGGAAGACCAATATTCTTGGACCAAAAAAGTGCAGTGTCTCTTTTCGCTTCATACATTCTTGATAGCTCGCCATAGCAGCACATGTCACACTTTGAGCAATCGTCTTTCTCAATGTGGCGTATCATGCAATCGTTTCTTTGTTTTCCATCTGCCGTTACTGAAACAAGAAGCCACGGATAACATTTTTTGTTCTTTCCCACACTTTTAAGGTATGACAAAGAACTTAGAATTTTTGGGTACTTCTCTTTAAAGCCAATAATTTTTTCTGCAACAATTCTTCTTTGTTCAATTTCCAAAGCAAAATCCTCTATATCTCCGTATTGATATTCAAAGTTGAACATCAAACCAAAGACCGGACTTGTCTCAGAGAAGTATTTACAAATTGCCTCAATATCTTCCGAGTTTGTTTTCGAAAGCGTAGACAACACAATTATTTTTTTGTCTGGGTTAGATTTTATGGTTTCTGTTGCCTTCTCAAAGTGGCCAGGTCCTCTTATTGCATTGTCTGATTCTTTTGTCCCATCTACAGAAACCCAAAAAACATCAGGATTTATTCCAGAAATATCTCGAGTTCCATTGGTTATCAGAATAGCATACAAGTTTTTCGACTTAACGTATTCCACTATCTTATCGACGCCATCATACATTGTCGGCTCTCCGCCTTCGATTACAATGCCAGCAACACCTTCCTCTTGTAACTTGTCGATGATTGTCTTCCACTCTGAAAGCGGCAGGTCTTTGGTTATTTTGTTAGTCCAGGTGCAGTGCTTGCAGTGCAGGTTGCATCTTTGCGTTATTTTTATTGCTGCAACGATGGGAGATCTGTCCTGGAGCAGTCTCCATTTGAATTGTCGTTTGTAGTAATAACATCTGCTTTTAGGGTTCATTGTCAATTTTAGATTTCCCTGCTTTAAACTTTATCAGAGAATTCATCACAAAATCGTTGTGATAAGGAAGCCCCCAGTAATCACGATACACCATTGAGCATGTTTCAAAGTCTCGATCCTTCAGCGCATGCATTAGGGGAACCTGACTGCAACCACAGTGTTCACATTCTGCTTCCGCCCCGTAGGCGCAGTGATACTTGTATTTGCCGTTTGCAGAGTAGAATTTGAACACTTTTTTAGTTATGCATTTGTTTAGAGAGTTCCAGCAACCAACGCCGCCAGTGCTCTTCATGTAGTACCCGACGCGTTCAGTAAAGAATATTTTGTTGCCATATTCCTTGCGCAATCTAACAATTTCGTCTATAACTGTATCTCTTTCTTTTAATGAAATTTTTTCTTGATTGCCTTCTTGTTTCACGCTGGGACAGAAGAAACAAAAGTATATTCCCCGAACATTTTTTCGCCGGACAAAAGTTTCAACTATTTCCGTCAAATGGTCTTTGTTTGACTTGCACACTGTAACGTGAATCATGACTTTTGTCGATTGACTATCAAGTATCTGAGTTACCTTTCGAAATGTGCCTTCTCCGCGAATACTGTCATGAATCTTTTCGGGGCCGTCTATTGAAAGAGCGTACATGGCGTTGTTTACAGGAGGGTATCCTAACGTGCCATTTGTAAAAATCAGGGTGAAGTCAAAAATCCTTCCGGCTTCTGCGCATATTTTTGGCCTAAGAAGGGGCTCTCCGCCTAGCAGGTAAATTATTTTCATTCCTTCACGTCGAAGACCTTTCATAAATTCTATCATTTGAGAATCGTTCAGGTCTTGGCTCTTTTTCTGGCGTCCCCAATAGCAATGTTTGCAGTTAAGATTACATTTGTTGGTAATGTCCAGTCCGCCGCCGAAAAATGTTTCATTATCAAGATAGTTAAAGAAATTCCAAGCGGTCTTTAATCGCCTCATTGACTGCATAGTCAGTACACAATGAAATTTCTGCTTAATTAACTGGAATAACATTGATCCAAAAACATTAGACTTTAGCCCTAAGCAGGCAAATAAAATATTTGCTAGGGTGTTCAAGCAATGCAGTTCAAACCGAGGACTATATCAAACCTATGGTTCGAAATTTTCAATCCAGTAAATATTTGTT
>DATJPJ010000160.1:0-28188 GCA_035506455.1 Candidatus Nanoarchaeia archaeon
TATATAAACGTTTGAGCGTAATAAAAGAGAATAAAATAGTGGCTTATCGGCTTGTCCGGCGAACCATCATAGTTTGAACCTGGCTGACACCTTTGATTTCACCAAGTTTCGTTTCAAGTTCATCAACTATGCCATGTTCATCTTCGGGAAATCTTATTTGAACAAGAAGGGCTTCGAGGCCAAAGGCCACTGGTTCTTGACCATATCCAGAAAGTTCGGCGGATTTAGGAAGGCGGCTTTCAATTTCTTTCTTAAGCGGCCCAAAGTCTTTGACTATGTCTTCAGGAAAAACCTTGTAAGTGACTACCACAAATCCCATGAGTTGTCGCCTCTAAGGACCGGTGAAGCCGCATCGTGGGCACTTGTATGGTCTACCGAACTTTCGGCATTTACCATCGCGTTTAATTTGGATTTCGCCACAGTTGGGGCAAGGAAACTTTGTAGCTTCGCCACCAGGAGCTATGGGTTTGCCGCAGCTAGTGCATGTAACGAGTGAAAGGGAAGTTGCCTGTTTTTCTGCCATGTCTGTTCAACTCTGATAACTCGAATCTAAAACGAAGCGCTTCCTTATATCTCCTATGCTTGACTTTGGAGATTTGGCTGTCGTAGAAAGGGTGGTTGGCAGTGTTTTAGTTGGGCCTCTTTCGCGCGTTAGTTATATGAGAAAGAACAAAGGCTTGTTCGGAAAGACTTTTCTGGAGCAGGTCTTTGATTGCTTGTGTCAAGTTGCCGTGGTAATATGGTTGCACGATCTTCTCGGAAAATTCGATAAGCAAAGAGCAGGGAACATTGTGAAATGCAAGGTCTTCGAGGAGGTCATCTTCAGTGACTAATATTGCTGTCTTCTTTTTCATGACGATCACCTGGGATTTCCAATAGTTGCACAAATGAATAAAAGACAAGTGTAGAAGAGAACAGCTGGCGCAGAAGAGAGAGTGGCATTGAAGTGAAGGATGCAAATTGGTTAGGCGCTTATTTTTGGTGGTGGTTTCAATCTTCTGCCAAGCTTGATACGTAGCGCGATCCTGTACAGTTTCCTCAGAGACTTTACAAGCTGCTCGATGCTAGGAGATTCGCTATAGATTATGGGGATCTGCTCAAATTCTGCAAGCTTTACCGCTTCCAAGTCTGGTCTAACGTGGTGGAACACAATGACTCGGGGTTTAAGGTGGCTAACGCGTACCATCATCATGAGCAGGCTAGTATTGTCTTCAACGCTTGTGAAAACCAGTGCGCGTTCTGTGGTTGCGCCAAACAGTTGTGTGTACTCCAATCCACTTAGTGCTTCTATAGCTTTGCGTGCATCGACAACGGTGTAACCGTTGACTTCTCTTGCGGATTTCTCTCCTGCAGCGACGATTTCGCCATTTATGGCTCGGCATAAATACTCGACTCGGACAGGTATGGGGAATTCACGAAGGTCTACCACAGCCATGCTTGGGCTACTCGTTAGCTTGGCGAATTCGCGGATGAACCGGCTGCCCTTTTCTTCGTCAATGGTAAGCAATGCCCAGACAAATCGGCGAATGAATTTGGCGCCTGGGCTTTTGCGCCTGCCGCTTTCATAATCGCTTATAACGGCGCTGCTGCTTAGGAGCATTTTCTCGCCAAGATTGATTTGAGACACTGCGAAAAGCTCTCGCCATTTTTTCATTGTAGAACCTGGTTTGCTGCTGAAAATTATTTCTCCGGCTATGCGACGGGCGAGAACTTCCCTGATGCTGGGCGAGACGGACAAGATTGAACCCCGTGCATCCAGTCCTATGATGATGTATAAAACCTTACCGCTCTTCGGCGATTCGAAAACCTCCCTTGGGCTAATTGGATAAATCAAATGCTCTAGACTATGAAAATCAAAATAACTCCCACCACTATGATGATTGCACCCAGCACCCGGTTAATGGTCGCTTTCTCACGGAAAAGCAAGAAACCTGCCAGAGCGCTAAAAAGTGGTGTTATCGAACTTATTGGAATCGCTTGCGCTTGAGGTATGTTTAGGAAACTATAATTCATTAGTAGCCACCCTAAAGCATTAGCGACCAAACCGCCTAGAGTTAATTCAATTACTGTTCGACGCTTAAGCTTCAAGAATCCTCGGTTTCGGTCTATTAGCGGTGCGAACATCATGAAAAGTACGGCTAGTGCAACGATTCTCACTGTTACGATTGCATAGTTCGCTTCAATGGAATTCACGCCGGGCATTTTCACGGCGACTCCCATAAGAGTAACACTTACTGACCATGCCACGGCAGCAGCTAATGACACTACAGCGCCTGTTAATGCAACTCTGCCCTTGACAAGTGCAGCACCTCCGGTTCGTTCACGGCTTAGCAGCCAAATGCCAATCAAGATTATGGATGCTCCGGCTACAATTGTTGCGGTCAAAGGTTGCCCTAGCAGAGCTGTTGTCCAGATTAAACTGAAGAGCGGATAAGTTGCTGCGAGTGGGACTGCAACGGAAACTCCTGCGGATTTGAGACCGTAAAGGTATAGAGTGTCTCCCAAGCCTAAGCCAAAAACGCCGCTGATAATTACAATGGCCACAACACCCATAGGCAGGTTAGCCGCCGCACTCCACCAACCGAAAGCAAATAGTAGTATAACCATGACAGCAGCGTTTGTTGCGCACCGCACAATGTTTGCCGAAACAGGCTTCGATTTGAACAGAGCTTGTCTGTAAAGAATCGGCGAAACAGCCCAGCAGAATGCCGCCCCAAGAGCGGCGATCTCCCCAAAAATAACCGCACTCATCATATACAACTTGTAGAGAAATGCCCACGTACACGGATAAATAAATTTCCGCCAATGACAGAGAAAATTGTTGAACAGTAAGAGTTATACGCTTATAGCCAAACACTCAAGCGGTGCAAACGAGTGTCCTTCAAGCAGAAAATGGAAGAAGCCTCCAGAATTCGGCAGTCCAGTATTGTGCTCGCTCTGGATTTTCCGTACCACAATCCAAAAGAAAGAGAAAACTTGCTAACAAAAGCTCATGCCATGCTTAGCATGGTGAGCCCCTACATATGCGCAGTAAAAATCAACCATCACCTCACCCTGCCATTGGGTACGTTTGGCGGTGTACAGACTTTGGTGAAGCAAGCCCATGAGAACGGTTTGCTAGCCATAATGGACGGTAAAGTTAACGACATAGGAGCCACCAACCAAACCATAGCGGAATACTACTACGAGGCGGGTTTTGATGCCTTAATTGCAAACCCATTTATAGGATGGGAAGAAGGACTGGAACCTATTTTTGGAGTTGCAAAGAGATTACAACGAGGTGTCATCTTGCTCGGGTATATGAGCCACAAAGGTGCATCGGAAGGTTATGGACAAGCTGTCATTGATGCGCAAACTGGCGAAAAGATTCCTCAGTACCTATCTTTCGCGAAAAAAGCACTATCATGGGATGCTGATGGAGTTGTTGTTGGCGCCACTGTTCCTGAAAAAATCCGCGAAATATATGGCGTCTTAAAAGAAGATGTACCGATTTATTCGCCTGGAATTGGAACTCAAGGTGGAGGAGCTCAAGCGGCAATACAAGCCGGCGCAAGATACCTAATTGTGGGGCGAGAAATCGTTCAAGCTGAGAACCCCGCTGAACAAGCAAAAAAATTAAGCCAAAACCGTGATTAATAAATTGGAAAGAATTAGGTAGCTATCTGCGCTTGTTTTCCCAGAGTTCTTTCTTAAGCAGGTCGCGAACTGCAGAGCGTATAACGCTGCTACGACTTGGATACATATTTGCGCGAACGAGTTCATCTAATCCTTCGAGGTAGGCTTCAGGTAAGAGTACGGTTACAAGTTTCATAAGATTCCCTCAATATGTTATGTGGATATACATGTGGCACATATATAAGATTTCACGTTACCAAAAAAGCAAGCGCCCTACATCCATTGACGAGAGAAATACCAAGCTATGTGGTTGATCATATCTAAACCATAATTTGGCAAGATTTGAAGACATTTTGATCGGTCATGGTTAAATCTTCGAACTGCAATTATTTCTGTTTGAGCGTGAAACAAAAGATGTTCAGAGTAAGAGTCAACAAAATCGAGTCAACTCGCGACGTAGATGGCAACCTAGGCAAACGAATAGAGCTTGTCGAAGAACGCGAACTCAACAACTACGTCATGCGCCCACAAACGGACGAAGCAAAAATGATTCAAGATGTACTTCAAGCGCTTCAGCAACAAATGCCGGTTTTCCCTCAGAAACAACAATTGGCTATGCCAAAGATTCTGCTATTTCTCACCGAAAGCGAATACGACAGCTTGGCAATAAACTTCGATGTTAACCAAGTCTACGAGATTACGCTTGCAAATCAAGGCATCAAGTTCACTAAAGTCTAGTCCCAACCTTCTCGGGTAAGGGCAAACACTTTCTTCAAACAAGATTCCTTTATTCCGATCAATGAATTTCGTTCAACAATCGACTAGTCGTTCACGAACTGGTTTAAAAAAAAAATACTTCAGAAAATTTGCGAACGACGTCTTTGCCATTTGAACTCATCGGAAAAAACTCAGTTCAAGTCGCTCATAATGCAATATAGGAAAGCATTTTTGGACTTAAGAAAAAGTCAAGAGCGCTTCTCGTGCATGTTTTAGAGCAGCATGTTTGGGGTGGAAAGACAACACAAATATCATGTTCTTGATTTTGGAAGATATCTCGATTAGGTCGCCCGTCTTTCCTTCGTCACAGTATATTGGAATAGGTTCTTCGTCGCCGTTCTCGTAGTAAACGTAGATAGGAGAGATACCTTTTGACTGCTTGACGATCTCGAAATCCATGTTTAGCTGTTTAGCCATTGTTTCAGTCGCAGTTTTAACCGACTGAAGACGCTGTCTAGGTGATGCTTCGCTGGAGGCGTACACCATAAGTTTACCAGCGTCATTCTTGAACATGAGAGTTCACGATTATTGAGGTGGTTGATTATCCAATTTAAGGCGCGTGCGTAAACAACTCTGACGCACAGTGGAGAGAGGTCGTTTAAAATGAAGCAACTGGCGTTTGTTACTGCTTTTTGACAGTCACATCCCCTTAAATGGTGAATCAAGATAGTCGTTTCATGGTGAAAAACATGGTTAATGGACCTCAACTGGCTAAACATGAAGGTAGCTTTAACAACCCAAGAAGGCGACGCGCAATAGTCAGAATTCGACGTCGGCGTTTGAGAATGGAAGCAGACGAGAGCTGATTCATTTGCCCGAAACATGGCAGCCGCCAGACTGGTGGTGTACAAAAGGAAAACGCCCGGCAAATGACAACGCGTATTTTGAAAACATGTGCAGAATTATCTTCCAAGCAGGCTTAAACTGGAGCGTCATCGATAAAAAGTGGCCAACAACACGAAAAGCATTCGCAAACTTCTCGGTTGAACAAGTTGCACTTTTCAAACCAGCTGATGAAATGAGGTTAATGAAAGATGAAGGCATAGTGCGAAATCTTGGAAAAATCGAGGCTATCATCGAAAACGCCAAGAAATTTCAAGAAATTTGCAAACAATTCGGCTCTTTCACGAAGTACCTGGATAGTTTGGACAAATCAAATAACTATGCTAGTGTCGTCAAAGAGTTAAGCTCCAAGTTCAAATGGCTGGGTCCATATTCAGCAAGCATGTTTCTATACACCGTAGGCGAAAACATAAAACACGAAGGCTGGATGTAGTCTTCTCTTTTATTATCTAATTAATTAGGCACGGAAGTATCTTTTTCTCATGCTTCATAAATTAGGCGAAAACATGAAAATCAGAGCTCACGTTTTTATTAGCGGCAGAGTCCAAGGCGTCTTGTTCAGAGGAAGAACCATGCAAGAAGCAGTAAGGCTCAACGTAACCGGATGGGTGCGTAACTTGCCCGATGGCAGAGTCGAAGCAGTTTTCGAGGGAGAAAAAAAAGTCGTGGACGAAATGCTTGATTTCTGCCGAGAAGGTCCCAGAGACGCGGTGGTCCTTGGCGTTGACGTTAGTTGGGATTCGTTCAAAGGCGAGTTTAAAGATTTTAAAATTAGGCATTAACTACTAGCATCTTAAATGTAAGCTGCATCTTACTTTGACTGAGGTTGTTTTATGAACGTTCTTGGATTTGTTGCCAGCCCTCGTCGTGGAGCCAACACCGACTTAATTGTCAGCGCCATTCTTTACGGTGCAGGCTCCGCCAATCATACCATAGACAAAGTGTACCTATACGACGTGGACATAGGACCTTGCGTAGATTGCCAGGCCTGCAAAAAGACCAATCATAAATGCGCCATTGGTGATGGAATGCAACTTCTATACCCCAAACTCGAAGCAGCGGACGTTATTGTGTTTGGCACGCCTCTTTACTGGTATGGACCATCTGCAAAAATGAAGCTACTTGTCGACCGTCTTCGGCCCCTTATCGGTTCTCAAGCTCTAAAAGGCAGGAAAGCCGTGCTTGTCATTCCCTCTGAAGAGGGCGAAAAAGCTTGCCGCCACGCCGTTGGGATGTTCAAACTCTCGTTTGACTATTTGGGCGTTGATATAATAGGCAAGTTCTTGCCCAGGACAGAGGAACGCACGGCTGTAAAGCGGCAGCCACAAATATTAAATGAAGCTTTTGAAATGGGCAAAAACCTGGGCTAGCTTTTGTATCGTCAGGAGACACTTTTCACTGGCGTATCTGAAAGCTTTGTCCATTGGGCGTCTCGGATGTTAACTTTTCCGGGCTTGTTTATGGTATCTGCTGCGTACTGAACCAAAGATTTGAGGCTTCGCCAGGTTCCCCAAGGACATCGCACTACGCCGATTACGAACCCAAGCAAGGTACTCAGCGAGATCATCAAAAACACTTAAACACCAACTTAGCTCAATCCATGCAAGGGGCCCTGAGCGAAGAGACTGAAGCTTAGTTTTTAGTCTTGTAAACTCGGAAGTGTGAATCTCTACCCGCGCTTATGTATTCGCCACCTATGCCGCGAACGGTCGAGGCGATTTTGGCGAAGTTCTCTGAACCCAAGAACTGTTTAGGTTTTATCATTACGTATTCCCCTTTGTCCTCGAAAACCAGCATACTATCGAGTTCCTCTGGGAACATCATGCGTATATCTTCTATGCTTTGGGCTTTCAAAGTATTGGGGACAGGTGCAGGTGCTGCTGGAGCGCGCGGCATTGGTGAAGACACGGAGGTTCTGGGATTTGCTGTTGGAATCGAAGGTTTTGACGTGATTTGGCCTACGGCTATAGATTTCAGACTGTCGGATGTTTTCTTCAGGTCTTCTGCAATGTCTTTTAGCACGGCGAGGAGCTCGTCGATTTTGTCAATCGTTTGTTCCAGTTTCTGTTTATCCGCACTCATAACGCATTCCTTTCAGACTGTAAGTACTTAAGTCGCACATTAATTATTTGAAACTTGCCATACAACCTCGGAGCGCATAGTCTACTTTGTTTGACATCGATGGAAGCTCGAAAAGTGGAAGTGGCACCATCCTTCGCTTAGCGGTGGCTTTTGCCGCTATAAAAGGCGAACCGCTGCACATAGTTAACATCAGACATAATAGGCCCCAACCAGGCCTTAAACCTCAGCATCTGGAATCCGTCTTAACGGCGGCAAAACTTTGCGACGCTGAACTCGAAGGAGCAAGCATAAACAGTCACGAACTCTGGTTCAAGCCAAAAGCGATAAGAGGCGGCGATCTTGAGGTGGAAATCGGCACAGCTGGAAGTATTCCCATGCTTTTCATGACAACGCTACCTATTTGCCTCTTCGCCAAGAAGAACGTTAAGTTGCACGTTTCCAAGGGTGGAACAGACACTACGCATGCACCGACGATAAATTATCTTAAAAACGTCTTTCTCAGAACGCTTCAGCGAATGGGTGTAAACGCCGAGATTTCTGTCCAAAAATATGGCTATTACCCAAGAGGGATGGGCGAAGCAACCCTCAAAGTGGAGCCTACGGCTAAACTTCAGGCTATCAACTTAAAAGGCAATGTTAAGTCACGATACGTAAAAGGGATTTCGGTTTGCACCTTTTTGGCTGATCGCCAAGTTGCCGAGCGCCAAGCTAGAGCCGCAACCAGTTTCCTCGCTTATAAGAACTATTTGGCGGACATTCAAATTGTTAACGACACGTCGAATCCAATGCAGAAAGGCAGCAGCATCGCGCTCTGGACAGAAACTAACTCAAACGCCATTGTTGGTGCAGACGCAATAGGTGAACTCAAAAAACCTGCTGAAGTAGTCGGCAAGGAGGCTGGTGAAAAGCTTGCTTCGGAATTGTCGGCAGGGGCATCTGTGGATATTCACCTTGCTGACATGTTAATTCCATATGCCGCACTGTCTAAGGAAGCATCTTCCTACTTGTGCCGCGATCTTTCGGAACACATTGAAGCAAATATTTGGCTGACAGAGAAAATGCTAGGAGCGCATTTCAACATTAGCAAATTCGGTTCTATTTACAAGATAGAAAAGTTGGCTGAATCCTGATGACCCAAGAAAATTCTTGCCTCAAAGTAACCAAGAATCATGGGGAGCAGACTCTTGCCTTGGCCAACAAGATGGGCTTAGCAAACAAAACTCTTCAAATCCAAAAAGAAGGAGACAATCTTTGCATTCCTCTCAAAAGGCAACCAACAGAAGATGAAATGGGAGTTCTAAGAGCAAAAGCGCCCGAAGTTCAATTGGCGACTCGTATTTTCTCCAATAAAAAACATGAAGAAAAGACCTTATTTGAAGTCCTCCAAAACCTGCTTCCGCATGGACTGCACGGAAGCATCCCTAGAGCCCTTGATATAGTAGGCGACATAGCTATTGTCGAAATCCCCCTTGACCTTGAACAATATAAAAAAGCTGTGGGTGAAGCCATTCTCAAGACCCATAAAAACGTGCACGTAATATTATCGAAAGCGGGCAAAGTTAGCGGAACTTACCGATTGCGCAATTTCGAATTTGTTGCAGGAGAACAAAGAACATACACTATATACAAGGAAAACGGATGCGCCTATCACATTGACGTTGCAAAAGCATACTTTAGCCCTAGGCTAAGTCATGAACGCGAGAGAGTTGCCTCGCTTGTCCAAGAGGGCGAAACTGTGGCGGACTTATTTGCAGGCGTTGGTCCATTTGCCATTCTCATAGCTAAAACACGCAAAGCAGCCAAAGTTTTTGCTGTTGACATCAACCCCGAAGCAGTAGACATGCAAAAGAAAAATGCATGTGTTAACCGGGTTGAAAACATTCTAGTTTCAATCGTGGGCGACACACGAAAAATCGTAGAAGAAAAATTGACTGGAGTGGCAGATAGGGTTATCATGAACTTGCCTGAGACTGCCTGTGATTTCGTGGACGTGGCATGCAAAGTCGTAAAGCCAGAAGGAGGTGTGATTCACTTTTATGGGTTCGTCCGCAGCCCTGACACACTGGAAAACATGAAGACTCGCTTTGCAGAAGCAGTCGAAAAAACGGGCCGAAAAGTGGAAAAGTTCATTGTGACGAAGGCAGTTCGTGAGACGGCGCCTTATGAATGCCAAGCGGTATTGGACGCGAAGATTATTTAGCCTTGCACGGTCAAAGTTATTGTTGCCCGTTTCTTAGGATTTTTAAGCGCTTCAACGAGTCCCCGCGAGAGGTCATTGGCGGCTTTATCTGCAAGAATGCCTAAAGTTCGTTCGGAAACATATTCACTTTTCCTAACTACCATCTCTTTTTCATGGCAAAGATCCAGATGGGGCGAGCCTTTTGCATGGATTTCTTCGATTATGCTTCCCACTTGGATTCTAATAGTTAGTTGGGCGTTAGGTTTTCTAAGGGTTTCCTTGAATTTTTGTTGGAAGTCGGCTAAGCCCTTGTTGGCAGAAACTACAAGGATGCAATCTCCGTTCTTTGATAAGTGAGTGTCTTTTGTAAACTCGACTGTTGAAGGATGAGTAGCTTGGATATTCTCATGTCCAAAACCCTCTATCACTTCAGTTACTTTGATAATGTGTTCCCCCTATTACTCCGAGATTTCTATCGAGTCAACTTTGCCGTCTCCGTCTAGGTCAAAACCCTGGATCGCTGCCGCAAAATCCTCTTTTTTCTTGTAACCATGCAGTGTTTTTTGCCAAAAATTAGTTAATGAAAGGACGCAGGCTTTAGTACCGACGGCTTTGTTTCCTGCGATAACAATAATGCGTTTTGTTGGGTCCCAAGGGTTGGGAATCTTCGCAACCAATCCGGCCACGTCAGAAGTGTACACAACACTTGTCTTTTGAGAGATTAAACCGCCAAACAGGTAACCTTGAGCCGAAGATTGCATGCTGAACCTAATTGGTAAGTAATCGTTTAGCTCCTGCGTAAGCAAGTTCGTTCCGGGACCGCCAACGAGAATAAGGTTGTTTTTTTCCTCTTTCTCAGCTTTGACATCAACGTCGAGTTTTATCGCGAACTCTGACGGCATCTTGGTGAATTCTCCCAAGAAAAAAGTCAGCTGAGCTGCGTAGTGACCGTCCCTGGCGCTGGTCTTGAAGGGACCATGAGGGGTCGGACTGCCAACTACAATTTTGCCATCAAAAGCGCCGTCTTCGTCGATGAATTCTTCGAAAAAATCGTGAATTTGCTGATTGGCAGCAATAAGCGAAGGCCGTTGCATCGGCCTGTACCCATCCGGGAACTCAATTCCAAAAGCCGATGAGACTGTTCGATAATATTTGGCAATTGCACCTTTCTTTTTCTCTTCGCGTTCAATCTTTATTGCGCCGGAACGTTCCAGTTTACGGATGTGATAGTAGACCTTCTGCTCGTGAATTCCTAATTCGCGTGCTACTTCGAGCGGGTACATGGCTTTTTTGTTGAGAAGAGCAAGTATTCTCCAGCTTAGTTTGTTAAGAATCATTTTGAGGTCTTGGGCTTTCTCCAATATCGCGATTTCTTTTGCTTCCTGAACGTTGCCTTCTTCTTTCACCAGCAATTTTGTACCCAAGGTTTTTCTCCTGTTCATAAAGCATTGGAACTGTTATAAAAAATTTTGTCACAGTTAATGGTAATCGAACAACTAACACCTTTTTATTAATGGTGATGGATTTTTTTGAGGTTAGAATGAGAAGGCTTGCAAAACCGTTACAAAATTTCTTTTAGATGTAAACCTTTATGCTAAAAATACTTAATAGCAATCTACCGATTTCTATGAAACGAATAAAGAGACAATGGAGAACTGAATCAAATGTGCGGAATCTTCGGGTGCATAACTAAAAATGGAGAACAAGCAGCACCAATAATTCACTCTTCTTTAAAGTGCCTTGAATATCGCGGATACGATTCCGTCGGCATCGCAACAATAAACGACGGCAAAATTTTCGTAAAGAAAGATCAAGGAAAAATCGACGAGGTCCACAAAATCCTTAACCTTGACGACATGCCAGGAACTGTTGGCATTGGCCACACCAGATGGGCAACTCACGGCGCTCCATTGAAAGTTAACGCCCACCCTCACGCGGATTGTACTGGGCAAATCGTTGCTGTGCACAACGGCATCATTGAAAACTACGCTGAGCTCAAAGCGGACTTGGAGAATCATGATCACATATTTGTTTCCAAGACCGATACGGAAGTCATTCCGCACCTAATCGAAGAAGCTTTCAAGAAGAACCCATCGTGGACATTCACAGAGGCTGTTTTGGACACATTAAAGAAAACCTGCGGTTCGTATGCGCTTGCAGTGATTTATGCTAAAGAGCCTGACAAGATTATTTGCGCCCGAAACGAAAGTCCACTTGTCCTTGGCGTGGGAGAAAACGGCGTTTATTGCGCATCCGATATGACAGCGTTTCTGTCAATGACAAACAAGGCAGTTATGATCAACGACGGCGAACTCGTTATTCTCACTGCGGAAGGTTATGAGATTAGACGTATTCAAGACGGCTCTGCAGTAACACGAGAGCCCAAAATCATTGATTGGACGCCTGAAATGGCAGTCAAACAAGGCTACCCACACTTTATGATTAAGGAGATTCACGAACAACCTGACACTTTGCGAAACACGTTGCGTGCACAAGAACATTATCTAGACTTGATTTCGACCTTTTTGGACCGGGCAACCGAAGTCTTCTTAGTAGCATGTGGAACCAGCTACCATGCCTGTCTGGCGGCATCGTACATGTTCTCGAAGCTGGCTTTCTTACCCACATACCCAGTTTATGCTTCTGAATTCGTTGAGCAGCACGGCAAATCGGTCAACATCGACAGCACCATATTAGCCGTCAGCCAATCAGGCGAAACAGCAGACACACTTGGAGCCGTAACCTGTTCACAGCAGCGAGCAGCCACAATTCTAGGCTTGACAAACACCGTGGGCTCCACTCTCACAAGAGTTTCCAGAGTCTACATAGGCCAGCAGTCTGGACCAGAAATCGGCGTAGCAGCAACAAAAACTTTCACCTCACAACTCTCGGTCATGGCACAGTTGGCGCTGAAGCTTTCCACGAAACGAGGAAAAGTCTCACAAGATGAAATGGACGCACTTTCCGAGAAACTGGAAACATTGCCAGAAATCGTAAACGAAATCATAATAAATCAAGAACAGAAAGTGAAAACGCTAGCTCATAAATACAAAAACGCAAAGATATTCTTCTTCCTAGGCAGAGGCATAAATACAGCAACGGCCTTCGAAGGAAGGCTCAAGCTGATGGAAATTGCTTACGTTCCAGCCATTGCGTTCCCAGCAGGAGAAAGCAAACACGGACCCATAAGCCTCATTGAGCCAGGCTTCCCAGTGGTTTTCGTCTGCCCTCGAGAAGGCCAAACTCACAAAACGCTCATAGGCAACATTCAAGAAATGAAAGCTAGGGGCGCTTCGATAATTTCAATCCTGGAAGAAGGCGATGAAGAAATCAAAGCGATGTCCGATGACTACATAGAAGTGCCTAAAGGCATTCCGGAAGTGCTTTCTCCCATACCCTTCGTAATCCCGCTGCAATTATTCGCTTACTACATGGCGCTCGAGAAAGGCGTAAACCCAGATATGCCAAGAAACTTGGCGAAGTCAGTTACCGTCAAGTAGCCGCGCTTCCCCTCTTTTGTTTTGAGATTCATATACTTAAAAAGCCAGTCATGACCATAAAGCAATTAGAATCAGGTCAACATCATGGAGTCGACGAACTGGAAAACACTTGTCGACAACCTAATCAAACAGGGCAAACTCCGTTCCTCAAATGTTATTCAAGCAATGCAGTCTGTCCCACGAACAAAGTTTTTGCCACCTAACGTTAAACTTTACACATCGTCAGACATGCCGCTGCAAATTGGCTACGGACAGACAATCTGTGCCCCCAGCATGGTTGGAATTATGAACGAAGCATTGCAGCCACAAGTCGGCAATAAAATCCTTGAGATTGGCGCCGGCTCAGGTTGGCATGCAGCCACTCTGGCTGAAATCGTTGCCCCAAATAACGCGCCACGCAGCGAATGGGGCCACGTTTACACTGTCGAAGTCGTCCAAGCTTTGGCGGATATCGCAAGAAAGAACATCATGAACGCAGGATTCGGCGACCGCGTTACAATAATTACGGGTGACGGATCTAAAGGCTGCATTGAGAAAGCACCATTTGACCGAATAATAGTTGCGGCGGCCTGCCCCAATGTTCCAAAACTGCTGGTTGACCAGCTCAAAGATTGCGGAATCCTTTTGGTGCCAGTTGGAAGCGGCAATGGGATGTTCCAGACGCTCAAAAAAGTAATGAAATCGGCTGAAGGAAAAGTAAAAGAGGAAAATCTGGGCGGAGTCGCCTTCCTTCCGCTTGCCTGAGAACACGACTTATCCAAGTAACCGAACTATCCAAACCATTTTTCCAGAGTCATTTTGCCTTTCTGCTTTTGAGCTCCTTGCCGCATTTTCTCAAGAGCTTTTCGGACGCGTTCTTCGCTGAATTCCTTCTGCCTAACCATAAAATCGACAACACCTTCTATATCGGGTTCCCGCCACTCAATCCTGTAGTTGTCTGTGACCTGGGGATGGAGAAAAACTTCACGAATGGCTTGCGGCTCATGAGGAAACTGAGCATTTTTAATCTTTGGTAAAGCATCCTCGATAGTTCCACATTCTCTGATTAGCTTCAGAGCCGTCTTGGGTCCCAGTCCGCGAATACCATCAGGGTTGAAATCCGTTCCTGTTAGAATTCCAACGTCAATAAGCTGCTCGTAGGTGATGCCCAAATCCTTGAGCGTTTCGTTAAGCGATATTGTTTCTGGAACTATGTCGACGTATACGTTCTTGCTGGGCAACTTTCGTCTACCAGTAATGGTAACGTTACGTAATAGCAAAGGTGCTCCAAATAGCAAGCTATCATAGTCCTGGCTCGCACAATAGTCTGTCTTGCCTTTCCTTGTCATATGAGCGGCTTGAGCTTCACCTTCGCTAGGAGCCTGGATCCAGGGCAACCCCATTAATTCCAACAGCTTCTGGCTATCCTCCTTCATGTAGTCTTTCATGCTCGTGGTAGCCTGGGCGAGCATACGCATCTTTGGAATGTCTCCACGTGCAACCGCTTTTTCATAATGGACCGCAGCTTCGACCTTGACTTGGCGACGCCGCGCAATCTCCTCCCGCTTCAACGTCGGCGGAACGCCGTCGAAAACATAAATGGGTTTAATTCCCATCTCCACAAGGTTGCTGGTGCGGTATAGCAAGCCGCTGAGGTGACTAGTCACTTTGCCCGTACTATCTTGCAGTGGAGTACCATCAGGCTGACGAATAATGCTTAGAAACTGGTAAATTGCGTTAAAAGCGTCAATAGCTATTGATTTACCGCCAAGGTCCTCGAGTTTAACCGCAATTTTCGGAACTATGTCCCTTAAATCTACGCCCAAGGTAGCACCTAGCAGATAGTTGCAGAAAACCACCTAAATAAACTTGCTAACCAAAGCCACCTACCCGCTCCGGAACTCATTGGTTAGAGCGCAAAAACGCGTAAGTCTTGCGCAATCTCGTCGCTTTTTGCGACAGACTTCAAGTCGACACCTAGCACAATGCGACAATCACAGGACAATTGCTAATAAGTTGCTTTCACAAAAAGCAGACCGCGTTAAACCCAGAAACAAGGTTTTTCCCCATTGTCGCGACAATTGAAAAAATCAATGTCACGACAAATGACCGGGGTCCAAACCTAAACCCAATGCTTCCCAAAGCCACCACTTCCACAATCTCCCCAAGAAGACTAGCCACCACCCCGGAAAATTAATCGCCAAGTAGCTTCCGCTCAAATACGTTCGGAACCAAAATCGAGAAATGCCAAAACAAGTACCAGTAAGTTCTTCTAGAGTTGGACGATTACCTTGTCCGCTTTTTTTCCGCTTAAGAAATCAATATCTATACGTCCTATCAGCACACGATTCAAAGAATGTTCAGTGACTTGTTTGCTAACGATTGTTTCAGGGTTGTTGTCAAGGTGCCTGATCATAACTTCAAGGGCATGCTTTCGCTCAGAGGCGGAGTCAATGAAAGTAACTTTTCCATGAAACTGAGCAGTTTTGTATAAATGGTCGCAACGACCCTGTTGATAGCCACCATCAACCAGAGCTTGCCCCCAAACTCGCGGGTTCGCTCTCATAATGTCGACTTTTCGTCCTTCTTTGGCACAGTGAAAATAAATGCAGTTTTTCAATTCGTCAAACCCGTGACTTAAGGTCGCCAAGTAAGGCTCGTCGTCTATGCTCAAAGCCAATGTAACAAACTTTGCTTCATGTAGAATTGCTTTAATCTCAGTTGGATCCGCGATGCCTTTATCGGTACGCCTTAGTTTGTGCATAGGTTTCTTATGGCTAGTTGATATTTAATCATTAACAGACACATGACAAAAAATTAACAACAAAAGTTAATTGAACATTTGCTGAAAAGCTGCCTTGTTTGAACGTAAATAGCATCAGCCCAGAAACAGTTTTTTCGTCACTTTCGAGACCATTAAAAAACCATTGCCCCGACATCCATACCGGATCAGAACATAAATTGTCAATCGTCTGTCGAGTTTTCCAGAATATACGTGTAAGGATGGTTTGACTTGATCCTAAGGATCACGTATTCTTGGTTCGCGTACACTTGCTCAACCCAACCTGAATTCAGAATTTTCTTATCAAGACGGTTAACGTCGTAAATTAGGTAGACAATGCGGTCTTGTTGGATAATAGATGCGAAGTTTCTGCTCAACACGTCAAAAGCATCCTTTGTTTTCAAGGTGAACAGGCTGTTTAAGTCATAGGGGTTTTTGAGGGCAGGGTAGCTCGTCAGAGAGAGCGTAAGCATCTGGTAAGAAATGGACACTGGATAACTGACATTTAGCGTGTAGAAGTTGTACTCCCACCGTATGGCATCCAGATTCCCGTCAGCCAAGCTTCCCACATTGCCGTCATGTGGAGGGTCCAGGAACTTTAACGCAAAAGCTGTTTGATCTCGAGGATCGTAGGCAGCGACTTGGTTGTCGCTAGTCAGATTGTCGCCATAGAAGTTGGTAACCGCCCATTGACTCGCAACTTCTTTGGATGGATTCGAAAACGGGTTAGTCCAATTCAGAATGCCATCCGGCACATAAGCTTGAGTAAATGCGTATGAAGGGTCGAAATACTCACTCAAGTATAACGAAACAAAGCTAAGGTCGCTATTAGTGGCTGAAATATGCCAAGTAACAGTGACAGGATATGTGTCATTAGCCATTAGAATGTCTTCTTCCAACTTAAAGGCCAGAGCCAAATAGGTCACGGCTATGCTTCTTGGATAATGCACCATATCCATGGAAATTGTTCGGTTGAGACTGGAAAGCTCCACTGAATAGAGGGTGCTGTTTTCGTCACGGTAACTTACAATTGCATTGTCCAATGGGAACAAAGTGGCTCTCTTCCAAACATTGTTCGCCTGAACCCAATTTTCATCAGAAACCCCAGTCTTTGCCTCATAAACCCGAACCATTGTCAGTGGATGCTCAAGCTCGTACGTGAAATCAAGCACACACTCTGCGTTGGAAGTCCACTGCACAATAGGATCCGTTTCCGTCGTAACGTTCATGTTAGTGTAAACCCAGAACCAATGGCCGGGGTTCTGGGAAACCACTGCAGTCGCAGTTGGCTCAGGATTATTCTGAGTCAGCCAGGTTGCAGTTTGATATGCGCTTGGATCGGATGAGCTGTAGTAAGTAGCAAGGCTGCCCAATCGGCCACCGACATTTTGAATCTGAAGCGCTGCAACCCCAACTAAAGCGGCAATTATGCAGACGGAAGCGATTCTCAAGAAGCTTCGTTTCCAGTTCGAGTGACCGTTATTGTAAGCAGCTAAAACAAAGTCGATCAGGAAGGATAGAGTTACAGCTGCCAAAACAGCCAAAGCAGGCATTAGATAGTAGACAAACCATTGAAAGGGCAAGAGGAATCCAACAAGATACGATTGCGAGAAGAAGAACGGAACTAAAAATGCGAGAGCTAGTAGCAAGTAAACCATGAGCGATTTGCGTTTTCTCAAGTCGAAGAATGCGACACCAAGACCTGCAAAAGCCAAAAAAACGACAAACCCAAAGTAAGCAAGATACGCTTTACTTGTCACTCCTGGCACCTGGTAGAGCATGGACTTGAGCTGGAAGAAAACGATAGAAACTAAACTGCCAATAAATGGCCAAATGGGACGCACATAGTAAATGCCAAATGCTATAGCAGCGCCCACAACGGCGGCTATCAGCGCCCGCGGTGTGCTGCCCTTGGACTTAATGAGCACAACTAGCACAAATGGAGGAAGGATAAAGGCTAAAACGAAAGTGGCAAGTTGATGCGTTAACACAATTGAGAAAGCTAGAGTGAAAGCCACGAATGCGTTTGCTACACTTTTCAAAGGTAGTGCCAAGTAGATGAATAACAAAGCCATGAATGTCATGCCAAGGATACTTGTATAGCCGCCCCAAGAGTTAATCTCGTAAAGAGGAAAACAAAGCAGCAGCATCGAAGCAGCTATGATACCTGTTTTTTTGCTGAAAAACTTTGCTGCGATAAGGTAAACTGAGAAAACTAGCATCCAATCCATTAATGCGGTCATCGCTTTCATGATGAAAAGTTGCTGACTTATTGTAACAGCCCCGGTGAAAGTAATCAAAGTTGCCAAAACCAGATGATAAAGGGGCGGTAACCATAGGATGTCGCTGGATGGCAGGTGATGAGTTGAAAGGAAATACTTGGCAGTCTGAAGTTGTACGGCGGGGTCATTGCCAAGAACCAAACCATTGGAGCCTACAAGAGTAAAGAACAGCACGAAAACCAGTAAAGAGAAGATGATTACGAAGGTTGCTTCTAGGTTTTTTTCTCTGGTTCCAAAACCGACCAATATGAAGCGGTCTCCCCTCAGGTTGGAGTGTGCACTTTGAATATGGCAACTTCATTGTTTATAAACACAAGGCTAAACATCGGGTCTTTGGCAAATCGAGGTAACTGCTCAGAATCACGCACTGCAACATAAGAGACATTCTGGCTTGCAAGACCCTCCTGATAGTTAAAGACATCCATGGGCATTGGATTGCTCACTGATTTCGTATAGTTGGCTTCATAATCAGTCATCAACGTCCTGCCGAATGTCATCCAATCCGAATCTGAAGATTGAAGCGTCAGCCCCTTGGCGGGCTTAAACTCGTACAACCCAACAGATAAGGCTAGTTGCACAGCGTTCTTGGCGCCCAAATTATAGTCAAGTTCCAACGGGCCTTGACCATAGGATGAAACGTTTCGCGCCTCAGGTGTACCTTGGGTGAAGATTATCTGTCCCTGAACGTTATAGTACTTGTCAATTTGCGCTACCGATGACCCGCCGTCCTCGATAAACTGCCCCTTAGTAGGCATAGTAAAAATTACATGATCAAACGTAACTGTTGGATCAATACTTGCAATAGTTTCAGTCATGTTGACGAACTGCACACCTTGTGTGATTGTCAGCTGTTGGGTGAAATTAAAGTACTGGTTTTGCCTTGTTACGTAAATTGATACTGTTTGATTATTCTCGTTTTCCATATGCATGTCTATAACAGACATATTTGAGAGGGCACATGTGAACACTTCAGGTATTGTGCTGCCCGCACGAAATTCTATGTTTATCTGGCTATTGTCAAAGTTGAAAAAAGGATATGGAAAGTACTGGTCCTGCCCACTGAGCTTCGCAAGAAACTCGGGATTATGTCTACCAATATAACCACCGTCTTCTCTAACCTGAATGAAGCCGTTGTCAATCAGATAATCTGTGTCGAGAACGTACCGGGCAACCTTCGCCGGTTCGACCTCACGCGCGTTTGTTAAGTATTGTGGGTCCACTGCGCTTATAGTAGGACGCTGGGCGAAACCTGAGAACCACCATCCATACTCTGCGTCTGTGAGAAAAACCGCGCTTGGAATGGTGTTGTTTTGAGCCCATTGAATCGCCTGAAAACCAGGTCTATCCATGAGTTGGTAGAAAGTTTGAACACCGACTCCCTCTGATGGTGTAGCAAAAATTGGAATTGTAAAAAATGAGTAAAGTACTATGATTAAAGTGAACACGAGAACCGTTAGCTTTTGACTGATATGAGGCAATACTCTATGCAGCGTTTTACTGTTTCGAGTTCTAACCTGAGGCAAGTCTTTCACAATTCCCAGCAGGAAATCAACTGCCTGCGAAAAGAACCTTGCGACATGATAGAATCCTACACCAATTAACAATATCACCGGCAAAATGACGAAATAGAGGAAACGCGTAAAATCCGTGTATAGACCGATTAGATATCCTTGAGTAAGTACAGTGGGAACCAACCACCAAACTACAAAAAGAATGGTCGGCACGGTAAGAAATTTGCCCGAATAATATTTTGAAAACAAAAAGTACAGGAAAGCAAAAACCAAAAGTGGAACCACAACGCCTAACGGCACAATCTTTGTAGCTAGCAGAGCAAGTTTGATGTCGGCTAAGCCACCTGTAAACGTGGAAACGTCAGCTCCTAAGTAAGCAGGAGCAACTTGTATGAGAAATGGGACTATCGAAATGGCTCCAAAGATAAGAGGCAGAATCCACATTAGAAAGCCAATTCGGCGTTCCCTCATCTTCCCCGCAAAAATGACTGAAAAGAATACAGTTACAACAGTCACAGCGACAAAGATAACAGCACTAAGCGAATGCGTTAGGAAAATAGCCCCCGAAATCAAAGAAGCCGAAACAAGAAAAGGAAGTGCGCCAAATCGGCCCTTTTCTAAGAACAAATAGAAAGCCAAAGGAATAAGCATAAGTGTTATCACGTTTGGGTAACCGCCCCACATGAGCATTTCAATATCAAAGCGGGATACTGCGACCAAGAATGCAACAATTAACGCAGCAGAAATATTCCAGGCTTTGCGGGTTAGCAAAAATGCGACAGCGACTATGAACGTAGAGAAGAAGGACACCACTACTGCTTGAGCTATGTAGTCTGGCAAGTTTGTTAATAGTATCACATAGGCTGTGAAGATGTGGTACCCAGGAAAGGTAACAGAAGAGCCACCCCCCATATGGTAGGCGTTATAAAGAAAATCTATGTGTCCAGGATGCATAATCGAGTGAATTATGCTGTTATGCAAGCCAATGTCGGCACCAGGCGGAAAAGTCTCCCGAAGCATCAAGGAAACTCTGTAGACAAAAGAGAAGACAAGAATCAGAATCATCAAAGCATTGTTTCTGAACGTTTTCCTTATCAAATGTTCCTCAGCCAATCCAAGCTTTTACGGTGAACGAATGTTAGTGATGTCAAAGTTTAAATATCTATCCAGAATCGAAAAGACGACTAAAATCATTCACTCAATTTTGTGATTAAAAAGAAGCCTTAAATATCTATTCCAATATAAGACCGACAGTAAAACAATCTAACACGAGAAAAAGGTGTGTTTGAAAATGTCATGGCTTAAATCTATGATGGAAAAGGACCCTCCAGAACCAACCAATCCAATTGCCACAGTTGTTATCGGCAACATTGAACCAGACATGCACGACACCGCGAAAGAGGCAGTCCGCAAATCACTAAAACGCGCAGGCTTCAAGACCATCGACGCAGGCAAAAGCGCACCAATTGAAGTCTTCATTCAAAAAATAAAAGAAAACAACGCAACCCTATTAGCACTATCAGTCAACACAGTTCCAGCCAAGAACCAACTACCAAAACTTATGGATGCAATCAAAGCAGCAGGTCTCAATGTCAAAATAATCATGGGTGGCGCGGCAGTCAAGAAGGAAGACGCAGACGCAATCGGTGCACTATTCGGCAAAAATAAAGAAGAAGCCCCTGAAATTGCAAAGAAAGCCCTAGCAAAATAAACTCCCTACCCGGTTGAATTATCATGAGAAAATTCAACACAGAACAGAAAGTCTACGACATTGCTAAAGTGAAAGTTGGCGGTCAACCAGGCGAATTGCCCACTTTCCTGATTGGTTCAATTTTCTGGCTTGGCCAGAAGATGGTTCAGGATGCAAACAAAGGCGTATTTGACGCTAAAGAAGCGGAGAAAATAATCAACACCATGCAAACTCAAAGCGACATGACCGGTGTGCCTTACGGCTTAGACGTAGTAGGAACGACCGAGGAAGCCTTCGGAAAGTACATCGATTTCGTCGCAAAACATTGCGAAGCCCCAATCATGCTCGACGCAATGAGTCCGAGAACACGCATGGCTGCAGCAGTCATGGCCAAGAAAATGGGTCTCTCAGACCGTTGCTTCTATAACTCCGTCTACAAAGGCGTGACAGACGCAGAACTTGCAGTTCTGAAAGATAGCGGCATAAAAATGTCCATCGTTCTAGCTGACAACCCGAAAGATACAAGCCTTGAAGGAAAAATGTCCGTCATCGCCGAAGCACTAGCACTTGCAGAGAAAGGCGGAATCACAAAGCCACTCATCGACACAGCAATCCCCGCGTTCGCACCAGACATGGGCACAGCGGTAAGAACCATACCCATAATGAAAGAGAAGTATGGTCACCCCGTGGGCTTGGGAAGTGGAAACGTCGTTACAACAATGGGCTGGGTCAAAGCGCACGTCGCAAAAGAATTCCGAGGAGCCTGCAGAACCGCAACCAACGCAGTCATGCAAACAATGGGAGCAAACTGGCTAATGATCGGCCCAGCGGAACAAGCTGAATTGATCTTCCCCGCAGTTGCAGTCGTTGACACATTTGTAGCATCAGCCGCAGCAGACTTGGAAACTAGGCCACTCAGTGAAGATGCGCCGATCTTCAAGTTGTTCCTATAATTTCCCCCTTCATTTTTTTTGGCTTAAGCAGGACAAAAAAATTGCACCCGCTTAAATGGTTTGGAATAATAATTCTTTACACAGTCGTCACGTTACTAAGCGTTTACTATATTCCTTCCGGGTCATTGCTTTGGGGCGTGACCGTATTTTTCGGATTCACCTTCATCGCTTTTCTCCCTGGCTACTGCCTAGTAAGCCTGCTTTTCCAAGAGGGCAAGCTGGACATAATCGAAAAAACCGTCTTGTCTGTAGCGCTAAGCTTTAGCATTGCTGGAATTTCAGGCTTATTCTTGGGATTAACCTCAATAGGTTTCACCACTTCATACATCACGGAATCGCTAACGATCATAGTTATTGTTTTAGCGTTTTTTGCTATGCTCAGAAAAACTGGCGTAATCAAATTTCCATCACGAAAAACACTCGTCAAAAATTCAGCTCAAGCCACCGGCTAGCAAATCACTTCCATCCGCCAAAAAAAATAGTTTAATACTAATCAGGATAGCTTAACGCCCATTTTTCTTAGCGCGTACGCTCCTGACGTTTTCAAAGCGGATTTTCCGTAAGTTCCCCCTCGCCGCAACTCTTTGAAAACGTAGCCAGGCCGAAGGTAAAATTGCTCGTAGGCTTTATGACGAATTTCTGATAGCTTCTCCATGCTCATTGTTGGCGTTTCAAAGGTGGGTCCCGCGGTGTCGTACTTGTCGAAATCTGTTATGCGGAGCCAGCCGTTTGACTTAACTTGTTCATACATGGGTGTACCTGGGTAAGGCGTTGCAACGTAAAAGCCGACATCATCGAGATTAAGTTTCTTGACGAACTTGATTGTTTCCCACGCTGTCTGTTCCGTCTCGCCTGGAAAGCCTAAGACGACATTGCCAATTGTCATCAAGCCAACGTCATTTGCGGTTTTGAACGATGTACGGATCTGGTCGAGTTTAATGCTTTTGTTCATCTTGCTTAAGATGGCTTCGGACCCCGACTCTATGCCCATCCAGACAGCTATGCAACCTGCGCCATGCATCGTTTTGAGGAGTTCTTTATCAACCATGTCCACACGTGTGCCGCAATCCCAAGTCAGGTTTAGCTTACGTTTGTGCAGCTCTTCGCAGATTTGGAAGACTCGTTGCCGGTTTACGGAAAAGGCGTCGTCGTAAAATGTGACTTGGTCGACACCGTAATTGTTATGCACTAGCTCCATTTCGTCGACAACATTTTTGGCACTTCGCCATCTATAGCCTCTGCCAAACATTCGCACGGTGCTACAGAAGTCACACCAGAAAACGCATCCGCGGCTTGTCATTAGTGGAAAAAGGATTTTCCCCATGCGACGAAGTGATTCTAGCGGCATTAGATGGTGTGCTGGAAATGGGAGGCTGTCAAGGTCTTCAACGTAAGGTTGGTCTGCAGTGCGACAAATTTTGCCTTCTTTGGTGCGGAAGGTTATCCCCATAACGTCGTTAAATTTGACACCACCTTTGAGTTTGTCGAGAAGCTCTATGAAAGTGGTTTCACCTTCATTGCGAACTACTATATCTAGGCTCGCATATTCGTTGAGTGCGTTCTCAGCCCAAAAAGTGCCGTGTGAACCGCCCAGCATTGTGACACACTCAGGATGTACTTCTTTAGCGATGTCAATGAGCCGCATGGCAGACTTGTAAAGAAGTGTTGTTGCGGTTGCTCCAACAACGTCTGAAGGTACGGCTGCGAGGCGGGTGCGGAAAGCATCAAACGTCAACTTTTCTGCTTGACAATCTATGACTGTGACTTCGTGACCCGACTTCTCAGCGACAGCGCCCAAGTAAGCCAAACCAAGAGGAATAAACGGTGGATGAGAATGCACGCCAGCCGGATAAGGCGGATTAACAAGTGTAATTTTCATCGCTAAGTGCCCTTCTGCAGGCAAAGTACAGGTTTGGATGGAATATATTGTTTTCTTAGGTTAAAAAACGAAAGAACAAAACCGGACAAAACAAGTATACTGCCTCGTTTTGTCTAAAGTAGAGCTTTTTCAATAAGTTTTGGCCCAGTTTTCCACTATCTTTGTCATGTTAGAAAACTCATATCGTTTAAGCCACTCCCGATAAGACTCATTCTCAACTGCGTATCGTGCAATCTGCTTCGCATTCTCAGAATCATGCACTAGCAACAACACTGCCATCAAGTCGTGTCTGCTCAAGTAGGCCACAGTCTTCAGTAGCGCGTCGGTTTTCTCAACCGTCTGCATTTCTCCGCTCAGTTCAACAACGACTGGTTTTTTAAGGAGTTTAACGAAATCTCGGGTCAGAAGATCTACCCAGTAGTTTGTAAAATAATCCCTAGATGAAAGAGGCACGTGGAAATAGTCCACAAGCTCCGCGATGGCCCCAAAGTCTATGCCGAAACGTTCCTTAGCCATTAGTGGGTCAGGGTACATTTCCACGGCGAAGGTACCTTTCACTAATGTTTTGGCTTCTTTTAAGAAAGTGGTCACTGTTTGGGCACGCCAGTCAATCCAGTTTAGACCGCTGTCGTGGTGCAACTCAGTGCACCTTGGACAAACACAAAACTCTTGCTCTGGAAAGTGGTAAAGGTTTAGTGTTACTCCCTCGATATTTTCTTTGTTTAAGTCCTTGATGTAGCGAAGAACTTTAGCGCGGTAAGTGGGGTTTGTGGGACACACGTAATCAAAGGGCAAATTGAACCGCCTGTTCTTGCGCATAGCAGGACCAGCTTTAGATAATGCAACAATGCTCGGATCTTCGCGGATGGCTTTGGCATCGCAGAAACAAGTCACGTCGTTCTGCATTTCTTTACCCGCAGGATGTTCTTGGCCGTCAGTAGTCTTTGAGTAGAAAACGTGGACGTCATAGCCTTCCACTTTTTGTGGAGTTAACGTAACTAATCCGATTTTCATTCAATTTTTCCTTCGCGCAACAAATATATTCTCGGCATTTATTTAGTTGTTGACTCTCCATGGACACGCACAAGGCACGCGTTGCAATCGACATAGCCAAGTGCAGTCCATGTTCTGACTTGATCTGTATTGGTTCCTGTCCTCAGGGAGTTTTAGAACTGGATAAAAACAGCAAGCCGCAAATCATTGATGAAACATCCTGTACGCAATGCGGAGTTTGCGCGAGTTTGTGCCGATCCAAAGCTATTACAATGAAAACGGCAAAACCCGTGGAAAAGTGAAGCGGGTAATCATGAAAGAGTTTAAGCTCGAAGGAAAGGGTATCCAACTCATTCTGCGAGATAACGTACTTGCAGTCCTCTCGACTTTTCCACTGCAAACCGTGAGTTCGGCTTATCACAATGGTGGCGGCATAAAACCTACCCGCGTTATTTTGAACATCGAGGTCCCAAAAGGCTATGGTGACACAAAACTGCATATGGATCCCGAAAAACTCGTAGCCGATTCAGCCAATAAACTCGGTATTAAAGAAGAATTTGTCGCAATGATTACCGCCGCGTGCGTCAAGAACTTCGCCATGGCTTCAAAACGAGATGATGAATTAGGAGTAAGCGTAATTGCGACAGCGGCCGACGACGAAGGACACACCTGCGATCATGCTGAATCCTCCGGCGAAGAAATACACGCAGAAGTCATGGAAAAAGGGACCATAAACATCATAGTCGTCATTGATGGCAAACCTACGCCACCCACCTTAGTAAGTAGCATAATTACAGCCACCGAAGCAAAAACCGCTGCTTTGCTGGAACTTGATATTCGAAGTTTATACTCTGGCAGAGCAGCAACAGGGACAATAACAGATGCCGTTGTCTGCGCTGAAACGGGCACTGGTGAACCCATTACATTTGGCGGGCCAGCCTCAAAGTTAGGTCAACTCGTAGGCTTCTGCACAAAACAGGCAGTGAAGGAAGCAATAATGAAGGGTCGCGAATGTAGCCCAACCAGGTCACTCTTAGATAGGTTATCTGCAAGGCACATTTCAGTTAAAAAAATGGCTTTAGAACTATCCAAAGTCAAAGACCTTAACAAAAACAAAGAGGAGCTTGAACAATTAATTAAAGAAATGATAACCAAAGACTCACTGGCTGCTTCGCTTATACTGTCTGCAGTGGAATTGGACGAGGAAGTCGAATACGGCCTGTTGCCGCCACAACTTGGTAAGATCGACAAGTTGGCCAAGAGCTTTGGAGAACGCGTCAGTCTTAGCAGCGAGCTAGGCACAAATTTAGATGAAACGGATATTGCAGGGGTTATTTTGCCGCCTTTCTTGAAACGCACTTTGATAGGTATGATAAGAAAAGCTGACCCATAAAATTAAAACTGAAAACCTTAAATAACCTGCAAAATCATTTGCGTAGCAAATAAAGGACACATGATGGTGAATATTGTTGAAATTTGGAGTTTTCTTGTACCAACCAGAACCAGTCGAAGGCGTTGACTACAACTTCTACCGTCTGAAATCAGAATCAGGGATTGTGGGAAAACCTAATCCCGAAATGTACACTAACATCGCCTGCTTCGGCGACAATTATATGGCAGCAAAACGCCCCGATTGGGTTTCAGTCAGCTCATTCGGCCCCGCGTTACGCACAAACAAACGTTTCAACTTGCGCTGGGACGTCGTTTGCATGACTAACCCAGAAGCAAGAGAGTACAATCTGAAAATTATTGCAGAAAGCGCCAAGGTGACTCCAGGCATCAGTATTAGCAGCCAACACTTTGCGGACCAGCACTTCTGTACTTGCCCAAGGTGCATAGAACAACAGCGTAAAAGCGGCCTGAAGTGGCTTGATTGGCGAGCAAAAACAGTGACTGATTTTCTTGGAGAGGTTAAGGAAGTGGTTTCCGGAAAACCGCTCTTTGTCAACTGTCTCCCCGACCCGTTGATGGGCAAGGAACGCTTTGGATATGACTTTGAAGCCATGGCACAGTACGCTGATTACTTCGTTATCCCCATGTTCAGCAAAGCTTACCCAACTCCGTGGTATTGGGAAACCATCGCCCGCGGCTACAAGAGTTTTCTCAAAAAGCCGGTATTTGTGAACTTCTACGTACGAGGACCAAATGAAACCTGGGAAACCGTTGCACCTGCAGACCAGATTATGACAGTCGCAACAAGAGTCGCCCGCCAAGGCGTAGATGGTATCATCTTCCTTGCAGAAAAAGCCGACTACATCCGCGAGTTCCAGAAGAGATGCGTTGCTAACAAAGAAAAGCGTGAATTCCTGAAAGACCACGGTGGCGATGAAGTCCTAGAATTGTTCAACAGATGGGAAAAGATGCTAAAGTCGTAGCATCTAACCTTTCTTTTATTTTAAAGTCCATCAAAACTTTTTATTCAGGCGAAAGAGCTCGCTTATTTTCCTATTGATTTTCTGTAACTCCGAAGTTTTTGCATATCAAAATCCTTGGTCAAAACCGAATCTTCAAGGACGTCAGATACTTCTTGCTCAATACCCCAGGGAGTGATGAAGGCACTTCGGCCACCTCGGGCGTTGGAACTTACGTTGCCAACTTTCACTAGGTAAAGACCATTCTCATATGCTAGCCTGAAAGTCAACGGATGACCCTTAACTGGGGGATGAGTGCCCATAGCAGCCACAGGTAGAAAAACTAGTTCCGCACCCAAGTTCGCAACAGCTCTGATGGTTTGCAGGTCAAACATGTCCGCGCAGATGAGCAAACCTACTTTGCAGTATTCTGTGTCAACGACCACGGATTGGTCGCCTGGGCTAACTCCTGCCTCCAACTCGGCTCTTATCGGATTACGTTTGCGGTACTTACCTATGATCGCACCTTGGTGCCAGAGTGTGCTGGTATTGTAATACTTGCCTTCAGCTTCTTCAAGAAACGTACCACCCATGAGATAAACGGTCGGAAATGCGCTGCTCATTTTTTTCAAGAATGCAACCGTGGCCTTGAAGGTTTCTTTACTAATATCGGGAGCTGAAGTGAAGTGTTCCATGTTATTTGGAACTGAGAAATATTCCGGAAGAGCGATGAATGCTGGATTCTGATGTACAGCTTTTTGAATGCCTTCTT
>DATJPJ010000161.1:0-6397 GCA_035506455.1 Candidatus Nanoarchaeia archaeon
CCCGAAGACGCGATGTTGGGTTGGGTTGTTATGGCAACAGTGGAATGGCGCGGTGAGAAGTTTACTCATGCACCTGATGTACAAGGTCCGATGGCTACTGATTCGGCTGCAATAATCTTGTCTGAAAAGCCAGACTTGCTGATGATAGGGGGTCCACCTTTTTATTTGGGTAATATCAAGGTCGACGAATCCCAAATCCAAACCGGACTTCTAAACCTAAAATCCATCGTCAAAGTTGTCCCTGTAACTATTATGGAACATCATGCACTCAGGGATGAGTTGTGGCAACAAAAAACCGGACCAATTTTCGAAGTAGCGAAAGCCTCTGGACACAGCGTTTTAACTGCAGCCGAATTCGTGGGTAAAGAAAACTTGTTTTTGGAGTCGAGGCGAAAAGAATTATACGAGAAAAATCCGCCGTCAGAAGAATTCAAGAAATGGACAAAGCTTAGTTCGAGCGAGTTAAGTCGAGTTAAGCCACCGATTTAACAATAAAAAGTAACTTTTTCGACAGTAATTTTCTCTCACAAAAAGGTTGAGAAGCGGTTATGGCTCCTCTGGAGGTTGCTGTAGTTTTTTCCATTCTTCTTTCGTTTGATTGATAATAACCTCCATGTTTTTGGGATCTTGCAAATCTGCAATAGCGTTGGTCAACTCATATTTTATTAGGTAAGACATTTGCCCAGATGCCAATGGTTCAGGTGTGCCTGTTTGATAAAGTTTGAGTGCTCGCAGTCCAAATCTTATCATGAGGTTTTGAAGTTCCATTCGAAGAGTTTCGAGTTCGTTTGCGCGATCAGTCATGTTTTGAGAATACGCTTTCGATTTTTCAGGGTCAGTTAGGTTATCGCGTTCAGTCATTTTTTGATGCACCAAGTTAAGTGTTATCCGTAGTTAGACCGCGGTCTCAAATATAGCTTTTCTATTTCGTCCACAATAAGAGGTAAGCAAGTTTTGCCGTTGACAGCATTGTGTGGTTAACCCATACAGTTATAAAAAAGGAAAAACAAAGTTAGATTGCATGAGTTTTCAGGTTTTGGAGTAAAATGTCAGTTGGATCCTATTCGTACAAAATTGACACTGAAGTCCCTTCAAGCTACTATGAGAAACTTTTTGAGTTCATGTACAAACAGTACTTTACGCCGCAGAAACAACGGTTTTCAAATCTTTCAAAAGAACAGACTCAAAACTCCTTTCTAATATCATACAACATTATTGACCAAAAAGGAAATCAACTTTTCAAAGTAGAAATCACAGGCACAGACGCTGTCAACGTAAACATTACTCCTCTCGATACTGCACTCCCTGAATCAGCCGTTGACGAGGCCCGGCAAGATGTAGTGATCGCCGTCGGAACCTTTGAAGAACAAGCCCGAAAAATCACCTGGTACTTCGCCTGGCGAGAAGGAGAAGAAATCGTTCCCGAAAAAGTCAAAATTCATGAGAAAAGCTTTAACAGACTCTTTCTTGAAACACAAATACTTCTAACATTTGTGTTCATAGGGCTCGGCTTAGCTTTATTCGTTGTTGTTGAAGCTTTTTACCCCGCATATTTCTGGACTGTCCCAATAGCCCTAATTGCGTCACAATTCGTTTTCGTTTTCTACTCAAACAAAATCATATCAAGATCAAGCGACTGGACAATTACTAAAGACAACCCAACAATTCACTTCCTAGAATATCAGCCGCCAATTGGTTCGCTCGGAACCATCGAAGATTACAAACAAATTCCCCCCGAACAATTGGCGACACTAAAAAAAGAAATCTACGATGAAATAATAGCTAAACACGGTGTTATCGACTGCGGAGAAGCAGAAAAAGTATTCACCAAATATAACGTATCATGCAGGCAAGGTAGTCTCTCAGCCAAAAAAATAAATGTGTATGAACTGGTGAAAAAGGTCGCCGACCGGTTTGGGTACAAAGTCCCGAAAATTGTTATATCCAACACTATGGTCCCGAATGCCGCTGCTTCGGGACCCAGCCCGAGCAGAGGGATAGTTCTAATAACAACCGGCCTTTTGGTCCAGTTGGAAGAACCTGAAGTTGAAAGCGTTTTGGGCCACGAATTTGGACATCTGAAAGGCAGAGACCCACTCATTCTTTTCGGACTCCTGAGCGCAGAATTCCTCTTTAGATTCTACGTGCTCCTAACATTTTTCCCTTGGATATTCACTTCGCTGCTATTCTTTGTATACTTCCTCGCTGTTATGACACTAATATTCTTCATAGCCAAATTCTTCGAGGCTCGAGCAGACTTAACATCAGCCATAATGATAGGGCAACCAAAAATCATGGCAAAATCGCTGGAAAAAATTGGATTCCACCGTTTACTATTCGAACGGATACCCTCATTCCGACTTCAAGAATGGCTAGGATTAGACTCACATCCCCCAATCTACTGGCGCATTGCTCGAATGGAAAAACTCGAAGAACCTGTGCAGGTAAAACATCCTTTGGCTCAATCAATCCGAGAAGTTTTCAAGGGATTTGCCGCAAGCCTCTAAATCTTTAAAACTCGAACGCTGGCAAGGGGAAACCTTATTTTTGTCTAAACTTATGATTTATCAGCTATTTTCGGAGAAATAACAGTGAGTTCCAGGTATTTTGTTCAACTTATCACCCCACAAGAAAATGAAGAACTTTACAAGAAATACGAACATAGGTTGCTATACTCTAACAAGGCTGACATCTATGGTTGTTGCATAAAACTCTTGACCGAAGTTGAGCGAGTCCACACCGAATGGGAAGACAACTTTTACACAATGGGCGAAAACACCCGAAGTCATGGAAGACTTATCGTACTAGAAGAGCCAAACCAGCCCCTTACAGTTAAGTACGACGCATACACGAAAACCGCGTTTCTCATCAACGTCGACTATTATGGATGGATAAAGAGCATCGCATTAGCTTTGGCGGGCGATATCTTGGAAGATGAGCATCGAATTTATTCTGTGCATGGAGCAGCGATAGACCTTGGTTGCATGGGAGTTTCCATTATTGCGCCTAGCGGCACAGGAAAAACTACTCACTCCTGGGGACTGCTTCGCCTTCCTTATGGTCGACTGATTTCAGATGACTGGTATTATGTTCGACTAAGCACTCGTGAACCGCTGGCATTTGGGTCTGAGAAAAATTGTTACATCGAGGCGGATATCGGAAAAATCTGGAATGAGTACGAAAGACTCGTGGACAAAGCAGTGCTTGACGAGAAAGGCCGTGCAGTCGTAAATGTTAGGTGGATCGTAGGGCCAGGCGGAGTGATTCCGCTAACAACCATAAAAAAGATTATTCTGCTCAAACGCGATCCATTAGACCCAAAAATTGTGGCTCAAATGAGCACTGACGAGGCATTGCAGTATCTTCTTGAGCACGACTTTTGCAATCCTCACCAGCTGGTTCGGGATGACCGGAAGAAGGAGCTTCGCAAGAACTTTTTCTACAAATATTTCTCGCAAACCTCAGTCTATCTGGTAAACACGACTGGTACCCCAGAGCAGACACAGCAGGAAATTAGACGAATAGTTGGTATATCCGATTAGCACACGCCCTATCATGGTGCTTAGCAAAAATATGAAATCAAATTTGCAGCATTCTTGAAAGCTCAAGACGAGAAAGCTGTTTTTGTCTGACAAATTTTTGCAAGAGCGACTCAAGAAGCAAAAAAGAAATAAAGCATTAACGCCAACTACGTTCTTCCAAGTCCTTGGAGGAATGCTCCAGCCTTGAAGCTACTTTACATAGTTATAGACGGCATGGGAGACTTGCCAAATAAAGAAATAGGCAACAAAACTCCCCTAGAAGCAGCCAAAACCCCGAATCTTGACAATTTAGCAAAACACGGAAAAACTGGACTCATGTACTCCGTGCGCAAAGGAATTGCTCCCGAAAGCGACGTTGCTGTTATTTCGTTGCTCGGTTACGACCCTTTTAAGTATAGTACAGGGCGTGGCATCATTGAAGCTGTTGGAGCCGGCATTGCCCTCAAAGATGGAAACCTTGCGTTACGATGTAACTTCGCAACTTTGGGCAACGCTCAGGAAATTTTGGACAGACGCGTCGCGCGAACCCTCACCACCCCGGAAGCTTTGGAACTGAGCAAAGCGGCTAACACGCAGGTAAAGCTTACCTCGCATCCTGCCAAATTTGAATTCGAGAACACGTTGGGGCATCGAGCAGTTCTGGTGATCAAGAGCGATGGCAAGCCGCTCTCAGGTAAAATTTCCAACACAGATCCTGCATACTCCATCGTAAACGGATTAGGCGTCGCTGAAACCGAAGTAGATATGCATTTGAAAAAATGCGTGCCACTTGAAGACACTGAATCCGCACGAATTTCGGCAGATCTAGTTAACGAATTCACTCAGAAAACACGTGACCTCTGGGAAAATTATCCTTTAAACGTTAAACGAGCGAAAGAAGGCAAACTCAAAGCAAACGTCGTACTCTCAAGGGATGCAGGAAGTCAACTTCCCCACTTCTTCAGCATAAACGAACGCTACAAAGTAAACTTCGCAGCGCTAGCAGATATGCATGCAGAAAATGGAATAGCACACCTAGCAGGAATGGACTCCTCTTTACTTCCTCCCCCGACAGGCAACATAGAGCGAGACTGTGAAATCCGAGTCAACCGCCTCCTAGAGGCTATGCCGAAACACGACTGCTTCTACATACACCTTAAGGGTCCTGATGAGCCTGGCCACGACGGCAGCTGCCGAAAGAAAACAGACATAATTTCCGCCATAGACAAATACTTCTTCGGCAAACTATTGCCTAAAATCGACCTAAAGCAAACAATATTTTGCGTTACAGCCGACCACGCAACGCCATGCATCCTCAAAGTTCACAGCGACACCCCTGTTCCATTGTTAGTCTCAGGCGGCACCATTACAGACGACAACATAGACAAGTTCTGCGAGAAAGAATGCTCAAAAGGCAGCCTAGGCACGCTGAAATACGGCTACGAGCTCATGCCCAGATTAATGAAGCTGCTAAAAACAGCAAAAGAAAAATGACTTGATGGGTTTAATCCCATTTTCTTTTTGGTTTAGGCTTTGCCTGCGCTTCCCAAAAGCTGCATTTTGCTCTTGGCAACTTGTTTCATTGCTTCCTTTGCAGGTCCTAGAATCTTCCGTGGATCGAACTCCTTTGGCTGAGTTGCCAGAACTTCTCGAACTGCCCCCGTAAGAGCCAATCGAAGGTCGGTATCCACATTGACTTTGGCAATGCCCAAAGCGACTGCTTTCTTAATCTCGCCTTCCGGTATGCCTTTCGCATTGGTCAACACTGCGCCGTATTTGCTAGCTTTTTCGATAAGAGCCTCTGGAACGCTTGAAGCTCCATGAAGAACAAGGGGGATAGAAATTCGTTGGCTGATTTTCTTGAGGCGTTCAATGTCGAGTTTTGATTCACTCTTGAATTTGTAGGCTCCATGGGAAGTTCCAATAGCAACAGCAAGCGAATCCACGCCCGTTCTTTCCACAAAGTCCTTGGCGTTGTCGGGGTCTGTTAAGATAGCTTCTTTCTCCTCGACGCTGCGCTCTTCAATGCCAGCCAGTTTGCCCAGTTCAGCTTCTACGCTGACACCTTTGGGATGAGCTATCGAGACGACTTTTTTGGTTACAGCAATGTTTTCCTCGTAGCTTAGGAAGCTTCCGTCTATCATGACGCTTGAAAAGCCTGCATCTATGCATTTAGCGCAAATGTCATAATCTTCGCCGTGATCCAAGTGAATGCTCATAGGCACAGGCGACAGGTTAGTCGCAGTTTTCGCCAAGGCGATAATATAGGGCATACCAGCGTACTTCACAACGCTAGGGCTGATTGCCAAAATAACGGGTGACCTCTCCTCCACTGCTGCCTCGGCAACTGCTGTGAGACTTTCGAGGTTTTGCACGTTGAGGGCTGGAATTGCATAGCCACTTTTTCTGGCCGGAACCATCAAATCTTTGTTTGAGACAAGCATGCGTTTTCTCTCCAATGATTTAATGTGGCACTATTCGCGGCTTCGGTCTTTTTAATTTTTCTAGCTTTACGAAAGTCCATTACCCTTTGTGGAGCTGCTCCTAAGATCAACTCTTGCCCTTAAGCCTCTGTAATTCCTGATGAAATAATTCGATGAATTAGCAAAGCTTACATGCTAAATTCTCCATTTAGTCTTGTGGTTTCGACATGACTTGCTACTTCAGGCATTTAAGCGAGGTATTCAAGAAAGCAGGAATAGAAGTCACTCCTCAAAACAAAAAGCATCTCGACAAAGTAATCCACGAACTCGTCAAAACAACGTACAAAGACTGCCCCTCAACGTGGCGCGAAGTCAAAAAGCGCATTGCAGCTGACGAGGATGCGTTCGCTTCACAGCTAAAAACGATTTGGAACAGCCAACAGGGAGACAAAT
>DATJPJ010000162.1:0-4406 GCA_035506455.1 Candidatus Nanoarchaeia archaeon
AAAAAACTTTGCCAGAAGTTTTTACTGAAACCTTTGGCAACTGCAAAGTTTTGGCAATCGAAAGCGGCTACAGGGTGCTCATCGGTAAAAATCAAGGCTGTTAAGGCAGGACGTTGTAAAGACCGAAGAATGATGTGTAATAGATTCCAATGAGCATAGTAACGATTCCAATGATTATGACGATTAGCCCTCGGTTTTTCGATTCGCTGTATTCGAGCCTCCAAGCATAACCGCCTAAGATAATTGCGGCGGACCCAAAAATCTCAGGCAAAATGAAGATAGCTATTATTGAGCAAATAATTCCTGCGTTTATGTATAGGGCTGTCCCTCGAATCTGATTCGGAAATCGTAAGGCCCCACTCGACTGGGGTTGTTCAGGCATAGAAGGTCCAGACATGTTAGTTCCTCCGGAATATGTGACGTTTTTGGGTCTTAATTATCTTCCTAGTGGGACCACTTTACACCCTCACACCTGAAGATAATTTTGACTGCCTTCTATTGGATCTAACCTCGATAATTTGTTGCTATAAGTGCGGAGCTATTCTTTTAGTTCATCAACAAGTTTCACTACATGTTCAATGATGTACTCGTTTATTTTCTGTCCCTTCTCTTTGGAAGCAGCCGTGGGATCACCCGTTAACCCTCCTACAAAATAGGTCTCAGGATCTGGAACAACCTCGAAACGTGGCATTTCAGGGAAACCCGCTTTGCCCTTGCCTTTTAACAAGTCGGGTTTTATATCCATAATCCGACTGGTTTCTACATCTCCTCCATGCCCGTCTTTTGGATCAACCATGAATTGATCCTTCACTTCATAAGCGAAATCGTAATCAGACAAAACCATAATTCTCGTCTTTTGCCTTCCTTGGAAATTTATCTCTCGCAGCACAACTTCCTGAGCAGCAAGCCGCAAAGCTGTCATATGAGAAGAACCCGCGTGGCCCGTGAGCACGATTATTCTACAAAAACCGTTGCGAACCAGCTCCGAAAGGATATCTCGAGTTACAAAACGCAACGTGTCAAACCCTATAGAAATAGTTCCTGGAAAATTGCGCCCTGCATTGCACACGCCCTGCCGAAACGGCGGAGCCACAAGGCAACCCGTCCTCTTGGCAACCTCCATCGCAACGTACTCCGACTGCAAGCTGTCCGTGCATAAAGGCAAGTGTTCACCATGCTCTTCTACGCTTCCAATCGGAAAAATTACAACTATGCCTCCCTTCGCTGCTTCGGCTGCCTCTTTGCTGCTCAGTTCGTCTAGCCATAAGTATTTTTGTGCAATCTTGGATTTTGCCGACGACTTCAATTAATTCTTCCTCGCTGAAATTGAATACGTCGCTTAAGTTTATAAAAACAACACTACTCTTAGACACACACTCACGTTTCTGTAAAGGTTTAAGTTACGTGAAGAAACTATAATAAAACCGCCAAACAAGAGCTATCAGAAAACGCTGCCGGGGTCTCCTAGCCAGGCAGGGAGCAAGCCTGGAGATGTCACCTAAATGGGGCACCAATCAGCTTGTGGCCTCTCGGGGCCGCGGGGGTTCAAATCCCCCTCCCGGCGCCAAATTCAAAAAAAGCTAAATTATGAGCTTATCTTCAATAAATAGCCTCGATTTGTTGCCTATTTCTATTGTTGATTTAAGTTAATGGTAAGAAATGTTTTTGCGTACTCTTCTGGAGTTGATTCTCGTTGTGAGAATCTAGCTCATAATAATTCGCTAAGACAATTCTCAAAATAGGCGACAAATCTGGTAAATTAGATTTCGGCCTACGCCTTGATTCTACATGGATCTCTAACAAGCAGTATCCATATAACAGTTCCAATTACACCAAAACTCCCTAAAAGCACCGCTATTGTTTGGTAACTGTATAAGTTGAGCGCTATCCCTCCTGTTATGCTTGCTAACAACATTCCAGCATTAACAAAAGCGCCGTTAAGTGATGTGACAGTACCGCGAAACTTCGGAACCTGCTCGATGACCAAACTGCCGCCCGCCGTAAAAGACATTCCTGCAAACCAGAATCTCAGGGCATTTAACCCCCATGAGGTTTCGAAAGTGGGCATAAAGGCAAAAGTCAAGGTCAACAAAGCAGCTAAGAAACCTGCAATTAACCCCAAGGGTTTTCTCCCGACACGATTCACTAACGTCCCGCCAACTACACCGCCCGCCGCTGACAGTAGGTTCCCCACAACGACAACCAGAGAACCTACTTCAACACTGATTGCAAACTGAGTTCTGAAAAAGGAAACCAAGTAGAAGCCAATAGTGCTTTCAGCCATTGCAAACATCCCAACTAACAAGGTAGCAATTGCCGAAGGATTGGAAGAGGTCTGTCTGCAACCGGCAAGAAAAGGTTCAGCCTGAACCGCTTGGCTCTCGTCTGAAGGCTTTGGGATTGCCCCAATTGAAAGCGCGATACTGAAAACGGCAATAGGAAATATGAATGACAACATAACCAATCGCCATGTTCCTATGCTGGCGATTACCGCACTCACAGGGGCCCCGACAACAGATGCAAGGATGGCCCCTGCAACCAGCCAGCCGATTGCTCTTCCTCTCTTTTCCAGCGGATAGAATTCTCCAACCAGCGAGTAAGCCATGGAGCCAGTGACCGCGATGCCGAACCCAACGCCGATGTTAACAAGCAGCAGTAGGCCAAATGTTGGTGCAAGATAGAGCCCCGCTCCAGCCATGGCAGTCGCAAGAAGACCTGAAATCATGAGTAGTTTGTGCTCATAACGTATACTCAAGATAGAAGTCAATATTCCCGTAACAATTCCAGTGACGGAACCTACAGTCACCATTAGACTTGCTGTCCCTACGGAAACCTCAAATGTATTGGCAATTTCGATTAGCAAGAGCGAATTGGTGACGGTTATCAGCCAGACTGAGAAGTTTGATACGACTAGAGCGGGGAGAAAGAGCTTTCTCTGTAAGCCCTTCTCTTGATAAAACTCAAAGGCGCCCATGCCAGCTATCTTCTGCCCTTGAACTCATGCAGTACAAACAAGAAACCGTTATCTATTTAGATTTTGCGATAGCCAAATGCCTTCATACAATTAAAAAACCCGTGAGAATAATCAAATGGCAAACCTTTTCTTACAGTAATATAGAATTAACAATATAGGGATAGTTTGCGGGTTTGAAAACATGCAGTTTACCTGAGCCTGCGCTAGTGGGTCGAGAATCTGAACTTGATGAACTTGACGAATATCTAAACGGCACATTGAATGGTCAAGGTGGAACGGTTTTTATCTCTGGTGAAGCAGGCAGCGGAAAAACAAGGCTCGCATTAGAATTCTTGAAACTCGCTAAAGATCGAGACGTAACTGTTCTACATGGTTGGTGCTTAAGCAATGCTACGGTCTCTTATTTTCCGTTTATTGAGGCTTTTGATTCAGTTTCAATTACTGAAGAAAACGGATCAGAGCAGTCGGCACTAGACTCGTCGCTTTTAAGTAACCCGCAAAAGATGGAAAGAACCAGCAGAATACCGACATCGCTAGTTTGGAAAGATCAAACCTTCGCTGCTATAGCTAAGGAACTCTTGTTTAATTCAACATCCAAACCATTAGTCTTGTTCATAGATGATTTACATTGGGCAGACTCGGCTTCACTTTGCTTGTTGCAATACCTATCTCGCATTGCGAAATCTGAAAGACTTTTGATCATAGGAACTTACCGAAACGAAGAATTAAGTGCAGGCAAGGAGACCAATGAGCAGCTTAGCGAAATTCTTCGTTTGATGGGAAGAGAAGAACTCTTTCATGAAATAAGACTGAAGAACCTAAACCAGGACGAAGTTCAAAGAATCGCAAATGACATGCTTGGGTCACCGATTGACAATGCCTTAGAGGAGAAGCTTTTTTCTGAGACAAGAGGCAACCCTCTGTTCATCGTTGAATCATTGAGAATGCTTCGTGAACAGAATGGCATCATCAAGCGAAATGACGAATGGACCTTAAAAGCACCAAGTTCAGAGCTGCCCTATAAGGTTAAACAGGTTATTCTTAGAAGAATAGATTCTCTGAATATAAACCAAAGGCAAATCTTGGAGATAGCAGCGTTAATAGGAGAAAGTTTTGAACCGGAGTTGGTTGCTGCAGCTATCAACCAGAACAAAATCGAGGTAATCAGGCTACTAGACGAGATAGAGAAGAAAACCCTCTTCATACAAAACGAAAAAAAGAGGTACAGATTCACCCACCCAAAATACGCCGAAATGCTTCTTTCAACCTTGCCTTATCCCTTAAAAATCGAATACCATGCACAAATTGCAAAAACAATAGAAGCATCGACAAGCTTTGAAGGGTTCGGTCTGGGCGTACTAGCTTACCATTATGCTCAAGCTGAAAATAAAGCCGAAGCAATAAGATACTCCTTGGCAGCAGGAAGAGAGGC
>DATJPJ010000163.1:0-2429 GCA_035506455.1 Candidatus Nanoarchaeia archaeon
CTTCACTATCTCAGGGTATTCACGGATTAGTTTGATGTCTAACATGCGGGTCACGGAGTCAATTGTTTTTACGTGGCGGTTAGTTATTTAACTTATGATTTACGCAGCAACCATTAACCTTCTTATTGGTCATTGATTGCAAGGACTAAATTCATAATCAATTGCGCATTCTTTTTTAGAAACCCCAATCGTATTGAAGTATCAATCTGGGTCCACTCAATGCAAAATATTTTGCAAACTATCAAAAAGCAATCAGACTTGCTACTCAAGCTGTTGCCTCTGATAGCACTTGCAATTGCTTTTACTTGGCTATACGTGCTGGCGCCTGACACATTTCAGCTGCTTTGGAAAGGCAGAACTTTCGAGTTGTTCTTTGTTTGGCTTGTCGGCTTAGAACTGATTCTTGGTTGGGAAGAACTAAAACCAATCAAACTCTCAAAAAAGTTATCCGCCAGAAGCATCGCCTTCATTGCGACATTAATGCTTCCAACTCTCTACGTTGTCGCCTCCTACTACTGGGGGCTCAATGACGCCATAACCAATTGGTCAATACAGAACCACATTACACAAGGCTTGGCAGCCCAAACAGCTATTTCATGGGAACAATCAATGCCCCTCGCATTAGAATACATAGTTTTCGCTGTTCTATTCTGTGCCCTCATCTACCTGTCTTTCGGATTCAAAGGCGTGAAATCATTCTCTGTTCCAGCATTCTTCATGATTCTCGTCGGCTCAATCTACCTAATCGACAACATCTTTCCATACGGAGAATTCACACCGTTTCAAATTTTTGTTCCAACCACCACAAATTTGGCAGCCGCCATCCTAACCATGATGGGCTACACTACAAGCATCACTTACTCACAAAACATGCCCTTCCTAACCTCAACCAACCCTCACAACCTCACAGCCACAGCAACATTCTCCATCGCATGGCCCTGCGCAGGCATCGAAAGCTTCCTCATATTCACAGTCATAATCCTGCTATTCATGAAACGCATGCAAATCCCACTCCGAACAAAAGTGGGCTACTTCATCTTCGGAGTAGGAATTACCTACATAATCAACGCACTAAGGATAGTAAACATATTCCTCATCGGCATGTCCGGCGCCAGCATAGACACATTCCACTACTACTACGGCCCACTCTACGCCATAACCTGGATCGTTTCGTACCCAATCATAATCTTGGCGAGTCAAAGTCTATGGCACAAAATTCGAAAAACTAAATCGCCCACTACTGCACTTCAACTGCCTTCGCCAAACCCTGCTTGAGAAGAATCTTCGCGTTCTCAATGGGCACCGAAGCCACATCCTCCACTTGGAAAGGACCATAACTTTTCATATCTGCTCCAACTATGCTCGGCACGGGCTTTAGAAATCTCACCGTAACACGCAAATGAACCACAGGCGGCTCGGATGAAGACGCGGTAACTATGTCAACTTTGACTACGTGCCCCTCTAAGATGCCCGAAACAAATCTGCCGTAGGCCTCAGCCGAAGGAGTAACTCCATTGTAAAGCTTAGCTTCTTCAGCAGTCAAAGTATCAAGAGATATTTTGCGCCCCGCTACAACCAACTTGACAATCTTTCTGTACCTTGTGGACAAAAGTTCCTGCGCCATTTGCTGCGCATTTTTCATCTCATGTTCCAGCAAGTTAGTTCTGACGGTCTTTTTGTCTTGCATTTTGTTTTCTTCTATAGCCCGGCGGAGGTACTCGGCGACTCGAACATAAAAATCAGACGGCAAGCTACTCAGTTCGCCGTTTTCGATTTCCAGTCGCCAAGCAGCGTAAAGCTCATCATACATTATCTTAACACCTCAGCTCTACCCTTCAGAACAAGCAACACTGCCGCTCCAGTTGGCAATTCAACCGCTCGATTCTTGAAAGGTCCAAATGTCTCTCCACTCAGTTTAAACTCGGGCGCTTCCGAGACTTGAACTTTCGCGGTGCCCTCTTTAAAAGCTACTGCTCCCACAAACGGGTCAAAAGTATCAAGCTCCTTCACAGGAAATTCCGCCTTCAACAACCCAGTTTTACCATGCAAAGTACCGTTCGCCCTGATGAGACGGTGAATATCGCTCGTGACGACCGTATCAATTTGCGCAGCCTCGCAGCCCTTCACGTACTCAGCAATTCGCATCCACGTTTCATAACCGACGCCTTTAACGCTTCCCCAACGGTTCTCCTCGATGCAACGCCTCAACAAAGCACCATTATTCTTGGTTAGGATGGCGGCTCCTTTTTTAGCTATGCCGATCTTTAACAAGTCTTCCTTCGTAGCATCCGCAAGGTACCTGTAAATGCCATTCTTAAGACGTCGTTTCCAACCATAGTCACCCAAGCTGAAAGTGGGCGAGGAAGCTTTCTTTTTCGCCTTGGTGAGCTGTTGTTTCTTATGATCAAAAATGTCTATCCCAATGCCTG
>DATJPJ010000164.1:0-9907 GCA_035506455.1 Candidatus Nanoarchaeia archaeon
AAATTAAACCTTCCGTAAAGCAATGAATCGCAAGTTCTCAAAAGAAGTGCAAAGTAGAATCCGCACTTCCAACGTCCAAATGCAGAAATACTAAAAACAATTTAATGAGTTAATGAATAGTGAAAAACATGTTAACGATTACCGATTACGCAACGGTTTTCACTGCAATCGCAACCTCCGTCGCCGCAATATTTGTCCTTCTTGAACTTCGACACATGGAAAAACATAGAAATCTCGAAATTTCAATGAAGCTGTTCGAATGGGCAGAAACTGACAGACTCCGAAAGGCTTTTTGGTGGGTTGAAAAAGAATTCGTTTTTGAAGAATTCGATAAGCATAGAGCCAACGTGCAGAACAAACTCGAAGCAAGTGATTATCCAGACCAAGTTGAAGCTTATTTTGAAGAAGTTGGTTTCCTAGTAAACAAGAAGTTCGTTGACATCGATGTGATAGCCGACAGGTTAAATGCAGACATAGCATCAAATTGGAAAAAACTGGAACCTTGGATAATTGCAATGAGAAAAGAAAGAAACGACGAAACATTCGGCGAACACTTCCAAACTTTATACGAAAAAATAGTAAAGCCAAAAAGAAAAAGCTAGTCAACTAATAGGGGCTAAAAACCTCTTTTGAGGCTCGCTTTTGCCAGAAGCAATGAACATAATTATTTTGCGATTCCGGGAAGAAATTCCTAAAGTACTCTGAAAGAAAAATAAAAAGAAAACAGAAGGGAAGAAAAAGTATTCGAGTTACTCTTTCTCGAAGTACTCTTCGGGCTTTGGCGGGATCGGCGGTAAACCTCTGCGCTCACGAATCTTCTTAATAGTCTCTGCTTGCATTTGCTCCGGAACATATGCCCAGCGAGAGAATTGAGTCGCCCAGAAGGCTCTGCCTTGCGTGGAGCTGCGAAGTTCGTCGGCTATTCCGAAGCTTTCGGATACTGGCATTTCTGCTTTAACAGTAATCATTTCTTCTTCAGAAGGCATGTCTAGGATTTTGCCGCGGCGCTTGTTTAGCAACGTGATGACGGAGCTTACGAATTCGCTTGGAACTCGGCATTCGAAGCTTAACAAAGGCTCAAGCAGTTTCGGGTCGCTTAGCAAGATGGCACAGTAAATTGGTCGCCAAGTCATGGGTATTGCTTGAGCTGGGCCTCTGTGAACTGGATCTTCGTGAACGGTCACATCTTCAAGGTTAATCTTTAAGCCGTATGCAGGCTCTTTCGCCAGTGGCGAGGTATGAACAGCTTCTCGGAAGCCAGTCTTGATATGGTCAAGTATTTCGTCGACATACTGTCTTCCTCTAATGCGGTTAACAAGTATATTGTTTTCTTCAACCGCAACAGCGCCCTTTGCGTTATCTGCATCCCAGCCTAAACTTCTGAGAACCTTGGTGCGTTCATCCTTGCTTTGCATATCCGTTATTTTCTCTGACTTAATTGCTTCAATGACTTCATCTGAGAGTTTCTCAATTGTTATCCAAAGTTTGTTGTGCTTGTTGGGACTCTTACCCATAATGGCGGGGCCTTTGTAGTCGTGACTAATGGTCTCGCGGAAGTTGACTATAGGCTTACTCAGCTTAACCTTCAGGCCTGCTTCTTGCATTCGGTATGCAGTGATTTCAAGGTGCAGTTCACCCATTCCAGAAAGAAGGAATTCACCGCTTTCCTTATTCATGATGAAATGCAAGTTTGGATCTTCCATCGTGAGTTTGTGCATGACTTTGTCGAACAAGGGCAGGTCTTTGACGTCTTCGGGCTCAACTGCTACAGTTACGACCGGGTCAGAAACATACCGTAATCCTTCAAATGAATGGACTTCTATGCCATCTTCCGCAATGGTCTCACCCACATGTATAGACGGCAAACCAGATATGGCTCCGATGTTGCCTGCGGGAACACGGTCGATAATAACTCGGTCAGTTGCCATACTCATGAACACCTGCTGGACCTGACCTTTTTGATGGCTGCTTACTAACTGTACAGTTTTGCCTTTTGTGACAGCCCCGCTAAATATTCGGCCAATTGCAACAGTTCCGCTGTGGGGGTCAACCTCAATTGTCGAAATGCACATCAGCAAAGGAGCATTAGGATCAACCTTCGCCATACCAACGCCCGTTGGACTGTCGACATCTCCTGGCCAAATTTGAGGCTGCCTATAAGGCTGGGCTTGAAAAGGATTCGGCAAATGCTGGCAGAACATGTCCAAAATTGGTTCAGGCAAGGGTGCTCTCTTGCTGAGTTCGTCAACTTTTCTGCCAACGTCCGTTGGGTCGCCCGTGTAGGCATCAATGATATCTTGGAACGTGACTTTTTTCATCTTCATATGATCGAGGTTTAGACCCCATTTGTGAAGGGCTGAACCAAAGGCTACACGACTATCTTCAATTTTCACCTGCCAGTCTTGTCTGTGTTCTGGCGGGGCATATTTCTCAATGAGTGTGTTAACTCGAAGGAGAATCTTTGCAAATTTGCGCTGGATTTCCTGAGGTGTGAGTTTAATTTCTTTAATCAGCCTATCTACTTTGTTAATGAAAAGAATCGGCTTAACCCTTTCACGTAGCGCTTGCATAAGCACGGTTTCCGTTTGAGTCATTGGTCCCTCAACTGCGTCGACAACGACGAGAGCTCCGTCAACAGCTCGAAGACTTCTTGTGACAGCTCCTGAAAAGTCAATGTGCCCAGGAGTGTCAATAAGGTTGATTAAATAATCCTGGTTATTGAAAGTGTGAACTAGGCTGACGTTTGATGCGAAAACTGTCATCTGACGTTTTTGTTCAAGGTCCCACGAGTCGAGGAACAACTTTTGCCCAGCAGTTTGGGTGCTGATGATGCCAGCTGCTGCCAGCAAACTGTCAGATAGCGTGGTTTTTCCGTGGTCCACGTGTGCAATAATGCTGGTGTTCCTAATAATCGTCGGATTATTCATTAGTTTGACTATTTCTTCTGTTTGTCTATAACGTGCCATAACTATGCATCTTCCCATTTGGGTGAATCATATTTAACCTGTGAGGGTTCATTTTTGTTGTGTAACTGCATTTTTGAATTCTCTCTGATAAGAGTAGGCTACATGGAAATTGCGACTGTAGCCTATTAAGGTTATGGACATGTTTTCCTGAAACAATTGAAGCAAAAAACGGCGAGATTTTAATTCAAACAGGAGAAATTATCAGGTAAATACGATTAAAACTGCACATATCCCAACAAAAGCTAATTCGGCGCCGATTTGTTTAAATTCGACTCGTATGTTTTTAGCTAAAACAAACCTTAAAAGGTTAAACTAACTAAAATACTACAATTAATTGTTGAGGATATTGATGCCCTTTCATAATAAGGCACTCCAGGCTGCTGAGTTTAGTTTATCATCGAGACAAGCCGTCGCTCGCTTTCCACGAAGCTACATTTGGGGCTCATAAGTTCGGTGAAGTGAGGATTTGGCGGTATAAGTTTGGAAAAAGCTGCTTCTATGGAATTTAAAGAACTGTTGGACGACCTGAAAACATCACCGAATGGATTAACAAGCGAAGAAGCAAAAAAGCGCCTCAAAACCTACGGCTATAACAAACTTTCAGAGAAAAGGCAGATTCCTCTTGTTCACAAGTTTGTCGAACATCTCAGAGACCTATTCGGCATTCTTCTCTTGTTCGCAAGCGTTCTCTCATACATAAGTGGTAGCCCAGGACTCGCTTTAATCATACTTGTAGTCGTTTTTGTGAACATATTTGTCAGCTTATTTCAGGAGTCACGCGCGGAAAAAGCCATGGAAACCCTGAAAAGTTGGATGCCCGAAAACGCGAAGGTTCTTCGCGACGGAGAACTTCGAAAAATTCCTGTTAGAGAAATTGTGCCTGGTGACGTAGTGGTTTTGGAGGAAGGCGACAGGGTGCCTGCTGACGGCAGACTAATCGAAGCCTTTGATTTATGGACCAACAACGTGCCCCTTACTGGTGAGTCAGAGCCTCAGCCCCGAATGGCGGAAACTGTTAAAGTCGTTGAGAAAGCTTACCTATACTCACCCAATTTAACGTTTATGAGTACAAGCGTAGCGAAAGGTCGCGGCACAATTATTGTTTACGCAACCGGCATGGCAACCCAATTTGGCAAAATTGCCAGCCTTACTCAGACAATTCACGAAGAAGATAGCCCTCTCCAGAAAGAAATTGCATTAACTGCAAAATATGACTTCATGATTGCAGTCATTGTTGGAGTCGCTTTCTTCGCAGCAAGCCTCTTGTTCCTGCACGTGCCATTGGGCACTAGCATACTCTTTATGATAGGTGTTATGGTTGCTTGCGTTCCTGAAGGCTTGCAAGTAACCGTTTCCAGTGCCTTAGCGATCAATGTCTTGAAAATGGTGAAGCAAAACGTCATCGTAAAACGCCTCTCAGCCGTGCAAACTCTGGGCAGTGTAACCGTAATCTGCACCGACAAAACTGGAACCATAACTAAAGGCGAAATGACCGTTAACAAACTATGGGTGCACGACTACGTCGTGGAGGTTTCAGGCTTAGGATACACCCCAGAGGGCGACTTCACCATCGATGGGCAACCGCTGAAAGAAGGACAGACAAGTTCACTAGAGAAACTGCTTGAAATTGCCGCGCTTTGCAATAGCGCTAAACTAGATCCACCTTCAGATAAAAACAAAAATTGGAACGTAATAGGTGACCCAACAGATGGTGCGCTACTCGTTGCCGCTTTAAAGTCAAGCGTGAACATTCAAGATGCCTCAGTCGAAAAACCCATGATTGATGTGTTACCGTTCAGCTTTGAAAGGAAACGCATGACCACCATTCATAAGCTCAACGGCAATGTCTTCGTATACACCAAAGGTGCCCCAAGAAGCATTCTTGACCTATGCAACAAAATACTAATTGACGAAAAAATCCAAGATTTAGACGCCGACAAGCTCGAATGGGTGGAGGCGAGAATCCGAGAGTTTGCAAACGAAGGGCTCCGTCTCATAGCTGTTGCTTACAAGCAAATGCCTGAAGAACAATACAGAAAAGACGAAGATGTCGAGAATGACCTCACATTCGTCGGGTTAGCATGCATGCGTGACCCCCCAAGAATGGAAGTCAAGGATGCAGTCCTAAAAGCAAAGCAAGCAGGGATAAAAACCGTAATAATCACAGGCGACTATGGTCCAACCGCTCAAGTAGTTGCCCAAGAAGTAGCTATAGTCGACAAGCAATGCTGTCAAGTTATCCGCGGCGTCGATTTAGATGATTTAAGCGACAACGCAGTCGTTGATGAGGTCAAGAAAGGTAATGTAATTTTCGCGCGTGTCTCCCCAGAGCAAAAACTTCGAATCGTAAAAGTACTAAAAGAAAGCGGAGAGGTAGTCGCAGTCACTGGAGACGGAGCTAACGATGCGCCCTCGCTCAAAGAAGCTGACATAGGGGTCGCGATGGGCTTTTCAGGCACAGATGTTGCTCGTGAAGCTGCAGACATTGTGCTTCTCGACGATAGCTTTGCATCAATCGTAAAAGCGGTTGAATCTGGGAGGGCAATTTATGAGAATATCCGCAAATTCATCGTCTACGTGTTTTCACACAACTGGGCAGAGCTTATTCCATTCGTGCTTTATGCCGTTCTGGGTATTCCACTCCCGCTGCTTGTTATTCAGATCCTAGCGATCGATCTCGTCATAGACGTTATTCCCTCACTGGCGCTCAGCCGTGAGCCACCAGAAGCGGGAATCATGCAAGAGGCACCTCGAAGCATCAAGGAACGACTGTTCACACGAAAAGTATTGCTTCGCTCAATTTTCATAGGAGTCATCATAGCCACAGGAGCAATGATAGGATGCCTTAATGCATGGAGTGCTGGCGGGTGGCACATAGGAATGGCTGTCCCCGCGGATTGGCAATGGGGTGCAAAGGGCATCATTGCAAACCCAATTTACTTGAAAGGAGTAACCATGACTTTTGCTGGAATAGTGGTAGCACAAGCAGGCAACGTTCTTGCTTGCAGAACGACTAAACAGTCAGTTTTCAAAACTAGCTTAAAGCAAAACAAATGGATAGTTGCCGGAATCATTTCGCAGTTGACGATAATAGCTGTCTTGATTTATGTTCCACTTATGCAATCCGTCTTCGGAACAGTGGCGCTTGGCTTGAGTGATTGGGCATTCTTGATATCGCTGGCAGTTGTCGTAGTTTTCGCCGAAGAAATCCGGAAATTCTTCTCCCGAAAGTATTCCAAATCGTCAGCAGTTTGACCGTGCGTCTAGCTTAAACCAAAAAGTATAATTGTTTTCTTCTGCCCCATTATTGAAGGTGTTTTATTGCTACCAATCGGTTTGCTGATGAAGGAACACAGACTCATTGAGGAGCTCTTGGGGGGCGTCCAGCTCGAACTAAAGCGAGAAGAAGAGGAGAAGTTCGTGAATTTTATTTTCTTGGATACAGCCATTGATTTCCTTCGGACATACGCAGATCGATGCCACCACGGAAAAGAGGAAAATATCCTTTTCCGAGAATTAGAGAAGAAACAACTTTCAAGTTACCTATCAAAAATTATGCATGAGCTTATGGATGAACATGTATATGCACGCAAAGTCGTGGGCGAGCTTGCGGCTGCAAAATCAGAATTTGCCATGGGAAATACCGAATCTTTGAAGAACATTACTGCAAGCCTAAAGAAGCTGATAGAGTTTTATCCTGGCCACATTGATAAGGAAGACAAAGCTTTCTTCTACCCGTCTATGGCAGTTTTCTCTGCAGAAGAGCAGGAGAAAATGATGCAGCAGTTCTATGAATTCGATAGGAAACTAATCCACGAGAAGTATGAAGCCATCGTAGAAAATGCTTTGACCTACCAACATCGTGCTGATTTAACGAAGTGGAAATGCTCAATCTGTGATTACGTATATGACCCTCTAAAAGGTGACCCAGATCATGGAATCAAGCCAGGAACGAGCTTTAAGGAACTCCCTGAAAACTGGACGTGCCCCGTTTGCTTTGCAACCAAGAGTGCCTTTAAAGAAATGAAGTAGCTTGAAAAGTTTTTATTTGCAGCAAACCAATTTAACGTAATGTCAGGGCAAGAGTTTTTTATCAACCGTTATCGTCAACTCGGCTGGCAATTCAAACCGGTTCATGTTAGACAAGCTATTAGGATAAACCAATCGAACGCCAAAGGGAAAAACCTGCCTGAGCGACTAGGTGGCCTTGGGGTTGAACTTGAGAAAATTCCTTTCCTGGAAATGGGCTACTGGGTAGGCAGATCCAAAGTTTCCGCCGGGGCGACCGCGGAATATCTTCTCGGCTTGTATTCAATTCAGGAAGCTGCCGCTCAGATTCCTGTTACACTCTTTACTAACCTAAAAAACAAGTCCGCCCTCGATGCTTGTGCAGCGCCAGGTGGCAAAACTACGCAACTGGCAGATTTGATGGATAATAGAGGTTCCATTGTTGCGTTGGATGTTGAGAGCAAACGGTTGGCCGCTTTAGCCAATCATTTAGAACGCTGCCATGTCCGATGCACGGTTGTTTATACATTGGATGCGCGTCGGACTTCTGGCTTAAACCTCAAGTTTGACCGAATTCTTTTGGACGTGCCTTGCTCTGGCAATTTTGCGTCGGACCCGGACTGGTTGAGCAGAAGAACGCTTAGAGATGTAGAACGCAACTCAATGGTTCAAAGAGAAATCTTGTTCGAAACTGTAAAGTGTCTCTCAGAGAACGGTGAAATAGTCTACTCTACTTGTTCGCTTGAACCTGAGGAAGACGAGTTAAACGTCGACTGGGCAATAAAAAACCTGGGCTTACAGGTTCAACACGTAAACTGTCATGGTGCACCTGGTTTGACAAACGTTTTTGGGCGTCAACTGGATACATCTATTGCGATGTGCAAACGTATTTGGCCGGATGAAACCCAGGGCTTTTTTGTCTGCAAACTTAAAAGAAGGCCCGAACAACCATGAAGTCACTCACGGTCTTTGCCTCCAAGTTCGGCGCGCAAATTGCTTTGAACCCCGAATTCATTCTTCAGAAGAATCAACGATACTACTTGCTTAACCCTCAGCTGCGAAAAGTGGCACGTGCTGATTTCTTTTACGCTGGCTTATACCTTGGGAAGGTTAAGAATAGTATGTTTTTTCCAAGTTTTAACTTTCTTAATATGCTTGTTAGGGTAGCTACAAACAAAATGGTTCTTGATCATAAAGCTGCTTGGCTGTTCATATGTGGCAGGGATCTTTTCCGCAAGGGTATTTTGAGCGTCCAAGGATCGCAGAGGAAAGGTGACTTCGTTTTGTTGATAAACGAATTTGACGAATGCTTAGGATTTGGGATGATTGTTGGCGATTTCAAAGGTGTAAAAAGCAATGAGGTTGTGGTTAGAAACGTGTTAGATGTGGGTGATTTCCTTCGTCGTGAAAACTGACCAAAATCGGTTGTTTTGAATGTCTTTACATTTGTTCTGTTTCTCATCTTTCGCGCATTTTTTATGGGTGAAAGCTGATTTGTTGTCTAGTAATTTTTAATTTTGCTGAACGCTTATACACATAAATTGGGGATAGGCTTAAATACGTTTACGGTAAATGTGATTTCCAAAACATATGAAGTTTAGGATGGAAGTGTCTTGGACGAAACGATAAGAAAAGCGATTGAAACTCTAAAAACCAATAAGATAAGGTGGGTGCACTCAGCATTCGTTGATGTCCGTGGCATCTTGCAAGACATGGTACTGCCAGCCCGGGAATACGTAAGCGGCGGAGCCTTCACCGAGGGCATAGGCTTCGATGGCTCCTCTGTGCGAGGTTTCAAATCCATCGAAGAATCCGACATGATTTTCATGCCTGACGCGAAAACACTTGCGATCATGCCATGGGTCACAGACGAAGCCCAGAAAAGTGCCATTATTCTTGGTGATGCTTTGGAAGCTTTCGGAGGCAAAGAACCCTCAGTCACCGACCCCCGAGGTTACGTTGCAAAACGCGCCGTCAAACTAGCTAAAGACATGGGATACACGGGCATATTTGCTCCAGAACTCGAACACTTCGTATTTACTTCAATTGACCCCACAAAACTAACTTGGGACCTTTGGACTAGCCCAAAAGGCGGCGAAGGAGACTCATGGGGTGCACCAAGAGTTGTCCCAGAATCCCCTGAAATCAAGCCAGGCGGCTTTATACTCAGACCTAAAGAAGCCTACTACCGAACCCCGCCCGAAGACACAACCGTAGATTATCGAAACGAAGCCTCTCAAGTGTTGGAAGACAACTTTGGACTAACCATTGAGAAACATCACCACGAGGTTGCAACTGTAGGTCAAGTTGAAATTGACTACAAATACGGGGAACTGATTGAAACTGCCGACCGAGCCCTATACTTCAAGTTCGTCTGCAAGAACATCGCGAAGAAACACGGGTTAATTGCAACTTTCATGCCAAAACCGATTTACCTCGACAACGCAAGCGGCATGCACGTCCACTCCAGCCTCTGGAAAGGCAAAGAAAACGTCATGTACGACGGCAAAGACGATTATGCAGAACTAAGCCAAATCGGCAGGTACTACGTAGGCGGCATTCTGGCACACGCTAAAGCCCTTACCGCAGTCTGCTGCCCAACCGTCAGCAGCTACAAACGACTTGTCCCAGGCTTCGAAGCACCAATCTACGTTATGTGGAGCCGACGTAACCGATCATCACTCGCAAGAATTCCACTATACTATAAGGGTGAAAACTTCGCAGCTCAGAAACGTGTTGAATACAGAGGCGTTGACCCCTCATGCAACCCATACCTTGCCTTTAGCTGCATCATGGCCGCAGGCTTAGACGGAATAAAGAAGAAGATAGACCCAGGAAATCCAGTTGACGAAGACGTTTACAAACTCAGCAAGGCCAAACGACGTGAACTAGGCATCAAAGAACTACCGACAACCCTTAAAGCTGCACTGGAC
>DATJPJ010000165.1:0-5557 GCA_035506455.1 Candidatus Nanoarchaeia archaeon
AAAAAAGCATCAAGTAGACGGGCTGGTGGTCATCGGAGGCGACGGCTCATTCAAAGGCGCATTCGAACTAAGCAAACGGTGCAATGTCAAAATGATGGGCATTCCAGCAACCATCGATAACGATGTATATGGCACCGACGAAACCATCGGATTCGACACTGCAGTTAACACAGCGGTAATAGAAATAGACAAAATCCGTGACACCGCCATATCACACGAACGCATATTCATCGTCGAGGTCATGGGTAGAGAAAGAGGCTTTTTAGCCTCAACCGTGGGTCTTACCGTTGGAGCCGAAATCATCCTTGTTCCCGAGAATCAGTGCGACTCTGATGAAGTCGTAAAAACGCTAAAAGAGAATACTAAAAAAGGCAAACGGGCAGGCATAATTGTCGCAGCGGAAGGCTGTGGAAAAGTTAGTGAAATCGCCAAAACTATCGAGGAACAGACAAAATCCGAAGTGCGGCTAACGATATTAGGCTATGTTCAACGTGGCGGCAGTCCCACAGCGAGGAGCAGGTTACTCGCTAGTTTATTCGCGGAAAAAGCAGTGCAAACACTTTGCGAAGACCAAGGAAACCAAGTTATCGGGCTACGGAACGGCAAAATCCAAAGCATCCCCCTAGAGGAATCATGCACAAAATCCAAGCCTATAGACACTTCGCTTCTAACGATTAACGAAATGCTTTCAATATAGGCACACTTATTTTTGCACTGACTCATAAATTTTTATCGTTTCATCCGCCACTTTACGCCAAGTGAAAAAGTCCAGTACACGTTTGCGTCCGTTTTCACCCCAATTACGAGCTTTCTCTGGATTCCTCAAAGTTTCCTTTATCCCCCAAGCAATATCCGCGGGATCTTCTCCATTAACGTGGAAACCGGTTTGGTCCACCCCCGTGCTAATTACCTGTTCACGGAAACCCACTACCCCTCTGGCTCCCACAACGACTGGTTTTTCCATAGCCATTGCTTCAAGACAAACTATGCCAAAGGGTTCATACGTTGAGGGAAAAACGCAAACATCAGAGGCTGCATAATGCAAGATACGTTCGTTCTCAGGAACAAAATCGAATCGATAAACGATGTTGTTCTTAATGTTAAGTCGGCTGGCTGCTTCCACAATATCTGACTGCTCCTCGCCTTTTCCCAAAATAACAAGTGTGGTATTGGGAAATTCCTTCAGGATAAGAGGCATTGCCTGCAGAATATTGCGCACGCTCTTGACCCAAGTAAGTCTTCCAACAAACAAAATCATGTTCCAATCTTTGGGAATGCCGTATTTCTCGCGAACCGCGTCGACATCCACTTGCTTGACTTTCTGAGGGTCATACCGGTTAGCGTCTACACCGTTCCAAACAACGCTAATTTTTGTTGGGGGCCACCCGTGTTTCACGAGATCTTGCTGCATTGCATAACTAACGGTTATGATCTTGTCAGCGTTTTGCGCCATTGCATTCTCAAAGTGGCTAACGACTTCAGAGCCTCCACCGCCGCTTCTCCCCCACTCTGTACTATGTGTGTGGAAGACGACGGGCACTTTAGTGTTGTTTTTGATTACCAAGCCGGCAACGCTGCTGAGCCAGTCGTGAACACAGACAACATCAAACTGATACTGTTCCTTCTTGATTAATCCGTTAATGAATTTAGTTGCACTCAAGATATTGTAGATAAAAATGTCGTTGAAAAGTTTGATGTTAGTTCCCCATTTTTTGAGGTCATCCACAACGAAGAAAGGAAAAACGTTGCTCGCATCCGCGACAAGAGGTCTATGAATTTCCACACCTTTTATTATTTCTCGAGTTTTCAAGTTTCCAGGATTAAGTGTGAAAACCGAAACATCATGACCAATGTCCACATATTCTTGCGTGACATATTCGGCGTAGGTGCCCAAACCGCCCACCAATGCAGGTGGATACTCCCAAACGAAGAAGCCAATTCTCAAAAAATCACCTGTTATTCCGATGAAGTTATCTCAGGAAATATATTAAACCCTTCGCCCCACGTCACGGGAGTAAATACTGTTCAACGGGTGTTATCTTAAGTAAATGCATCCGTGCCTGTAAGTATTGATATTTAGTTTTTGCACGGCTGTTCACCGCTCTGGGAGAGATGCCCTTCTTGGAAGTAAAGCTCTCCCTGCGCGCGGTTTTTGTTTGGATTGTTAGAAAGAGAAAGGTCCTATGTAGCCTCTGGGTTGGTTGTTTTTCTGTTCAACATGGTCCATTGCGATGACGTAGCTTAGGATTAAGAAGCGGTCGAAGTCTGGGCGGATGATTTCTATGTTGTATGCGTCTCTTATGGTGACCCATTTCTTGTGTATTTGGGCTATTGTGCTTCCGTCAGGGGCTAGAATTTGATAGTCGTGGGCCAAGTAGTTGCCTTTGACCTTGGCTATTTGTTGTCCCTGTGCGTCTTCCATCCACCATTCGCTACCTATGAGTTTTAGGATTTTCTTCTTTATTCTTGCCCTGAGCTGTCCGTTCTTGTCTTTGACATCGTATTCGTTGTGGATGGTGACAATCTTGCCATCCACTTCTCCAAGTTGGACGCCAGCTGTGTCTTCAAACCAGAATTTAGGTCCCACGCTGACAATCTTTTGCTTCACGTAACCCAAAAGGTTCCCGTTCAAATCTTTGATTCCGTACGTGTCCCTGAGAGCAACCAACTTCTGCTCTATGGTATACTTGTCTTGATCAAAGATGCCGCCGCTTTGAGCTGGAGGTTGAACTGAAGGCTGCGGCTGAGACTGCGGTTGAGGCGGGGGCGCTTGGTAAGGTTGCTGTTGTGGTTGAGCAGGAACCCGTTGTGCCGCCCCGCATACAGGGCAGTATTTGTTCGTTGGAGATATTTCTGCTCCGCAGTTTTGGCAAAACACCTTTTGTGACACTCCAAATCTACTTGGATAACCACTGTATCCTGTTTTGTATTTAAGGTTTGGAAATTCTAGATTAAAGAGAATACCCTTCTCATCGTTGCACCAGTTCGTGTACTCCACGTTTTTACTTGTATTGGCTAGTTGCGAATTTGAACCCTCCAGAGTGGAGATGTCGCCCGCATTTCCTTTTTTTATAACTTTTTAAGTTATAGAAGCGAAATATAGGCTCAAGGTAATCAGTCGATGGATACAAATGTAGTTGAGGAAACAGCTAAAAGAATTAGCGAATTTCTATCGAAAGAAAACATGACTGGCACAAAAAAATGGTTGGACCTGCATTATTCTGCACAATTCAGCGTACCCGAGAGCGTGTTTCGGGAATCCGTTGAGTATCTAAAAAGAATTGACGAAAATGTGAGAGAATGGTGCATCAATGACGAATCGGGTGTATGGATAATTAGAAAAATCCCTAAGGTAGAAGAAGCAAAGAAAAGACCAGCAAAACGTAACACATTCTCGAACCCAAAGCCTAAACCTGCGTCAAAAACTCGTGAAATACCCAAGGACGAAAAAACTGGCGCTCCCCCGAAAGCTGAATTGAGAAAAGGTTCACCCATTGAATATGGCGGTTCTAAGCCAACTGACAAAAAAGTTGGTTACGAATAGCAAACGCAGCTTTTGAATTCCGTTTTTAAGCTGAATTCTCTCCTTTTGACTTAGTCCTTTTGCCTCTTTCGGCTCTCTGCGCGTACAAAACATGCAGTGATTTGATTGCTTGTAGCGGACTTTAACGTCTTCTTCGAAAATGAGGAGGCGACAGCGGTCGAAAGACGCACGCTGAACGTGCTCCATAATGTTGCTTGAACTTTTGCGAAGTCGAATTAGCTAAGTAGTAAAGGGTAGTTCTCAAGAAGTGTTATTTTGTTGCAACTAACTTACTATTAGCTAGAGGGTTGTTATGGAATCTCGTCTTGTCTTTAGATGCCCTTATTGCAAAGAATGGACTTTTGAAGCCAACCCGCCTGACACGTGGCATAGTACATTTTCATTTGACGAACCGCTAATGAGCAGTGCTCACGGTGAAGTGAAAAGGCAGACAGTTCTTTGTAAAAATCCTAAATGTAGAAAACAAATTGCCATCTATTGGTATGCGCCGATGGAATACTTCGACAGAATGTAACTAACCATGTGTGCAAAAGCCAAAGCAAGCGGCAAAACCACTGGTGTCTATGAGTCGGATTTTTACAACCTACGCTTTTACCTACGCTTTTTCTCTATCAAATGTGCGGGTTTTTTATTTTGTTTCTATGGCAAACTTGTTGCCCTTTCAAAATCTTATTATTTTTTTGCTAACATTTTGGAATTGTTATTACAAATTTTGATCCCTTGTCTGGTTCTCCGTATTTTAACCCGATCTTCCCTTTATCAAGTGAGATTTTCCCTTTTTGCTTTTCTAAATCCTTTTTGCGCTTTTTTTGGCAATGTTTTGGTAAAGAGCAAACGGTAATACGTACAATTATGTACAAATAAGCCTTAAATAATACACGATAGCATACTTATGAGCAATAGGAAGCACATGAAACATGGGGTATCGCCTTTGGCAATCACGCGCCAACAATCACACAAAAAACAACTAAACTAGTTGACCCCTTGAACTTCAAAAAAATCCCATTTCAAACCTCGCCCCTAGAAATTTTCTCCAAATTGTACAAACGATTCAAAACAGCCTATCTCCTGGAATCCATCGAAGGCTCAAGAAAACTAGCGCAGTTCTCATTCATAGGATTCGATCCTCGACTCATCATTTCCGCAAAAAACGGAATTGCTGAAGTGCAAGACGAAAAAACAGGCAACGAGACAAAAGAGGAAACCGACGACCCATTAATGGTCGTGAAAAATGCCGTATCCAGCAGGTCAACTCCAAACAAAAATTTCAGATTCGCAGGAGGAGCGGTTGGCTTCATCAGCTATGATGCGGTCAGATATTGGGAAACATTACCCCAAAAAGCCATTGACGACCTACACTTTCCAGACGTCGAAATGGGCATTTTCGACGACGGAATAATTTTCGATCACAAGCAGAAACGTGCATACTATTATTACTACACCAAGAATCGTCTTCCAGAAATTGAGGAAGTCTTACGCAAACCCGACGAAACGTCTATGCTCGATCACAACCAACCTACGGTCAACATCGAGAAAGAACGCTTTGAGGGAGCAGTAGAGAAGGCGAAAGAGTATGTCGCTCAAGGAGACATCTTCCAAGTAGTCCTCAGCAAACGCGTCAATTTCAGCTTCAAAGGCGACCTCTTGGAGTTTTACAGCGCCTTGCGGAAAATCAATCCGTCACCTTACATGTACTTTTACAAATCAAAAGACAGACAAATTGTCGGTTCAAGCCCAGAAATGCTCGCCAGAATCGACAACCGCACAATCGAAACATTCCCCATCGCGGGAACACGCCCGAACACCCAGAAAGCGAAAGAAAACCGACAACTGGCCAAAGAACTACTGGCAGACCCGAAAGAACGCGCCGAACACGTAATGCTAGTGGATCTCGCAAGAAATGATGTCGGCAAGGTGGCAAAATTTGGGAGCGTGCGAGTGCCAGAGTTCATGCAGGTTCATCGTTACAGTCACGTGCAGCACATAGTCTCGCACGTAGTGGGTGATCTCAGA
>DATJPJ010000166.1:0-3958 GCA_035506455.1 Candidatus Nanoarchaeia archaeon
TAAGACTATTGTTCCACCGGAAAACTACCTCATTCCACAAGGAGAGCAAACAGACCAATTTAGCTACGAGGATGACAAAGTGACACACAAGTGCCGAGCTTGGGCAATGTGCTCCAGCGAGCGGCAATTCAAGAACCAGGCAACCCCCCCCAACAAGCCCATCAATCCAGATTCAACTACCTAACCAGGCTTATCCAAGAAACGTGTGTAGTTTGAAGCGGGAGCAGTCATGATCGGACCGTTTTTGTTACTGGCGGAGCTAACTAAGGAAAGGCAGCAAACGACGGGACACAAAACCCGGTTTTCACAAAGATAATATCCTAGGAAACGCCATTACTCTTAGTAAACTCATCTTGTAGTAACAAATTAACGGAGAACAGTCAACATGAGCCTTTTGCCCGAAGACAAAAAAGAACAACTTAGAAACGACTTCAAAGAAAAACTAGTCGATCCCGTGAAAATCATAATGTTCACGCAGGAAATGGAGTGTCGCTTCTGCAGTGAAACCCGACAACTTACACAAGACATGGCTACGGTAAGCGAAAAAATAAGCGTCGACATCTACGATTTCGTGAAGGACGCCGAGAAAGCTAAACAGTACGGAATAGATAAGATCCCAGCCATTGCCATTATCGGAAAAGTTGACCATGGTGTGCGCATATATGGCGTACCATACGGTTACGAACTCCAAACGCTAGTGGAAGGTATCATAAATGTTTCAAGAGGCTCCACAGACCTTTCGGACAAAACAAAAGAAATCATAAGAGACATCAAAATGCCAGTCCATATTCAAGTTTTCGTAACCCTCACATGCCCACATTGCCCCTCCGCAGCGGCCATAGCTCATAAATTAGCAGTTGAAAGTGACATGATACGTGCGGATGTAATCGACGCACAGGAATTCCCCGACCTCGCTCAAAAATACTCAGTGATAGGGGTACCTAAAATCATAATAAATGAAAAAACCGAATTTGTAGGTGCCTTCAATGAAGATCTCTTTGCAGAACAAGTTTTGCTAGGTGCATATCGCTAAAGTACAACGTTGGAAACAAAATTAGGAGCTGGAAAACCAGCTTTTCTTGAATTTTTGCACATTTATTTTCCTGCGCAGCCACAACCGCAAGCGTGACTTGGTCCGCCTGCTACGCTTTGGTATACTTTGCGGGGTTCTTGTCGAAAGTGTTTTTGCAGGAAAATGCACAGAAATAGCAGGTTTTGCCTTTGAATTCTAACTTGAACTTCGCTAGCCCTTCCAAAAGAAGGTTTTGCAGGACTGCCCGCAGATAGCCTTTTTTTGGGAGAAAGGAGAAAAGGCAGGAAAAAGCAGATTTCCACTACTACAGACAGTCTTTCTGCCACCATGACTTCGTCAAATTAGACAAATCTCTAAGCACTTTAGTCGCAGCAAAGTCGCCAATTCCTCCCCGGCTTTGCATTACACTCAAGAGAATACTAGCTTTAAATGAATCCTATAAATATATCTAACAGACAAAGGCAAAAAGAGCATGGGTAAAAACAAGGAAATTAACGAGGTAGTTTCTGACCTCAGCCGGCGTCTACATACTTACAATGCTCCACGAACGTCCTGTCCACGGCTAAGAAATCATATTAGCAAATTCAAAAAAGTCCTTTGAAAGGAAATTAGCCTCAGCTTAGTTTACCCATTTCTAAAACAGCTAGAGCAAAAAGGTCTCGTAAAACACACATTAAAAATGATCGGGCACTAATCTCTGTAACATTAGAGCCCAGTCCGGAGGTTTGCGCTCACTGCGGCTGCAAAGTTTTGGAGGGCAGCGGGATACTCTCAACGCATAAAAGAACGGGAACTGACGTTTTGCTGGATACACTGCGCTGCATCTTACAAGCAAAGCCTGGGCTTGAAGTGGCCCCTAAGTAAACGATAAAACGAAAATTCTGTTAGGAGCAGATCCAAAACTCGCCTTCAATGAAAATCGTCCAGTTGCGTTTAGCATGCTGTAAACTTGCTGCTCATTTAACGTGGAATCAAAGAAAGGTGTAGTCGCGCCGTACTCGAACAACAGGACAAACTTGACGTTGCTCGTCTGGCAAAGGTTGACAACTTCTGTTGTGTTGAAGTCAGGTTTGAAGGCGTCAATAGCTTGCTCTGGATACTGCAGAGGCTGATTCATATTCAGGTCAGATGCTTTGTCGTTAAGGTAGAACCAAACCATAAACTGGTTGAACCGGTTCATAGGGCAGGCGACAAGAATTGTTTGATTTTGACTTAAGGTCTGAGCCGCGTAATCCGTCGCTTGCTCTACAGGAAGGGGAAACGTATCAACGGCAACAAACCTGTAAGCGTCGAAACAACTGTAAGCCACTGCACCCACGGAAAATGCAATAAGAAGGACGGCGGCAAGTTTAGTTCCCCATTTCTTGGTGAAGGAGTTTTTGCCTGTTTGCCCTATCCTTCGGATTTTATCATAGGTCTGAGTTATCAAAAGTGAGGCACCAATTGCCAAAACTGGAAACATGATTGATACATAACGCCATTCCCTGTTAGGAATCAACGTGAAAACTAGATAAACTATAGAGAACCAAAGAACCAGAAATTTGTCAGCGATCCCCCGCCGGTAAATCAGTAGGCCAACGCCTCCAAGCCCCGCCAAGTACAGAAGCAACGAAATGGGATGCATCGTGTCGTTCAACCAAGCCATTTCAACGAGGTAAAAAATGGGCAATGGATATCTGGCACTGTAAACCGCCTTGTTCGCGCCACCTACCCCTATCGCGTAAAACCAGGTATTCAAGGAACCAGAAGCCAAAACCTCAAAGGCCACAAAAATCGCCAAAGTGAAAGCCGCTACGACCAGAGCTAAACGAGGTAAGTGCAGATAGCGCTTCGCTTCAGCCTTCAGCAAGTCGTGTTTCCAGAACACAACGCCTAACAACATGATAATGGGCGCGACGACGAGCATCTGGTACTTCACAGCAACACCCACGGTAACAGCAACGACAGCTAAGGCAAAATCGCGGTCCCTATTCAGGGTGAGCCACCTATAAAATAAGAACATAGATAGCGAAAAGACGAAGAGCAACATTGTTTCAATCATCGCCATTCGCGAAGCCCAAACAATCCCCGGCATCACTGCCAAAAAAACAGCCGAAAGCAACGCTACCCTTAGGCCATAGATGTTTTTGGCGAAAAGGTAAACGACAAACAGCGAGAGCACCGAGAAGGTTAAAGCAACACATCGACCGGCAAAAACGCTAGCGCCGCCTATGAGGTAATAGAAGGCAGTTACGGTATCGAAAGCAGGCGGGTAGTATGAATTGTGCAAAATCCATTGCACAAGTTGTCCCTTTGACAAAAGTAAGCCCCCCGTGAAGTGGCTCACTTCATCCCACTCCATCGACGAATATGACAGATTGATTGCGAGCATGCAGACGTAGGCTATGACGAAAACGAGTAGGAGAAGCGTCCACCTGTTAACGCGCCACTTCAGGAAAGAGGAAAACGTGCCATCAGCCATTTTGCTTTCGTCCTCTCGTTCGTGAATTTGTATTTCTTGGCAGCTAATAAAGCCGCGTGGAATCGGCAAAACTACATTCTCAGAATGCATGTTTTCGATTAATGACCCGGGTCAAACCCCTCCAAGCATACCAACCCAAAAATGACTCACCATACGTTGAACATTGGCTGAACATTGGTTTTCTGCATCGCGAACATCGATTTGAACATTGCCTGAACACTTGCCAAAAAGCTGCATTACCAAAATGCAAACAGCCTCAACCCCCAAAACCAAGGTTTCGCAATGTTGAACATTAAGAAAAACCTAAGCCGCGAACATGCTACCCCCCCCTCCTCCGGGTAACTGCGGCGCGTTCGATATCTCCCCAAAAGCCTCCAACCTCCTGTGGTTCTTGGCTAAGGATCACAAAAGCGCGCTAGTCTTACACAACTTCGCTGCTTTTTTGTAACAGACTTCAGGCCTAC
>DATJPJ010000167.1:0-23504 GCA_035506455.1 Candidatus Nanoarchaeia archaeon
TTCAGCCCAGTCACAGGATCACCGCCCACACCCACACAAGTCGATTGCCCCAAACCAGCCGCAGTTAAACTTGCTGCAACCTCGTAAGTCAATGTTCCGCTACGAGAGACAACGCCCACTTTCCCAGCTGCAAAAACATGAGCAGGAAGAATGCCAACCTTACATTTCCCAGGAGTTATAACTCCAGGAGTATTAGGACCAACAACCAATGCACCAACTTGATTGGCATAATTCATCAAGGCTACAGCATCCTTGACTGGAACATGCTCCGTTATAACTACAACGAGTTTAATACCGTCTTCAAGAGCCTCCAACGCCGCATCCACTGCAAACGGTGCAGGAACAAAAACAATCGAAGCATCAACCGCATGCTCCGCCAAAGCCTCTGACACTGAATCAAATACCGGAACCCCAAGAACCTCTGACCCCCCTTTTCCAGGGCTAGTCCCCGCAACGATTCGCGTACCGTAATCCAACATTAATCCAGTATTGAAGCTTCCCTGGGCCCCAGTTATGCCTTGAACGAGAACACGCGAGCTCGAATCTACAAGAATCCCCACTCACATCGCCTCTCTTTTAGCCAATTCCACAGCTTCTTGGGCGGCCTCTTGCATTGTGTCAAAAACCTCAAGCCCCGCATCAGCAAGTATTCGTTTGCCTTCAGCTTCATTAGTACCCACTAACCTGACTACCCAAGGTTTTCTCGTCTGCAACTGTTGTCTTGCTTGAACAATAGCCCTTGCGACCTCATCGCAATGCGTTATACCGCCTAGAATATTCACGAAGAGCACATGTATCTTGGGGTCGGACAGAATAATCTTAAACGCCGCCTCAATTCGCTCAAGCGGAGCTCCACCGCCCATATCCAAGAAATTAGCCGGCTGTCCACCGTAAAAATTGATTAGGTCGAGGGTTGCCATGACAAGACCAGCGCCATTTCCTGCAACGCCTATGTCCCCATCGAGCTTCACATAGTCCAAACCATGCTTTAACGCCTCAAATTCTTGAGGATTAAGCTCGCGAGGCTCTGAAAGCCGTAAAGTCTCGTACTCTGGATGTCGGTATAACGCGTTATCATCAAGGACTATTCGCGTATCGACAGCAACGAATTCTCCGTCTGTGGTTTCGACTAGGGGATTCATCTCGATAAGTTCTGCGTCCAAGTCCATGCCTACTTGACACACTTTTTGAAAAATATCCGCCAACGCAAGCATTCTCTCGCCACTATATCCCAAGCTTATGGCCATCTGTCGAGCATCAAACGCCCGAAAACCAAGCTGAGCGTTTATGGGTTGCTTGTGAATACTTTCGGGTTGCTGTTTGGCAACCTCCTCGATTTCCACGCCTCCAGCCCGAGAGCCCACGGCCACGTAACGACGGTTTAGCCTATCCACGGTAACGCCAAAATAAAGTTCAACTTTGATGGGGACTTGTTCTTCGACGAGCAGTTTTGCAACAGGAATACCTTTAATCTCGGTCTGAAGCAGTTTTTCCGCGGCTTTCTGGGCTTCTTGTGGACTGTCCGCGAATAGAATCCCACCCGCCTTTCCTCTCCCAGCAACGAGCACTTGCGCCTTTACCGCAACTGGACCTCCGAGGTTGGCCGCAACTTCAAGTGCCCGCTGACCCGTTGTAACTAGTTTTCCCTTGGGTGTGGGTACGCGGTTGGTTGAGAATATGGTTTTAGCTTCGTGTTCGTAGAGCTTCAAAAACCGTTTCTCCCCAATGAAAAAGGGAGGTTTGATCTACTTTATAACTTCGATGGTAACGTAACTGCGAGTATCCTGGATACCGTCAACTGTGTAGAGTTTTTTGAGGGTTTCATCCATGTTTTCGCGTTCCACCATAATAAGAGCATCCACATCACCCGCGATCCGGAAAGCCCTAGCGATAGCAAGTTCGCGAATCTTCTCGTAGACCTCTATTCGCTTAACAGGGGAGACCTTGATGAGGATGAAAGCAGGCGTAGTTGAAACACCAAGGGCACTAAGACCCTTTTCGGTAACATCTATGAAGCCTCGTCCCGTTCGGATGTATCCCGTGCTCTTGAGCTTACGGAGGTGCACATTAAGCGCTTGCCGACTTATTCCGAGCTGCTTGGAAAGCTCATCTTGTTTCACTCTGAGAGTGTACGTGTTGGTTGACATACCCTTATCGTAGAGTGTTTTGAGCAATTGGATAGAGCGTTTTGTAAGCGGTTCCAGTCGTGTTCCCTCATTATTTGGTTAGTATGTTAAGCTAAACGTTTACAATTGTGAGGTTGCTTAATAATTTGGTGCTCCAAAAAAACCCAAACAAGATTAACCTTGGAAATTTTAAAACACGAATATAGCATGTGCATTACCCAACTCACGTTTATGCATCACCAAAATACGCCGCATATAATTCCAAACAAAGAGTCCCTCGACATACACCAATGAAATGGAAAATAAGGTGCGGTCTCCGGGATTTGAACCCGGGTCGTCAGCTTGGGAAGCTGATGTCCTAGCCAGGCTGGACTAAGACCGCCCTTCTTACTCAAATTGGAGTTAAATGCCGCTGTCCCAAACTGGGCATACAGGTCGGCAAAGTTTCTCCAACTTCAACAGCCTTAGATAGAACCTTTTCAATTAAAGCCTTTTGAATTGCCTGACTACATTCCCCTCTTCCGAGGCCAGGATAGGAAAAAGCAGAACCCGATCAGACGGCCTCCTGGTCCAAACAAAAATGGTTATCAGCAACAAACCCACAGTGAAAACATAGACAGGAGAAAACCCGCATGGCAAACAAAACATTCACCTACACCGACGCAGGCGTTAACCGCGAACAACGCCACGAATCAAAGAAAGCTTTAGACATCCTGCACAGCACATACAGGTTCAGCCGTTTCGGCCCAGTCATGCACCTACCTTACAGCAACATATTCCAACTAACATCCGACAAATGGCTAGACCTCACAATCGAAGGCGTCGGAACCAAAGTCCTGATCGCACAACTCGCGGGCAAATACGACACCATAGGCATCGACGCAGTCGCAATGGCAGTAAACGACGTCATTCGATCAGGCGCCACTCCACTTGCAATCTCAGACAACATCCACGCCCAAGTCAGCAACCCAGACCTGGTTAAGCCATGGCTCGAAGGCATAGCAAACGGAGCATCCCAATCCGAGTGCCCAGTAGTAAGCGGCGAAATCGGGGACGTAGCAGAAATCATAAACGGCATATCCGAAGGCGCGGGTTTTGACATGGTGGTTGCCAGCATAGGCCAAGTGTCAAAAGACAGAATCATCTCAGGTTATGGCATAAAACCCGATGACGTAATTATTGGACTTCCAAGCAACGGATTACACAGCAACGGCCTCACACTTGCCAGAAAAATACTCTTGAAACCATGGGGCGGCAAGTATCTGCCAAATGATCAACCTGAGGGCCTAAGCCGCACAGTCGTCATGGAAGTTTTAGAGCCCACCAAAATCTATGTTAAGCCATTCCTTCGATTAGCAGAAGCAGTCAAGATTAAAGGTGCGGTACACATCACAGGCGACGCATACCTCAAATTCAACAATTTGGCCAAGTTTAGCTCAGGCATAGGATTCAGTTTCGACAATTTCAAGCCACAAACGATTTTTGACTTGATTCAAGAAACCGCCAAAGATTACTGCCTCGACATAACTGATGAAGAGATGTTTCGCACGTTTAACATGGGTTGGGGCTTTGGCATCATCGTTGCCAAAGAAGACTGCGACAACACCTTGGACATTCTGGCAAAGGCAGGAATGGAACCAGAACAAATCGGCAAAGTCACCTCAAAACCTCAAATAACCGTCCAATACAAGGGCAAAAAACTGGTTTTGGCCTAACAAATCGTCAGTTTTCAAGCAAAAGTGTTTAAATCTTTACAACAGGCATTAACTCCCATGAAATACCAGGCCAAAATCGAGGTTAGCCTAAAGCCAGGGCACACTGATCCAGAAGGCAACACAACACAGCATCTTCTCAAGGAACTTGGCTACGTCGTCAGCGAGGTCGGCGTCAGCAAAGCCTACACCATACAACTCGAAGCCACCTCCATTAACGATGCAAAAGCGAAAAGTGAAGAAATGGCAAAACGTCTTCTCGCGAACCCGACAAAGGACAATTACGCTATAGCAGTCGAGGAGCAAAAATGAGTCTCTACAAGCGCACAAACGACACGTTCACCCTCCACCAAATCAACACTGCAGACGCTACTGATCAACAGCTGGAAGAAATCAGCGGCGAACTCGGCTTAGGGCTTAGTCTGCAAGAGATGAAGCATGTTCAAACCCATTTTAAGACGCAAAAACGCAACCCAACAGACGTGGAACTCCAGACTATCGGACAAACATGGAGCGAACATTGCTATCACAAAACCTTCAAAGGAAAAATCAGATTCGACGATGGCACAGAAATCAGTAGCCTCTTCAAAACGTACATCGCCAAAGTAACCAAAGAACTTAATCCGAAATGGTGCATCTCAGTTTTCGAGGACAATGCAGGCATAGTAAGCTTTGACAAAGGCTACGGAATCGCCGCCAAAGTCGAAACCCACAATCATCCCTCAGCAGTAGAACCCTTCGGAGGCGCGGCAACCGGCGTAGGCGGAGTCATCCGCGACGTTTTAGGCGTTTGGGCAGACCCCATAGCATGCACCGATGTGCTTGGTTTTGGCCCTTTAGATTACGATTATAAAAAGTTGCCAGCTGGCATTAAACACCCAAAATATGTTTACATGGGCGTCACCTCGGGCATAGCCACATATGGCAACAACATGGGCATCCCAACGGTCAACGGTGCGGTATACTTCGACGAATCCTACACGGGCAATGTCGTCGTCTATTGCGGATGCGTCGGCCTTTTGCCACTTAAGAAATTCAAGAAAGAAGCCAAACCCGGACACCTGCTTATTGTAGCAGGCGGCAAGACTGGCCGAGACGGCATTCACGGAGTCACATTCGCTTCGGCGGAACTCACCGAAAAATCAGAGGAGATCAGCCGACCAGCCGTCCAAATCGCAGATCCAATCGAAGAAGAAAAAGTTAAGCGGGCATTCATAGAAATTCGCGATAAAGAACTTGGCTCCGCAACCACCGACCTTGGAGGCGGAGGCATGTCAAGCGCCGTGGGTGAGACCGGCGAACGCTTTGGTTGTGGCGTCACTGTAGACCTCGACAAGGTCCCGCTAAAGTACGCTGGACTGGCACCTTGGGAAATCTACGTTTCTGAATCACAGGAACGCATGCTCCTAACAGTTTCCCCTGAAAACCTCGCCAAAGTTCTGGCGATATTCGAAAAGGAAGATGTTGAAGCAACACCAATTGGCGAGCTCACCACTGAAAAACGTCTACGCCTCCGCTACCAAGGCAAAATTGTCGCAGATTTGGATATGGATTTTCTCTTCACGCCTCTCAAAAGCACCAAAACCGCAAAGTTCGAAAAAGTAAAACTTGAAGAACCCAGTCTTCCGGAACCAAACAACCTCAATGAAGTCCTAATGAAAATCTTGTCCGCGCCCAACGTCGCCAGCAAAGAAAGCATCGTGCGTAGCTACGACCATGAAGTCAAGGGCAACACTACACTTAAGCCGATGCAAGGCGAATATGCGGGGCCAAATGACGCTTCAATTTTGAAGCCCTTGGATAACTCCTGGCATGGAGTAGTCATTTCATGTGGTATGAACCCGAACTACGGCAAAATCGACGCTTATTGGATGGCAGCCTCCGCCATAGACGAGGCAGTCAGAAACAACATTGCGGTAGGCGGAACACGAATCGCCCTTCTTGACAATTTCGTTTGGGGCAACCCCGAGAAGCCGGAACGCTTGGGTTCACTCGTGAACGCTTGCAAAGCTTGCTATAAAATAGCCAAAGCATTCAGGACTCCGTTCATTTCGGGCAAAGACAGCCTATACAACGAATCGCCGCTGGGACCAGTCACGCCAACATTGCTCATCACAGCCATTGGCTTAGTTCCCGACATCCGAGCCGCGGTATCGATGGACCTCAAATCACCCGACGACCTCATCTACATTTTAGGAAAAACATATGCCGAACTAGGCGGCTCGGAATACTACAAGCTCAATGGCTTGCTGGGCAAATCAGTTCCAAAAGTTCATGCATACCAATCCAAAAGAACCTATAACGCCCTTTCAAAGGCAATCCGTGAAGGGATAATCAAAGCTTGCCACGATCTTTCGGAAGGTGGGTTAGCTGTGGCTTCTGCTGAGATGGCTCTCTCGTCGGATTTCGGCTTGGAACTGGACTTGAATAAAGTTCCTTCAGATCCGGGTAGAGATGATTTTGTTCTTTTTTCTGAGTCAAACAGTCGCTTTCTGGTAGAGGTGCCGGAAAAAAGCCAAGCTGAATTCGAGGCACTCATGAAGGGCAAGTCATGTGCATTAATCGGGAAAGTTACCAAGAACCCAAAGTTGAAAATCATGGGCATGAAAGGCGGCATAGTTGTCGATGCGGCTGTTTCGGATTTGCGTGCGGCTTGGAAACGAACCCTTAGCGAGGAGGCTTAACCATGAAACTTCAAGACGTCCGAGTTTGCATCCTCAGAGCAGGCGGAACGAACTGCGACGCCGAGACCGAAAGGGCCTTCCGCGAATTGGGCGCGAACGCTGAAATCCGTCACCTCAACGAAGTTGTCAAGCAAAAAAACCTGCTAGATTACCATGTGCTTGTTTTCCCAGGCGGCTTCTCATACGGAGACTACGTGCGCTCAGGCGCTATTTTCGCTCGAATGATTAATGCAAAACTGGGTAAAGATCTTCGAAAGTTCATTGACCAGAACAGACCGATCTTGGGCATCTGCAACGGATTCCAGATTCTTGTGGAAGAAGGCTTATTGCCCGGTTTCGAAGGCATCAGCAACTATCCTGAAGCTTCGCTTGCGCCTAACAGTCGCGGTTACAAGTGCCGCTGGACCTACCTCAAAAGCGAAAATCAGGGCAAATGCATATTCTCCAGCAAAATCCCAAAGAACAAAGTTCTTCGCATGCCTATCGCACACGGCGAAGGAAGACTTCTGTTCCCCAAAGAAAACGAAGAAAGGCTACTGCAGAAATTGTACGATGACGACATGGTGGTTCTGCGCTACTGCAACAAAGACGGTAGTGACGCCGCGAACAGTTACCCAGCCAACCCCAACGGAAGTTTTCATGACATAGCAGGCATTTGCAACCGAGAGGGCACAATATACGGAATGATGCCCCACCCCGAACGCGCGCTATTTTGGTGGCAGCAACCAGACTGGACAAGACAACAAGCTATGCCTCAATACGGCGACGGAAAACTCATCTTCGAAAGCTTACTCGACTACGCGACCAAGAAACTCTAAATCCTTCTTGTAAGGTAACCCAGCTCGAGCACCCAACTTGGTGACCTTGCGAGACGCCACAAAATTTCCAATCCTGCCACACTCAAGCAAACTCTTTCCGATTAATAAGCCGTAGAGAAATCCCGCACAGAAGGCATCTCCAGCCCCCGTCGTGTCGACTACGCTTGTTTTGAAAGCTTCAATATTGTGTTGTTCGACACCGTCTGTTACGAAACAGCCTTCTTCACCAAGTTTAACAGCGACCACCTTTACTCCCTTTGACAATAGAAAAGACGCCCCCTTCTGAGGGTCATTTTCTCCAGTTATACGTTTAAGCTCTTTTGCGTTAGGCATCATAACATAGGCTTTTTCAATTATAGGCGCAAGTTCACGGTAACCTTTTTGCGCGTAGATAGCTCCTGGATCAAAGCTGACTTTGACCTCGCTGGAAATGTAGTTGAGAAGCTGCTTTTGCGTTAGAAAACTTTTCTCACCTACAAAGCTGGATAAGTGCAGGAATCTGGAATGCGCGACATATTCTCGATTAACCTCTTCAAACGCGATAGAGTCATTGACCCCCGAGTGAACATACAATGCTCTCTGCCCTTCTCTGTCAACGAAACCCATTACGTTGCCACTTTCACCGTATTTGGCACGTATGATGCCATTTGTGTCGACACCTTCCTTTTTGAAATCCTCTACCATCTTCTCACCCTCTTTGTCGCCGCCGATTTTGCCTATGAAACCAACTTTGCAGCCAAGTCGTGCTAGCCCAACTGAAGCGTTAGCGGCTGAACCGCCGCATTGTTCCTCATGTGATTCGATGAAGCCTTCTTCTTCAGCCGCAGCAATACTGTTGACTTTAAAAAGTTTGTCCATGTTGAGTGCGCCAAAACCGACGACGTCGAAGTGTGTCATATGAACAACTCACGTAAGTTAATGGTATACTTCCCAAGTTTGCCGTTGTAGTTACCTGCTGAAATCCCAGCGACGCCATCTACGCGTCGAGCGGCTTCGATTCCTGCCTTCATGGCTGCCCTAACAGTCTGAAGCGATGTACCGTTAATAACGATTTCCGGAATGTAATTGACTCCGTCTGGAACTCTTGACTCCTTGCCAAGCTTGCTCTTGAGCGTAGGACAGTAAAGATGGTTGGTCGTAGGACCAATCTGAGGAAAATGTGTCTCAGGTTTGGATCCTGCCGAGCAAACGCCAAACGGCGTCACGACACCTGGCACGCGGTGGATCGCCTCCAATGCCTTATCCCCCGCCTTCTTTAGCGCTTCCTTAGTTTGACACTTTATCCAGAAATTAGCACCTGAAACGCCATGGGCGTATCCTATATGGCGCTCGATAATAAAGTCTGGAACCATAAGCGGAACGATTATGACTTTTTTACCATATCGTTTTTCGACCCATTCGTAGCCATCACCACAATGGCCCACTTGCTCCATCATGTCCAACTGGCCTTCGGCGTTTGGCAACTCGTCGAAAACGGCAGTGAACGGCTTAACTAATATGTCTTGTCGGATTCGGTAAGAGAGTTCGATTTCGAATTTTTGAAGTGTTTCGGGGAAGGTTTTTTTTAGTTTAGCATCCGACCAGAATTGGATTATGGCACCTAGGCGTTTGTCCGGCGTTTCTTTCTTCGTTAAATAGCGCTCGACGCCTCCTTCCACCCGTCCTATGACGACGCTTGGCGCGGAAGTTGCACCTATGGCGGCGGCACGAACCGTTTGTTCATCGTCAGCTGTTATGACAAGTCTGCAAAATATGCCCTCGAATGCCTCTGCGTAAGTGTCTTCGACAGGAGCTGGGGGGTTATCCGAGTTTTCCAACAGCTTCGCCTCTCACTTTTTTCCTGAACTCACTGCTTTGTTTACTAAGTGCTTCCATGTTTTTGGGTGTTACTGTTTGCACATTTGGCAACGAGTCGTGGTACACTGAGAGCAGATGTCTTACGAGAGTGGGATTGATGTCGCTGTTTCTCAGGTTTTCATGAGTCCATGTTTCTACAAGATCCATTGCCTTAGCTTTTCCGAATTTGAAAAATATGTCCGCCAAAACACCCGTGACCATGTTGTTTTCAGCTTGTACAATGACCTCAGCGTTGCTAACTGCATAGCTGTTTCCGTTAAATGAAACCGTTAGGCCTCCGGCTTCGCGGACTAGTTGAAAAGCTTTAACGTCTGTAATGCTATCTCCCACGTACATCACACTTGAGAGAGGCAACTGCAACTTCTTTGCGATGCCACGAACGGCAGCGGCTTTCTGTTCGCCGCCGACGGGTGTGACTTCCGAGAAGATTTTGCCGATTTTCATTGTTGGTATTTCTTCCCAGAAAATCTCATCGAGCCTCTTTATGATTTGTTGATCTTTTTCTGAAAAGTCTTTGAGCGTTTTTGCCTCAGACGGAATCGTTATCATTGGTAACGTCGCGATTTCCCTAGCGATTGCTTCTAGTTTGGCTTTTTCTTCTAATGTGATACCGTACTTGTCGAGGCTCATGCGGGTACAATATGTGTTTTCAAACGGGAAATGCACGAATTCGCACAGAGCTTTGATGTAGTGTTCATAACTTGTGCTGACAATGAAAGCTTCCGTTAGACTTCTGACGTGTTGCAGGGTTTCTTTGGTTCCAGCTATAAGAATAAGGCTTTTTGCCGAAAACTTTTGCATTTGACTGTCGGTTATGCCGGATGCTTTTAGGAAAGGCAAAATAAGTTTTAGGGTGTCGCCGGCATTGTAGCCAGGTTTTTTTAGGACGTCGGCTAGAATGTCGTCATATTTGCTTATGCGTGCAAAAACTTTGTCGCCTTCGTGCACAAACTGTGCGGCTAATTCGTAAGCGTTGTCGTTTTTTGTGAGGGGACCTTCACAGTCTGAGACGAAGACACGTTTCAATTCTGTGTCCTCAGCTGCTTCATGTGCCTAATGCTTTTTTCGATTGTTTGTTTCGACGCGACGTCGCTTCTGTTCCAAAGGGCGCCGCCTTTGATGGCGTTTGTACCTTCGAGGCTGATTTGTCGGGCTTCTTCGATTGATTCGCCCACGCCTAGTACTCCGACGACGCGGGATTTGAGTGGGTATGTTTTGCCGTTTCGAAGTTCCATGGAGCCTGGGTATACGCGGATTTTGTCGCCGAACTTTTTGGTCAGTGCGTGAGCGTTAGAAAGGTCAACTGGTGAATCAATTTCTGCTTTGTTGACTTCTTTAGAGTAAACGTTTGCGTAGTCGGCGTAGTTTGGTGGTACTTTGTAAGTTAAAACCGTTGCGACTTTAGCCACGTCTACGCGGGTTAAGTTGCCCTCGATCATGCCGTAACAGATGTCAACGAAATCTTGCTTTAGAACAGGGAGTATGTTTATGATTTCAGGATCCCCTGGGCGGCTATTGTCTTCTAGGATCTTTGGTCCACCTCTTGTGTGCATAAACGCTAAATACAAGGGGACCCCGCGAACTGCAGATGGGTCTGGCATTTTCGCTGTCCAGTTCTTAAAGATCCTTTGTGCAATGGTCTGTTCGTTTTCTAGGTCGGTTTGTGTCATAAACGGAAGTTTGTCTTGGGTGTCTTTGTAGCTGCCCATACCTCCTGTGTTGGGGCCTTTGTCGTCGTCGAAAGCGCGTTTGTGGTCGCGTGTGTCGGGGAGGATAGCAAGGTGTTTACCGTCGCAGAAAGCCATGAAACTGGATTCTTCGCCGTCAATTTTCTCTTCAATAATGACTGTTCCATATTGGAAGTTGGACATGAAGTGTTCAAAAAGTTGCTCTCTGGTGGTGAAGTGGTCGCCCCAGACGCCAACTCCTTTGCCGGCTGTTGGTCTATCGGGCTTGACGACTGCTTGGTTGTCGAGTTCATCTAGCCACTTGTAGACTGCTGTTTTTGCGTCTTGAGTGGTTTTGAAGTTTTTTGGTTCGAAGACCTTGAACCTTGGGTTTGACTCTGGCGCAATTTCTTGGAAGAGTAGGCGCTGCTGGACTTTGCTTACTTCTAAGGCATACTCTTGTTTGGGACAGATAACTGGGATGCCTGTTTGTTTTTCAATTTGGTCACGGACTCCTTCAATTATAGGTTTTTCAGGTCCCACCAACGCGAAGTCAATATTCGCCTTATTTCTTTGAGCGAAGTTGCAGATGGCGTCTACGTTCAAGTCTGGGATGACAACATGCTGAGTTGCTCTTTCGACGTTGAAAGGATTGCGTTGTTTGTCCGCGATGTATAACTCAATTTTGTAGTTTGGGCTGCGGCTAAGTGCATCCACCATTGCGGCTTCTCTCGCGCCGTAAGAAACTACAAGTACGCCTACTTTTTCCATTTCTGCAAATCACCGTTTGTAGAGATTAGTTTGACGCCTTAAATGGTTTCTTACCATTGCACGCCTTGAGCTTCGCTGACGGTTTCATAAATTCGGTTTTTTTCTTGGTAGCCTTCGAGGAATTTTTTGTGCATCTTGTCAGCGTATTCTTGCGCCAGCGGAGTGGGATACTCGCCTGTAATGCATGCCATGCAGAGTTCCTCTTTTTTGCATCCTGTGGCTTTCACAAAGTTCTCGTGAGGTAAATAGCAGACGGCGTCGGCGCCTATGATCTTGGCGATTTCCTCGTCGCTGTGATTTGACCCTATGAGTTGCCCGTAGGTCGACATGTCTATGCCATAGAAGCAGGGACCGATTATGCGAGGGAAAGTTACGAACATGTACACTTTCTTGGCTCCGGACTTGCGGAGTTTTTCAATGATGATTTTGGTGGTGTCTCCTCGAACGATGCTGTCTTCGCAGACTATGACACGTTTATCTTTCATTTTGGAGCCGAGAATGTTGACTTTGCGGTCTATTGTGGAGTATCGTTCATTATTTAGCAGGATGAAGGCTCGTTCTGTAACGTAACGATGCCGTCGACTGGCTCTTTCCCACCTGATTTTAGATTCTTCGTGCACGCCCATCGCTGGGTCGTCGCCTGTTTCAGGTACAGAGAGTATTATGTCAGAATCTTTGACGATTTCGGGGAATTCTCTCACGAGTTCTCGTCCAAATTCCTCTCTGATTTCATAAACGTATTTGCCGCCGAAAGTGGAATCGGGTCTGGAGAAATAAGCGAATTCGAATGCGCAGAATGCTTCCCTTGGACTTTCAATGAGCTGCTGTCGTGTAAAACCATCTTTTGTGGCAATGGCAAGCTCACCTGGTCTGAGTTCAAATTCATGTTCGAACCCGTTTATGTCCAAGCCGACGGTTTCAGAAGCGAAAACTCGTGTCTTTCCGTCTGGGCTGTGCCCGGCGCAAAGCGGCTTAATGCCGTGGGGGTCTTTGAATGCAAATAATGTTCCATCGCCTGTTATGCCAACGACCGAGAATGCTCCATCTAAGCTTAGCATGGTGGCTTTGACTGCTGAGGCCAAGTTTTTGCCGTTTTCAAGCTCGATGAGGAGCTTGTTGCTGACTAGGTCGGAGTCGCAGCTGCAGATGAAGTCTGAGAAATGTTCCATAACTTCTTTGAGGAGAAGCTGGGTGTTAACGATGTTTCCGTTGAATGAGACTGCGATTTTTATGCCGTTGGCTTCGGCTATCATGGGTTGGGTGCCTTGAACGATGGATTTATCGTCGACTTTGCCGCTCGTTGTGTATCTTACGTTGGCTATGCCGATGTTGCCTGGAAGTCGTCCGAACCACTCTTGTATAGCGCTGGTTTTTAGCTTCGGCACCAAATCTAAGTTTTTGTAACTGTGGAATTTTCCTTGGTTGTAGGTTAAGAAGCCGTGCGATTGGTGACCTCGGTGGTTTTCTGCTCGAATTCCCCAGTAAACGTATGAGAAAACGGGTTGATTGTCGAAGTTAATTGCTCCGAAGATGCCGCAGCCTATGCGAGATACCTTCTTGGTGCATCGCATTAGTGAAAAATGGGACTTATGAGCCTTTAGGACATTTTCGGATAAAAATCATGGAAGGTTATTTGTCGAGGGCGATTGAGTGGGCGGGAAAATTTTTCGGTTTAGCATTCAACTATTTTGGAGAAGTTCGTGTAGATCTCTTCTATATCTTTCATGATGAAGTCGGGCTTTTCCCCGCTCGCCTGTAAGTCGGCTATGCTATAGAATTGTGATTGCACGAAAACTGTTCGCATTCCCATTTGTTTTGCCCCTTTGATGTCTTCGCTGGGGCAGTCGCCTATGTACACTGTTTCTTGGGCGTTAACCTGTAGACGTTTGAGGGCGTTGGCGAAAATGTTACAGTGGGGTTTGCGCCATCCGCAGTCTCCGGATACTAAAATTGCGTTGAAGAACTGGCTAAGGCCAAGCTTTCTGAGGCTACAATGTACTACTGGTCCATAAGTGAAGTTAGATATTAATCCAAGTTTGCAGTTTTCCTTGGCTTTCTCCAAGAGTTTCTTTGCGAATGGTCTAACTTCCAAAGAATCTATGTAGTCTTGGAAGAATACGTTGAGCGCTGCCTTCATCCTCGAGTCGTCGACTTCGACCTTTAACCCCAGACTAGATAGGGTTTCGGCGACCCAGACGGCGTTTGTGATTTCTCGGAGTTCACCGTAACGTATAACGCGATATTTTTCGTGAGCCTCTGAATATGCCTCGAGGAATTGCTTTTCATCGGTGTTGAAGCCAGCGGCTAATAACCACCTGTGCAGTTTGGACATCGAAGCGTCCATAGTGTAGCAACGAGCGTTTGTCAAAGTCCCAATGTAGTCGGTGATTACAGCTTTGATTTGTGACAAGTGACCTTTTCCTTCAAGTGCTGGTTTAGACCAAAAGAGGCGGTTATACTGTTTGTGCTAAGTTGAACACTTTTTTGCCAAGTGATGTTTCCAGAAGCTTATCTGGGTGGCCAATCGCTGTTTCCACGGATGGGTCGTAGGAAATTTCTGACAGGAATTTTACGTCTAATGCTTCAGTTTGTTGTTGTACATTTTTTGATTCGGTCATCTTCATGTTTTCCACTATGCCCACTATTGGCACTTTGAGCTCTTTAAGGAGGCAGAGTTGTTTTTTGACTGTTTCAAAAGCCAGTTGGCTTGAAGTTGTAACTATGAGGAATTCTATGCGGGTCACTAGCCTGATTAGGTCGAGCACTGCGTCGCCTATTCCGGGCGGCATATCGATAACGAGGTAGTCTAAGTTGCCCCAGAGGGTGACTGCGAGCAGCTCGATTAGCGCGTTGGATGTGTCTGCCCCACGTAAGGGTGTAGCTTCATTGCCAACGTAATAAATGAGTGACATGTATTCTATGTTCTCGATTTGGGGAGGTATTAGACCTTTTTCCTCCGTGGGCTGTACATACTTGGCGCCTAGAATGACGTGAGTGGATGGGCTTGTAAAGTCCAAGTCGAACAAGCCAACTTTGCATCCTTTTTTTGTGAGAGATAGGGCAAGAGTGGTTGCTACCATGCTTTTGCCGACTCCGCCTTTGCCACTGGAAACTGCGATGATTCTGCCGATTCCTTTGAGTCTGTCGCTAATTACGCTTGTTCGCGGATCAATCACGACTATTTGGCTCCTTTTATGCTTTCGAGCCAGACTCCTCGACCTTCTGCGATTTCAAAGTCGGGACTGCCACATTTTGGACATTTTACAAAAGTGTGGGCAACTTCTGGAACGAAGTGTATAGCTTCGGCAGTTTCTTTGTCTACTGATGATTTTTTGAATAGCCAAGTTGTTCCGCAGACTCGGCATTTGAGTGTACTCTTCGCAGTGGTCAGGTGAAATTTGACTTTTTTGAAGTTTGCGGGTTTCAGTTGTACGAGTGCGAAGCGGAAAATTGGTCGTTCTACTTGTTGGAGTTCCCCGATTTTTACTGTGACCTCGGTCACTTGCTTAAGGTTTTCTTTTTGAGCAATTTCGTTCGCTGTTTTTATAACCGCTTCGGCTAATGCCCATTCGTGCATGAAAAAACTTAGGGTTATGCAGAAGTTAAACGTATTGCAGCACAAGTATTCACTGCCTTGGTGGGTTCGCCAAGTAACAGTTATTAACGTAGTAGTAGCTTATTTTTTGCTATGCCAGACAAAGTTAGATGTGCCCACATACTCGTTAAAACCCAAACCGAAGCTAAAGCTGTTCAAGAACGCTTAGCTAAAGGCGAAAAGTTCTCAGCCATCGCCCAGCAAGTTTCTCTTTGCCCATCTGGCAAGAAAGGTGGAGATCTCGGAACTTTTGGACGAGGGCAAATGGTGAAAGAGTTCGAAACTTGTGCGTTCAAACTAGAGAAAGGCGCCACTTCGGAACCGGTGAAGACGCAGTTCGGCTACCACATCATAAAACGTATTGAATAATCATTAATAATCCACTTTTTCGTAGTTTTTATCAAAAGCGTAGAATACGCAAGCTTGGTTTTCGATTGTAGAGGTTAGACTGTGTTTTGGATCAATAGTTTTTGGCGTTGCAGAGTGATGGAAAAATCCTGTTACAGTGGCCTAGAAGTTTGCACTTGGTTAGAGCGATTCTGCATGGATTAACCAGTTTTTGATGTCTTGATGGAGATATCAGTTGAATAGTAAAGTGGAGGGTTAAACTCGCCTAGCTAGGTTTGACCCCGGTCATTTGTCCCGACGATGGCTTTTTACATTGTTCAGTCGCATGCAGTCTAGTGCCTGGGCAACAATGTGCTGGACAATCGAGGTACCGCAACTGCATACAACTGGTCAATCGCCCCGGTGCCAAAAAAACATACAGCAAGGCCCGCCATTGTCCCCATTGTCCAAAGATGTCCGAGATATGACAGGCCATTCAGAATGTTTTGGCGTTACAATTGTTGTTTTAGCTGGGAAAATGGGAAAACAATGTTTCCAGTTAGGAGCATTTGTCTTGGGTCAAAGCAGTATCGGAAAAATAATAGCGGCCATTAACGCTATTGATCGAAAATAAACTTGTAAGGGCATCTTAAATGTGAGTTAGTTTTCGGAATGCTTATGATTATTCGGTTCGGTAGTCGTGGAAAAGGCTGTTCTAGATGGTTATTTGGAACATTAGTCTTTCGACAAGTTCCTTGTAGCGGTTTCGAATAGTAACTTCTGTAACTTGTGCAATCTCCGCGATTTCTCTTTGTGTCTTTCTTTCGCCCGTCAGAACTGATGCGATGTAGCTTGCAGCTGCCGCAATGCCAGTTGGGCCTCTGCCGGATGTAAGTTTGAGTTCTTTGGCTGAGGCAAGGATTTTGTGGGCGATTTCTTCAACTTTGCCCTGCATGGTGAGTTGGTTGCTGAACTTGGTTATGTATTGGCTGGGTCTGAGTGGCGGAATTGAGTAGTTTAGTTCTTTGATGAGAAAACGATAACTTCTGCCGACCTCTTTTTTGTGCACAGTGGATGCCTGCGCGATTTCGTCGAGTGTTCGGGGTAATCCGCATTGTCTACATGCCAAATAGAGTGCGGCAGACGTAACGCCTTGTATAGAGCGTCCTCGAATAAGGCGTTCTTTAACGGCTTTGCGGTAAATCACTGAGGCCGTTTCTAGAATATTTTTGGGAAGGTTAAGGTTGTTTGATATTTTTGTAATTTCTGAAAGTGCGAAAGCCAGGTTGCGTTCAGTGGCGTCTGAGACTCGGATACGGCGTTGCCATTTCCGGAGACGGTAAACCTGTGCTTTTTGTCCGGGAGATAAGCTTTTTCCGTAGATGTCTCGATCATGCCAGTCTATGGTTGTTGACAAACCTTTGTCGTGAATTGTGTAAGTTAGCGGGGCGCCAACGCGGGTTCGTTTGGATCTCTGTTCGTCGTCAAATGCGCGCCATTCAGGGCCTCGGTCAGCGATTTTGGCTTGTACGACGAAACCGCAGTCCATACAAACTATTTCAGCGCATTCATAATCTCTCATGAGCCTCGTGCTTCCGCATTCGGGGCATGTTTGAACTTTGATTGATTCTATTTTTTGCGTTGACGATGAAGATTCCACTTCGTCTTGTAACCCATTATCTGCGCTCATCGTTTTTAGCTCCGTTCCTTCTTTGAGGGGGAAACGTAGAGCTGTCTGTTCGCGAGTTTTTCCGGGTCTTTAATGGTTGGTCTAACTATGGCATAGGGAGAGGAAACCGGGCCAATTATGTCGAAAACTTTTCCAACTATTTTCAGATTTTCATCGACAACTGAGGCGCCCAACTTTGGTGGTTTGTCAATTTTAAGAACAATACTCTGTGATGGCGTCACGCTTAGAACTTTACCTAATCGTTGCAACACCATCCCCCTCTCGAAAACATCATCGTCAAACGTAGTACGCCTTATAAAGTTTTCTACAAAACGCGATAGTGCAAGGCGATGTTAAGCGTTTTCAGGGAGAAAAGTTCTTAAATAAGTAGTGAAGATAAATTTGTGCCTTAATTAGGGTGAGGCCAAGAATATGTCTAAACCATTCTATGTAAAGTATGAAGCTCCGAAAGAAGTTGTAGATGCAGCCTATGAAGCCCTTTCAATCGCTTCAAAATCAGGTCTCGTCAGAAAAGGAACCAACGAAGCAACAAAAGCAGTTGAACGCGCCCAAGCAAAACTCGTTGTCATAGCTGAAGATGTTGAACCTCCAGAAGTCATTGCGCACCTGCCTTTGCTATGCGACGAAAGAAAAATTCCGTACGTCTTTGTCCCCAGTAAGGAACAAATCGGCAAGTCAATAGGCATAGACGTTCCAGCTGCTTCCGCATGCATTATCAAAGAAGGAGAAGCCACGGGCTTAATCAAAGAAATCATCACAAGACTTGAGCAAATGAAAAGAGGCTCGCAGTAATGAGCAAGGAAGAGAAGCAGGCCGCCGCTGAAGAACTAACACCAGCAGAAGTTATTCAAGTCATTGCCCGCACAGGAGTTACAGGTGAAATATCGCAAGCTAGAGTACGCATACTTGAAGGCAGAGACAAGGGACGCATCATAACCAGAAACGTAAAAGGTCCAGTCAGAGTCCAAGATATCCTGATGCTCAGAGAAACAGAACGCGAAGCAAAGAAAATCAACAGATAAGAAAGTGACCACATATGCCGAAAAACAGAAAATGTTCATTTTGCGGTGTCGAATTCCCAGCTGGAACTGGAATGATGTTCGTTAAGAACGACGGCACGCTACTGTGGTTCGATTCTGGCAAATGTAAGAAGAGCGCGCTGCTATTCGGACGAGATGCACGTAAACTAAAGTGGACAACTTACTTCGGTAAGGAAGAAAAAGGCAAAGCCTAAGGTCAATGGGCTTTCTGTAATCTACATCCATCAACTCTTTCTTTTATTTTCGTGTTTGAATTAGACTCGATCATATACTTTAGGCCTGAAAACTTTAGGAACCGTCTAAAAACACTGTTCTGTTTTCACGTATCAAAAAACACTTTTTGGGCAGGTTAGTTTTGTCAGAATTTTTGTTGGTAGCGGGGAGTAGATTTGAACTACTGATCTCTGGGTTATGAGCCCAGCGGGTTAATCCTGGCTACCCCACCCCGCTACAATTTCTCAGACAGAACTTAAGCGGATTCTTAATATTACCTCTCTACCAATTATTAATAGTTTCTTTTTTAATTTCACAAAAGCCTTTTAGTCTCGACTTCAATTTGTTCCAGCAAGGCATGAATAATGGATAAGCCAACATTCCGAGAGTTATCGAAGCCCGCATTGGAAAACCCAGTCTTCATTCAGGGGCTTCCTGGTTTTGGCAACGTTGGCCGAATCGCCGTGCACCTGTTCATCAAGCAGATTGGAGCCAAGCCTTTTGCGGAACTGTATTCACCAAGCTTTCCTGATTATGTTTCAGTCAGTGCCAAAGGATTGTGTCACTTGCCTCGTTACGCCTTCTACACGGCCACTTTGGATAACACGAGCTATGTGATAATGACTGGAGAGACTCAGCCTTCGTTTGAAGATGTATTGGCGCACTATGAGGTTTGCGGTGAAATCGTGAAGTATGCCCAAAAGCTTCAATGCAAGTTCATGATAACCATCGGCGGTGTCCCTATTACGGAGGACAAGACTCAGATTTATGTGGCTGCCACGTCACCTCGTCTGGCAGCAGAATTCATGGAGAAAGGTGCCGTCATCTACAGTCGAGGAAGAATCGTAGGTGGCACGGGTTTGACGTTGGCACTTTCAAAAGAAGCCGGACTAGAAGGTGCATGTATCCTTGGTGCGACTGCAGGTTTCAAACCTGACAAAGATGCTGGTTCACTCGCGTTCAAGTTTTTGATGAAAGCTTTGGGAAAAGAGATAAAAGAAGGGTTAGCAGAAACAAAGGTGCCGTAGAGCAAGTTAGAGATGGGTTTGCATGACAGAAAATGAAGAAATGAATGCCACAAACAGCAGTTTCTTTACTTCGAGTTTCGGAAAAGCATTCTTAACCATTGTAGCGGTTTTCCTGACATTTGCTGGACCCACATACGTCGTCTACGGGCTAAACGTTGTTATAAAAGTTGATCTTGCCGCCTCATTAGTTACGGGCTTTATCTTATTCGTAATCGGGTTATACATGATGCGGTACTTGGTTAAACTAAAGATTATTTCATAGTTTTGCCTCAGATACCCTAGGGTGCATCATCAAATCAGCTTTTAGCATTCGTCATCGGCAATTTCTAAGAGCAGCGTTGCAGCTATTAAGTTTGTTCGCGTCATTTTGAAGGTTCTGCTTAACAACAAACCGCTTTGCCTCAAAATCGACAACTTCTGTCCAATTGCCAATTGAGACCAAAGAAATTTTTGAGTTTTACTAAATATTCCGAGTAAGCAAAGCATATAACATATGCAAAGAGACATATTTTATATGCAGCCCAATAGAGAGTCCAAGGTACCTTCAAAGGAAAAAACGGAGACAGCAGTTAGGCGTACAACCATCATACTCGATGATTATGAGCGCGAATACATTGATTTCCTCGTAAGCAGCGGCAAAGAAGCTGGCATCAAGCCTTTGATTAGCAAAATGCTCGATATTTATCGCAACTTAATGGTCTGCGACTGGCATTTTCCAGGCGAATACTATTGCGGAATAAGCAGAACAGCATTCGTGAACATCGAACTCCTAAACTTACTCATTCAGCAAGTTCCAAAAGATAAATGGCGAGAAGTAGGTAGGAATATGGGCGCTGCTCTGAAGGTTAGCTTGGAAACTACGCTTGAACTTTCTTTTGTGACGAGGGAAAGCTGGGAATCAGTGTTTCACAGATTGAGCGTACAAGGTTTTGGTGAATTCTACACAAAAGACCGCTACTTGCTGGCGAAAGCTCCGTTTATAAGCGAACCGGAAATTCTTGCGGGTGTTCTTGAAGGGTTGTTAAACGTAGAGTTGAATCCTAAAAACACAGCACCACCTCTCGTTTTCGAAGTTAGAAAAGAAGCGAGCTCCCCTATGTCAAGACCGCCACGAGAATAACCGTTGGTTGTGATTCAATTGCTAAGATATGTTTATTAGAATGGCTATGTTATGATGGCATAAGTGGTTAACATGAGGGATTGCATTCACCAAAGGCGATTGCGTTCATCCGAACTAAGTGCAATCGTAACGATGTGCCTCTAAGAAGCAAAACCTACTATAGTCTACGCGCAGCCCTCACAAAAGCCAAGGAAATTTTAAAAACAAAAATCAAAGTAGAGAACATGCTAAATGTTAGTTTAATGAAAAATAAAGGTGACTTGAAATGGACAAAGTAAAATTTGCAATACCAGCAGGCTCCTTAGCCAAAGCAACTCAGGAATTTTTCGCTCGTTCAGGATACAAACTCTCGGGTACTGAACGCACGTATCGACCAACTATCAATGACCCTGGAATCGAGATGAAAGTCTTGAGACCTCAGGAAATTCCGGTATTTGTCAGTGAAGGTTTGCAAGATTTAGGCATCACTGGTGAGGACTGGGTAAGGGAAAACCGCGCCGACGTTGAAATCCTTCAGAATCTGGAGTATGGAAAAATCCGATTGGTCGTAGCTGTGCCTAAGGCCGCCGCTGAAAATGGAACCCTTGACGAGTTTATGGAAGATGTTTGGAGTAATGGTAAAAACTTTCGCGTTAGCACTGAATATCTTAACATTGCTTCTGAGTACCTGAAGAGCAAATCAGCCTACAAGAAACGTTTCAAGGATGTTGAACCCATGATCGTCACGCCTTGGTGGCGTAAAGGCGAAAACCCCCGTGCCAAGATTTTCTTATCTTTTGGTGCAACAGAGGCGAAGCCGCCGGAGAACAGCGACTGCATCATCGATGTTACTGAGACGGGATCCACGATTGATGCGAACAACCTGAAAATCATTGACACCGTCATGCTCTCATCAGCAGTTCTAATTGCTAACAAAAAGGCGATGGAGGATCCTGTGAAACAAGAGAAAATCTACGATATAGTCACTTTGCTCAAGGGCGTTGTAGACGGTTCTAAGAGAGTTCACATATTCGTCAACGTTAAAAAGGCGAACCTACAAAAACTCCTAAACGAATTACCGGCACTCAAGAACCCAACCATTGCACCCCTGGCGGACGAAACATGGGTCAGCGTGAACACGGTAATCGAAAAAGACTGCCTCATAGGGATTCTGCCCAAGATACGCAAACTTGCCCAGGGCTTGGTTGTTTATGAACCACGACAAGTGATGGCACTGGATCAGATCACTCGGAGAAAAGAAGGAAAATGCCAAACCGACTCCAAATAGAAATCCGTGAAAGCAAAGAACTTTCACCCAACTGGTTCAAGCGCAGGAAAATCGCAGAAGAAAAGGATAATGGGTCGGTCGAGAAAACTGTCAAAGAAATCATCGCGTCGGTTAGGGAACGAGGTGACGCCGCGCTTCTGGAATACACCGAAAAATTCGACAACGTTAAACTCACATCAAAAGACCTTGAAGTTACACCTTCCGAAATCAAGGCGGCATACAAGTCAGTTGCAGACGAGCAAGTTGCTGCGCTCCGGCTCATGAAAGAGAAACTTGAGTTCTTGGAAAAAAAGACGCTTCAAAGACAATCCGCAAAGACCACACGAGACGGGATCACGGTTCAAACGGTATTGCGTCCATTGGAAAGTGTCGGATGCTACGTGCCCGGGGGACAGGCAGTCTACCCAAGCACTTTAATAATGACAGCTGCACCTGCGAAAATCGCAGGAGTCCAACGAGTTGTAGTTTGTTCGCCTCCCAGTGACAAAGGCACCATTAACCCATTAATTCTGATTGCAGCCGATATCTGTGGAGTCAACGAAATTTACAAAGTTGGGGGCGTTCAAGCGGTTGCAGCTTTGGCTTACGGAACACAAACCATCAAACCCGTCAGGAAAATTGTAGGTCCAGGGAACAAATATGTTACAGAGGCAAAAACGATGGTTTCACAAGACGTTGCCATAGACATGCCCGCAGGTCCAAGTGAAGTTCTCGTGTTGGCTGACGAATCCGCGGACGCAAAGTTAGTTGCAGCAGACATGATAAGTCAAGCTGAGCACGGAGCAGATAGCATCGCAGGTTTGATAACTACATCCGAGAAACTGAAAGATGAAGTCCGCGTTTGGTTGGATAAACTATTAACGAAGGCGGAGCGTGCAGAAATCGTTCAAAAAGCGCTTTCAACCCACGGCTTCATCATCACATGCTCTAACAACGAAGAAATGGCTTCATTGGCCAATGCTTTTGCACCTGAACACCTGGAAATCATTACCAAGACCCCTAAAGAAGTCGCGACTGAGATCACATCTGCAGGATTAATCTTGCTTGGACCTTTTAGCCCAGTTGCCTTGAGCGATTATGGCAGCGGAACGAATCACGTGTTGCCCACAGGCGGGTATGGGTACACTTTCTCAGGGTTAAGTGTGCTCGATTTTGTGCGTCGTGTAAGCGTGGTTGAAAGTTCAAAAGAGGGCCTTCAAAAGATTAAGCCGAGCATAAAAGTGCTAACAGAAGCAGAACGGCTTCCAAATCACTACAAAGCCGCAGAGGCGAGGTTTGAATCATGAATTCAAGATGTGGAAAATGGCTGGACGAGAAGCTTGATGAATTAAAGAGCGCTGAGGTTTATAACGCCGAAAAGACGAACGAGGAAATTGCAAAGCAATACAACCTCAAACTGGATGACATCGTGAAGCTGAATTACAACGAGAACCTTTACATCCCTCGGGAAAAAGTCGTTGAGCTGCTTAGGCAAGTTGCTGATGAGATTGATTTTCGTATTTACCCTCAGAACGAGGACATCAAGCTCAAAGAAGCTTTAGCTGACTATTTGCAGGTTGACGCCGATAGCGTAACTTTGGGCAATTCCA
>DATJPJ010000168.1:0-8077 GCA_035506455.1 Candidatus Nanoarchaeia archaeon
TTTTCTGTTTTTCTCTAAAGATGTTGGGTTCTTACTGTGGAGCGACTGCTGAATAGCTGAATTGGTTGCCCTTGCTTGTTATCACGGTGATTTGGTAGTTGCTGCCAGCATCTAATGTTACTGATGGCTTTGTTATCGTGATAGTCAATAGGGTGTTTGCCTTTAGTGTGTATGGCGCTGCAAGATCGGATGCTGTGGTAACGTCAACGCCATTGATTTGAACTTTGTTTAGTACGACGGCTTGTGTTCCGGAATTGGTGACATCAACTGTGACGGTCTGAGCTGCTGACGTATCGAAAGCTGGGTTGTCGACTTTGACTTGTTCTGTTTGCATGAATCCGAGTGTCATACCACCCATCCATGCTGCCACGGCAACGCTTACGGCTACGGTGACTGCGATCAGGATAATTGATGCGACTACGGGGCTGAGGGCTTTCGCGTTATTTTTCATTTTTCTTAGTTTGGTGTTCATTTTTTTTCCTCCTTTGGATTTTCGTATTGTTTGGAACGCGATAAGCAATTTAAATCTTATGTCTCACGATACATTAAAGTTTGTGTGTAGAACAAGACTACAACAAAAGAAGAAAAACAAGACAGATTCTAAATTAGGAACGCAGAAACAAAAGAGCCGAAAAAACAGCGGCTTAAGCGGTAACTTTCTGCTTTGCTCTCTCTTCCATCGCGAACTCGTCGAAGAATTTTAGAAGGAGTTTCGCAACTTTCTCGCCAAGCTCAGTTCCCAGATAGTATTTCTTGAGCGGATCGATGCGTTCGCTCTTAGCTAAGCCCAAATCCTCGATTTCAATCATTCGCGCTCGGAAAGTGCCATCGCTCAGTGTCAATTTGTTTTCCCGCATGAAATCCTTGGCGTCTTTCCACTTGCCGCGGTTTATGTACAACAGCAAGAGGCAGTCAATGGCATGATCCTTTTCTAACATAGCTTTAATAGGTGCTAGCGTGGGATCCGTGAGTATTTGTTTAACCTTCTCCTCTTCTCCACTTTTCTTCATGATTGTCAATTACTCCTCTTTTGGTTTAATGCATATTTGCCTTAAAAGCATTTAAACCGTATTACGAAACGTGAAACATATCAGCAGTCGCATCTCTTCACATTCCGAAGGCATCACGAATGATGACAGGTGAAGTTGCTTATAAATAAGTAGCTAAATCTACTGAATCGTTATCAAATTAAACATGAAAACGGCAGAAAAGAAAACAGACAACGTAATTATAACCTCCAAAGCTAGAAAAAAGTCAATTTCATGTCGAAAACTTCTTGGTCCTCTTCTTGACTAGGATAACGCTAAAGCCTATTAAGATGGCAATAACAACAGCCATTGCGGAAATAATTGCGTAGAGCCACGTTTGAGAATTCTCTTCACGGTTAGGCTGCTTTGGTGATAATGTAGCGAGCGGGGAGGGAGTTAGAGTTGGGATTGGAGTTGATGTGATAGTTGAAGTTGGTGTTGTGGAGGAATTTGGAGTTTTTGGCGATAGAGGAGCCGGAACCGCGGCATTGCTGTCAGGTGTTGCTTGCGGATTAGGTGCAGTTAGGATCGGCAAAAAGTTTACAGTTCCTAGGTTAAAGTTAGTTTTGAGGTCTTGGATTGATTGATTTATGGTTTGAGTGTCGTTTGTTCCCCACCAGTTGTTAGTTGCGTTAATGTCGAATGTTTGAGAACCTAATGACAAAACAACCTTTAGTGAATAGTTTGTGATGATGTTGTTTTCGTTTATCGTTGGAGTGGAAGAGCCATGAATGGAAATTGCCACGTCATCTTCTACGATGTTATTGATAATTGTGTTGTTTCGAACAACAGGGTTCCCAATCTCTAAAGCGACAGAAGCGTTTTCGATTAGATTTCTCTCGATTACCCCATTGCCTGCCAGAATACCCAGGTTAACGTTAGAGATTATGTTGTTCGATATGTATGGTGTTCCGTAGCCTCCGCCGATTCCGCCTGCTCCGTTTGCTGCTCCCGTAAAGTTGTTGTTCCATATTACTGGAAACCCGCCGTAGATTCGAATTTGGGTCCCGGTGATGTTGTTGCTTGAGATGATGGGGGATCCATCGTTAATGAAAATGTCTTGGTTTTGATTTATGTCGCCCGTTACATTGCAGCCACTTATTTTTGGGGAACCGTCAATGACTATGCTGGAATGTATTACGGCATTTTTGATAACGCAACCTGAGCCTGTTTGTTCATTCCAGCCTGCACTGCTGGATGTAAACTCGATTGCGCCGTTAGAGATGCCTCCTTCCAGAAACACGGGGTCAGTGACTGCGCCATTAACAACGAGCGTTCCATCAACTTGGATGTAGTAGTAGATTTCCACTGTTGTTCCAGCTTCAATCGTTAGCGTTACACCGTTATTTACAGCAACGGGGGTTGTGAGAAGGTAAGGGCTGTTTGCTTTTGTCCAAGTTGTGTCTTGGCTTATTATTCCATTGACCTGTGTACCTGTTTGAGCCCCACTAAAATGTGAGCAATTGAGAAGAGTCAACACACCAATAATCAATAATATCAGGAGCTTCGTCAAGAGAGGCTTTTTCATTGCTTCAGCGCCAATCTACAATGCGGTGCGTTTACCTAAAAGCATGTTTGTAAATGTTTCTTGACAAGACAATACTGTTGCAACCATTTTAGGAAGCTGTGTCAAAACGGAACTTATGATTCCAGCTAATAGAAGCGTGAACCTTCATTCAAAAAAACTGCTCAGCTCGTAGGAAAACAGCAATGAAGGGGTTGAGGAGAAAGCTTAGGGTCTATCCGAAGTTGCGGCTTTCTTTGCGTTTCTCGGCTTCTTCGGTGAACCGCAGAATCTCGTCGATGATTTCGACGTTAGAGAGCAACATGCGCCTGCAGCAGTACCGTTTAACTCCCAAGTTGTCCAAGACGTCCTTGGCGTTTTCACCTGTCCGGACTCTTCGGGCGAACTCTTCCCATTTGTCGCCGACGAGTTTGCCGCAGGTGAAACATCTCACGGGAATTATCATGTCTTTTGGCTGTCTCCTAGTTTACCTGTAACTCTTCTGCTCTTTAGCTCTTGCGCCGGGGCCGCCGAATTTCTTCGATTCTTTGGATCGGGCGTCGCCTGCAATCATGGTTCGGTCGTATTCGGTGAATACGGTGCGCAAGTGGGAGCTTTTGGTCCATTTCAGCAATGCGTTTGCGATTGCCATGCGTGCTGCTTCAGCTTGTCCCATGTAACCGCCGCCTTGGGTTTTAACGTCCATGTCGAGTTGTTTCCAGCATACGTCGCCTGCTTGTAAAAGCGGCTCCATGATTTTTTCTCTGGCTATGGCGGGTTCGATAATTTCTACGGGGGTCATGTTTACGCGGACTCTGCCTATGCCCTGTTTGACGACGGCTTTGGCTGTTGCGGTTTTGCGTTTTCCGCTAACGACTAAGACTTTTTTTCCTGGCATAATTATGCACCTTGGTTCCATCCGATTTGTATGGCTAACTCGCCTAATGTGAAGTGTGGACCCTTTAGCTTGGAGGCTAAAGCGTATTTGTCGGTCTCCATTGTGGAGTCCTTGAATTCTGCTGGCACACCCATGTATACTTTTAGGCGTTTGTAAGCGCTCTTCCCTTTTGGCTGCTTCCACGGAACCATTCCCCTCACGGTTTTCCTGACGATGCGGTCGGGTCTGCGGGAATGGAATGGACCACGCTCTGGAGCGCCTACTTCGAGAAATTCTTTTGCCTCGGCAATTTTGCTCTTCTTCTTTCCGGAGACTGTGATTTTTTCCGCGTTAACTATGACTATTTGCTCGCCGTTTAGGAGGCGTTTAGCGATTTTGCTGCACATTCGGCCCAGAATGAGGCCTTCGCCGTTTACGACAGCTATTGATGAGGGGGTTACAGTTTTTGCTGCTATCATTTCTTATTCATCCCATGATTGTTACGTTAGAGCCGTCAGGATTCTTTTCCACAAGCTCTGTTATTGTCATGTATTTTGCTTTTGCGGCTGCAAGTTTCTCTTTGGCTTTGTCTGAAACGCCAAAAGCCGCAACGGTTACGGCGTGGTCAAGAGTTCCTGATGCTAGGAGCTTGCCGGGAATGATGACAGTAGCGTTTTTCTCTGTGCACCTGTTTATCTTGCTCAGGTTAACGGAAATGCGTTGCCTACTTGGCTTGGAAAGTTTTTCCGCGACATCTCGCCAGACTGCAACGTTTTTTGTCCTGCTTTGCGTCTTGAGTTGCTCGATTAGCTGCAATATTTGTGGATTGGTCGATTTTGTTTCTCTCATTTGACTTCAACCTTTAGCTGTTCTTCGAATTCGTTTAGTTGTTTGTCCAAGATTTTGGTTGCTTCCTGCAGAATTCTATCAGGGGGAAGCGCGCCTGTAGATTCAATGTTCATGATGAATGCGTTCTTTTCCCATGAGACTTGTAAGCCCTCTTCCTTTTTTGGGCAGGCTTCTACGCAGTCCATGCAAAGGGTACATTGTAAGAGTTCGCTGACTTCGATTTTATCGCCTTTCATTGCTAGAACTTTTTTGGAGCAGATGTCCGCACATTTTTGGCAGTCGTCGCAACTTTCCTTTGGAACTGTGATTTTGGGGTAGTATTTGTAGGCTGAAACACAGACGGGTTGCCATTTGGCGTGGACTTTACCTTTGCCGAGTCGGGCATAAGCTTCGAGTTTGAGCTTTTGGCCTTTGGCAAGTTTGATAAGAGGAACTTTTTCTGTTACTGGCACGACTGCAGGGTTTTCGGAGACAAGTTCGCCTGAGTAGACTGTGCGTGTGCCTTCGTTTGACTCGGCGTTCATCGTGAGGGTAACTCTGCAACTTGGGCAGCCGAATTCGCTCTTGCAGTCGCAGTTTTCAGGTAAATTATATTCGTCTAAGTCAGTCTTTAGCGGTACGAGGCCTAGTCTGTGAGCGATCATTTCATCTTGCAGAATTGAAGAATTCTCTATCATGACAACTTCGTCTATAGCCATCGCTGGGACTTCAGCGAGGACAATACGGCGCAGGGCGTTCATAAGAGGAACGTCTGCGTCTCGGACGACTATTCGAAGGTTTATGTCGTCTTTTTCGAGGACTTCTATTTTCACCTATTTAGACACTCCAAAGTGACTATGAATAAACGCGTTGTTGATAGAGCCGCGGAGCATTATTTCAATTTTTCTGTGAACAAAGGTGGAAGTGAGGTGACTAAACGCGTCTGCCTCTTCTGCCGCCGGGTCTGCGTGTGCCGTCATGTGGAATCGGGGTGACTTCTTCGATGCGTTCTATACGGAAACCAAATCTTGCAAATGCGCGGATGGCCGCTTGTGCACCTGGTCCGGGAGTTCGTGGTCCGGAGCCGCCTGGCGCGCGGACTTTGATGTGGATTGCTGTGACACCTTTGTCTCGGGCAACTTCAGCTGCGCCTGTGGCTGCGCGCATGGCTGCGTATGGCGAGGATTCCATGCGGTCTGCTTTGACGAACATGCCGCCGCTAGTGCGGGCAATTGTTTCTGCGCCTGAGAGATCTGTTATGTGGATGAGTGTGTTGTTGTAGGAGCTGAAGATGTGGACAACGCCCCATTTGTCGCTACGTTTGTTGCCGCTCAAAATCGGCCACCTCTTCCGCCTCTGCGTCTGTCACGCATTGGTGCTTCTTTTGGCTTGGTCACGACCATCATGGCTTGGCGTGTAGGGTGCGCTGCGTTGGCAAGTTGGCTTTCAAGCGCGTACGCGAGAGTTTTCTCTTCGTCGCGTGACACGATGTAGCCTGGGACTGTTACTCTGCGACCGTTCAGTGTGATGTGGCCATGTGTGATTAATTGTCTGGATTGATGAACTGTCTTGGTTAGGTTCTTCCTGAAGACTAGGGTTTGAAGTCTGCGTTCCAGTATGTCTTCGATGGATAAGTCCAAGACATCGTCGAGAACTGCTGTTTCCTGCAGAACCCCTAGTTTCTTTAGTCGTGTGAGGAGTTCATTTTCCATTCGCATGCGCTCTTCCACGGGTCTGCCGATGAGTGAGCGGGCAATGCCTCTGAACTTGGAAAGCGAAGTTTCATGGCGCCAGAGCTCATGCTTGTTTCTTAAACCGAATGTTCCAAGAAGTTTTAGTTCTTCGCCGAGGATATCTTTACGCCAGGGGAAACGTGGAGTGTTATACTTTCTTCTTTGACGTTTCGGATCACCCATGCTTATTTGCCTCCCTCAGCTGCTGCTGGTGCACCTGGTTTTGCCAGGAGACCCTTCTTCTTAACGCCAAGTGACTTGCCAGATCTTCCTGTGGTCTTGGTTCGTTGACCGCGAACTTTGAGGCCGTAAGCGTGGCGGTATCCGCGCCATGATCGGATGTTTTTGGCTTCATCTATGTCAGTTTTAGTTCTTAGGACGAGATCGGCACTTATGAGGTGAGCATCTTTGCCTGATTCTGTGTCTTTTCGCCTGTTGAAAAGCCACGCCGGTAAACTGCATTTCGTTGGGTCTCTAACGATCTCTTCGATTTTTTCTATGTCCGAATCTGAAAGGAAGCCTGCTCTGAGGTCAGGGTTGATTTCTGCCTTTTTGAGCACGGCGTTAGCAAGACTTAGACTTACGCCTTTTATGCCTGCTACTGCGTAAGAAACCTTCAGGGTCCCTGATGAATCGGAACCCAAAATGCGCACTATGTGACGAAATTCCTGAGCTGACATTCTATTTTCATCCGTTAAACTTGAAGCATATACGAAATGAGTCAGTATTTATTTAAACCTTCCTTTCATAAGGAGTTCTTTGATATTTTGGTGTAAACAAAATAGGAGAACCATTTGCGACAAAATGATTAAACCGTCAATTAGTACGCATGGGCGTCATCCGAAGCCTACAGCTGGTATTCGTTTTAATAAGGACTATGTAAATTGAAAAAGTAGAATTTTCTCATTTGAAATATTCCGACACTGAAATATCGTTTTTATTATAATTTAGCTTCATTGAAAACTGCAGAGGGATACAAAAAATCGCCTCAAGCAGGAACTGGGAAACACCATCCTCAGTTCCTGACAAACCTTCTAAGTTTGTTGATAGCCTCAGATCAACATGGCTTCTCAATACTTATTTTCAGTATACAAAGTACAAATACGGGGGTCTTGCCATTTTTACGAAGACAGATTCATGAAAGCAAAAAACGAAAACATTACCTTGTGGATTTTAGAGCAAGACCGCCAAAGAAACGAAGAAAAACTACTCAAAGAAATGGCTTTGAAAGCTCAGAAGAACAATGCCCAAGGGAAAAACCATTGCCGCAAATGCAAGAAAAACTTTGCCGAACCAAAACTTGTTCAATACTACGCTTGCCCCCACTGCCTCAACAAAATGGAGGAAGAAGCTGAAACAGGTTGTCAACACTGGCTTGGTTTTCTAGGTCAAAAAGACAACAAAGAATCAGTCCCACCAGAATGCGTCGAATGTGACAAAGTATTGGAATGCATGCTGAACCAAATTCACAGTTCCCAGAACGCCGTTTCACAGATCAAGAAATGGTATTAAAAGAATCTGATCCGATTTTACAGCATCCTCCTCATAATTCACAAATTGAAGCTCCGCGATTAGCGGTTTATGATATTCCCACTTTCGAAATATGGCTTATATAATATCTTGGGCTTTCTAAGTTTAGATAAACCTCCTTTGGATTAAACAAAGGCCCAGCTTAGGTTTTTGCATTTGCCTGAGCTGGGCGTCAATTCATAAACATGTCAAACTCGATTTTTGAATGCCTGCCGGATTTTTGTGGCGCGCAAATTTTTTTAGAAGAAAATCAAAGAATCTTTGTTACAATCGATAACTCCCGTTTCGTGTTCTATAAAATTATGGATTGGCGGGTCACTTGCTGTTGCGGGCGCAAACTGAGAATTAGGTGAAGGGGACTCTCGCGCTTTGGCTAACGCCTGACCCGCCAAAGCCTTCGACGGTTCGCGTCACTGAATGCAGATATCGTCATTGAAAGGATATAACAACTTGTTGTTGCATGAAACCACCAACACTATCAAAGGATCTTCTTTGGAATCAAACAAACCCTTTCCGTAAACATTGAACGTGGAGTCGACTTGAAGAAAACGGTTCTTTTACTTACGCTTTAGCAATT
>DATJPJ010000169.1:0-25504 GCA_035506455.1 Candidatus Nanoarchaeia archaeon
AGTCACAGACATTGGTTAAAGCCGTCGTGTTAGTTGTCAAAGCAAGCGAACCCAAGATAATGAGGTTTGCATAGCCCGTTACAGCGTTTGCTACTTGGTAAACGTCGTTTTCAGTGCCGTATCCTACGTCAACGCCTACGAACAAGGTAGGCTTGGCGATTGACATTGCGGGTTTATTTAGTAGAAGGTCAGCGCCTAAGAAGGCGAAAAGGATTACCAAAACAAGCACTGCGACTGAAATTATAACAAAAGTTCTACGCGTCAATCAAAGAGCCTCCGCACCTCAGTTTTATCAAGAAAACAAATAGCGCCTCATTGCCTCCCAAAACATGTACAAAACAAGTCAGATGACCCCGCTTAAATAACTAACTATGTGGTTGTGAGGACATGTTTTTCGAAGCCTTTTAAGGACGAAAAATAATCAGTAACAAGTGCATAAGCCATGTTTTCCACTGATAAGCCCCTTTCAAAGGTATTGTACGTCATTGGTTTAGTAGTTATTTTCGCTGCAGTGTACGTGCAATACTTTGTTTCTTTGGGTGCTATTGGAGGCTACCTGATAGTATATGGCATCCCCGTCACAGTTTCCCTATTGATTTTTGGTAGAGAAATTCTCAAACGTGCTGGCAAAAACAACCGTGTAGCCGCACAATTGGGGCTTGGCTTGTTTGGCGTTTTTACCGTGCTGGGCATCTTTGTTGCAGTCATAGTCTTGCTTATTATTACGCAGTTCAATCCAGGCGTTCAAAGCCTACTTAGTAGGCCTAATCCGGTGTTGAACGTATCTCCTAAAGAGGCTTGGTTGCTAATTGCAATATCTTTTCTCATTGTTGGTCCGGCTGAAGAATTCTTGTTCCGTGGTTTCATGTTCGGTGGTTTACTTAGTATCTTTAAGGGCAAAAACTGGATCGCTCTGGCAGTTCTTTCGAGCGCATTGTTTGCTGCTGTTCACGCGTACTATGCTGTGACATACGAAGTTGCGAGTGCTGTAGCCTTCATCGAATTGATTTCTTTTGGTTTCGCCATGTGCGTTACCTACTATTGGTCGAACGGAAATCTTGCGGTTCTCGCCTTGATTCATGGCGCCTTTGACGCAACAGGCTTTCTAGGCGTGGCTACGACGCAGACAATCGGTAACATTGCCAGAGGGGTGCTGATTGCAGTGAGTTTGGTGTTCGCAGGTCTTTACCTTCCCAAGAAACTTCGTTTGACTTATTCAGAACCAACATATTCTCCCTCTCCACCTTCAGAAACTGAGACCCCGTCTCCTCCTCCACAGGATCAAAAACCGCCCGGGGAAAACGATGGGTCAAAGGGTAACTCTTATTTTTTTGCAATCCACAGGCTCATATCTGGCCTGCAGACATGTTTGTAGATCGCGAAAATTGGGTTGGGCACCCAAGTGCCTATGCTGTAGTAGTCGGTTCTCCTTGAAAATTCAAATTCCTGCTGCTTAAATATCGATTGAATCTTGTCATGATCCAGATTGTGTTCCTTCTTGTGCCAGTAGTCTGAAAGTTCATAATCCATGTTTGGAACCTTAAACCCGATTATTCGAAAGTACAGGCTGTTGATCAATGGGTTAGAATGAAGGTAGATGGATTTCACAATCTTCCCTAACATGGTCGGTTCGTTTTTCCAATAGTACGGCGAAGCCTCATGGTCAAGGAACATCACCCCGCCTTTTCTGAGGAGGCTGCAAAGCCTAAGCAGCACTCCTTCGTAGTTGGGTAAATGGTGCAAGACGGAATAGCAGGAGACAAAGTCAAAAACGTCGTTATCAAATTCAACGTTTTCGATAGGCGAGTTTACTACCACTAATTTTCCTTTGTCTATTTGGCTTCTGAAGCTCTTCCGTAGTGCTTCACACATTTCTGGTGAAATATCCACTGCCGTTACCGTGTAACCCATCGCCAAAAGCTTGCTGGTCACATTGCCTGTTCCAGCTCCGAAGTCCAAGGCTTTTTTGCGGTTTTGTACCGTTAGCTTGTCAGCTTGGTTGAGCGCAATGATTAGTCTGCGTTGTTCGTTTCTGTTGTAGACTTCAGGATGGAAAATTGTGTAGTACGCAACCTCAATTTTGTGGACTGCCAGGTTCGCATCATGAATGGTTTTTGTAAGTTGCTCTTGTTCTGACATGTTGCTTGACCTACAGACTTCAGTTCCTGCAATTTATCATTTCTTTGGCACAAAAAGGTTTTGTGCGAAGATGGTGCTTACAAAATGTAATTTTCAAAATGAAATAGGTTCTTTTCTGGAAAGGTAGTGTTTTCATGGATTCTGCAAAATTCATACTTTTGTTCTCAATTCATGCTTGCTTGTCTGCAAATTCGTCTCGTGTTAAAAAGTCTATTTTAATCCAAAAAACGTTTGATGCTGATGCAACGGTTTTATTGCAAAATCTTATATTTACTTAGGTCGTAGCAAGAATCAGCTTAAATGATATAAGGAGAGAGAAATGAAAAAATGAAGCATATTTCAAAAAAGATAGAGGCGGCTCTGATCTGCGTTCTGATGCTTTCAACTGTTGCAGGTGCTTTAATTTTGCTACCAAATGCTGGCGCTCATAGTCCTGCTTGGCAGTTTCCAACTTATACTTACATCGCGTCCAACAATAACCCTATAGGAGTAAACCAGCCGTTACTCGTTGTCTTCTGGTCAAATCAAATCCCAATAACCCGGCAAGGTGCTTATGGTGACTCGTGGCAATTCACCGTTGACGTTACGCGCCCTGATGGTACGAAAGAAACCCTTGGGCCCTTCAACTCTGATCCGATCGGTGGAACCTACACCTTATACACTCCAACCCAAACGGGGAAATACGTTTTCGTCGCGAATTTTCTTCAGCATACAATAACAGGCCAACCTGTGGACCCCCGACTGAGTACAACACAACAATATAACTACGTTTATTGGGGCGACGTTTTCCTCGCAAGCCAAAGCCAACCGCTGACAGTAACCGTTCAGCAGCAACAAGTAACTCCCTGGGTTGAAACGCCACTGCCAACAAACTACTGGACGAGACCGGTAAATGACATGAATCGGAACTGGTACGTATTGCTTGGTAACTGGCTATCCGGTGCAGCGCAAACTTATCCCACAGGCGCAGCAGGCGGATGCACAACCAACTTCTGCTACGGCATTGCCCCTGATAGCGCTCACGTGATGTGGTCAACTCCAATGTGGAGCGGCGGCGTCATGGATGCTCGCTTCGGAAACATAGGATTCGAAACAGGGCACTACGAAGGTCTTCAATTCAGTCCACCAATAATACTGGACGGAAAAATTTTCTACAACATTAACACCTATCCCAAAGAAGGCTGGATTTGCCTCAGTCTCTACACAGGTCAAGAATTATACTTCCGCAACACAACTGGACCAGTAACAGGTCAAGGCGGCGGTTTTGACTCGGCAGGAGCTATCACAGGCGACTCACTGGCTTTTGGTCAAGTATACAACTACTATTCACCAAACCAAGAAGGCGGGTATCCATACCTTTGGAGCACCACCTACTACAATGCCACAACTAACCAAATACAACCTGCCACGTGGAGCATGTTTGACCCCGATACGGGCGGCTACATCTGCAGCATAGCTAACGTAACTCAAACTGAAGTCAGAGGCGCTTCAAGGATAACTACAGGAGCGACAGGGACCTCGGTTTATGGTAACGACGGAAGCATTCTGCGCTATAACATCGTGAACTTTGGGAATGCTACGAATCCACAGAGATTCTTGCAGGTTTGGAACACAAGCATGGCAATAATTTATCCAACATACGGCAATACTTCGCAAGTGGTCACTGCTGCTAACGCATACTGGATGTGGCGACCAACGTTGAACTTCACTTTTGACGGAAGATACGGCTTCTCATTGAACGCATCAATTCCCGATGTTCAAGGAAGCATACTCACTATTCGACAAGATAAATATGTGATCGGCGGAACAAGCGGAAAGAACAATGATACATACCTTCTACAAGGCAACCTCTGGTGTCTTAACTTGGACCCAACCAAGGGCGCAATAGGCTCATTGCTTTGGAACATAACCTTTACTCCACCAAAAACACAAACAGACTTGGCAGCGGGCTCCGGTTTATCAGCTGCAGGGATATCTTTGGTTTCAGTTGATCCGGAAGACGGCGTATTCATCTTCAACGACAGGCTAACCCTGCAATGGTATGGATACAGCCTAGCAACCGGTCTGCAACTTTGTGGTCCGACAGCACCTGAGAACGACTATGAATACTACGGAATGTACAGCCAAATCTACCAAGGAAAGCTCTTTTCAACAGGCTACAGCGGCGTAGTAATGTGCTACAACATAACTACCGGGCAAGTCTTATGGAACTACACAGCACCACAAATGAACTTTGAAAACCCATACGGCAATTATCCAATGTATATAACCGCGATTGCAGACGGCAAAATCTACACGGTCTCTGGTGAGCACTCGCCCACGCAACCACTGTGGCGTGGTTCATGCATACGCTGCATTGACGCAAACACCGGCATAGAACTTTGGAAGATCGAAAACTGGGGCGCAGGAATTGGTGGAGCACACCTCACAGGTACATGCGTCTACGCAGCAGACGGATACATAGTTGGTCTTAACCTGTATGACAACCAGATATACTGCTACGGCAAAGGTCCAAGCACTACAAGTGTCGACGTCAAAGACAATGCTATAAGCCTTGGCCAAAGCGTACTCATAACTGGTACAGTTACCGATGTCTCTCCAGGCGCGAAAGCGAAAATAGCCTTGGGCGAATTCTCATCTGTACCCGCCGTATCAGACGCCAGCCAAGAAGCCGAAATGGAATACGTCTACGATCAGCAGGCAAAACCAACAAATGTGACAGGTGTTCCAGTTTCGCTCGACATACTTGACCCCAATGGCAACACCTATCACATTGGCGAGGTCACGAGCGACAGCAGCGGAGGATTCAAGATGCTCTGGACTCCACAAGTAACCGGTGAATACACAATAACCGCCACGTTCGCAGGTTCCAACGCATATTACAGTTCAACCGCAAACACATACGTCGGCGTGGTAAAGGCAGCAGCATCTCCCGCACCGATCGTAACCCCGGCGCCAACGCAACCACCAGTCATAACTCCAACACCCACGCAGACAGTGCCACCAACAATTGCGCCAACACCCAGCCCAATCATTGTCCCACCGACAAGCGGCACGCCAATATCAACCGTCATGATCGCATTGGCAGCAGTTGTAATAATTGCGGTAATCGCAGCGGCAGCAGCAATTATTCTCATAAGACGCAAATAGACGCCAAATCAAAACAACTTTCTTTTTTCTTTTTTAGTCTCAAAGCAACTTTTAGAACCAAGATAGTGTTCCGTTCTTTCTGGAAGTCTTCAAACACCATGCAAAAACAAAGTATCCCAAAGGTACAATTATTGCAAACATTAACGTAAGAATTCCTAATTCACGATAAATTGAACTAATGGAGCCGCCGGTTAGCATGGTTCTAACGTCTGTTAAAAAATAGTATTGCGGCGTGAAAAACGCTATTGTTCTGAGCGGTTCGGGCATAACTTGGGGCGGGAACAGAACATTGCCAAACAGAGTTGTGATGATTGTTATGAGCGTCGTTACTGGATCGCCTTGTTTGGTTAGAATCAGAATGCCTGCACCGATCATGCTAAAGCCGATAAATGTGCCGATGCCAAGGAACACAACGTAAATCGTGCCTATGATATTAACGCTAAGGACGACGCCGAATGCTAGGACGCCCACAGTTAAGTAAATAGCTATGGTTGCCGTGCTCCAGATGAATCCCCAAAGGGAACTGCCGATGATAAAAGTTACAAGGCGAGTGGGTGAGACCAACATTTCCTCAAGGGACCACGGATTTATGGTTCTTTGAACCAGAGTGAGACTTTGCGATAGATAGGTCATAAAGGCGATTCCAATGATCAAGTACGTAGTGTAGCTCATGTGGTACGTCTGCAAAACAGCCAACACCGAGGCGTTTGCGCCCAAGAACGCATAACTCAGAGCTCCAAAAAGCGCGCTGAAAATCATCAGGACAATGTTGGTTTTGTAAGTTGCAAACGAGATAATATCTCGTTTCATGAAATAGTAAGTTTTCCAGAGCTCTTCTCTGAAAGTCATTCTGACAGGCCAACCCCAGTTAGCTCAATAAATGCATCCTCTAATGTTGGTTCTTCCCGTTTAAAGTTAACAAGCTTCATGTTTTCTTTGAAAAAATAATCTATCAGCCTGGGCAACGCTTCGACGTTTTCGAGCCGAACTCTAAGTCGAGTTTGACCCAGCACCGCATCCTGAACTTCAGCTGTAACAGAGATGACACCGTTTAGCCCGCGGACTGTATTTTGCTGTGCTTCTGTGATATTTTGTACTACAAATTCTACAAATTCGCCTTTCTTGACTGCGTTTCTTATGGCTTCAGGAGTGTCCAGAGCTATGATTTTTCCTTTGTCCATTATTGCAACGCGGTCACAAATTTGTGAAGCCTCCTCGATGTAGTGTGTGGTGTAAAGGACAGTTTTTCCTGCTTTTTTGACGAGGTCGTTGAGGATGAATTCTCTCAGGCTTCTCGATGAAACAACATCTAACCCAGTGGTCGGCTCATCCAGCAGCAGTATGGGAGGATCTGCGAGCATTGCCCGCGCTAAAGAAAGTTTACGTTTCATGCCGCCAGAATACTTCTGGAAAAACACACTCGATTTATCTTGAAGACCAACGAGACGGAGCACTTCCATAATTCGGTCGTGCATTATGTTATGCGGAACATTGTTAATGGAGGCATAGAACTCCAAATTGCTATATCCGCTCAGCCTCCAGAAGAAACCGCGCTCTCCAACACTGAAGAGTGTCCCCAAAGACCGCTTAACTTGCATCTGCTGCTTGACCACATCATACCCGTTTATTATAGCAGTGCCTCCATCGGGTGGAAGCAGCGTGCATAAGACCTTAACCAGAGTTGTTTTTCCAGCTCCGTTTGGTCCCAATAAGCCGAATAGTTCACCTTTCTTTATTTTTAGGTCCATATGGTTGATGGCTGCAACGGTTTTGTTTTCTCCGCTGTTGAGGGCTGTCACCTTTTTTAGTGGGTTTCCAAATTTTGAGGTATATGTTTTGGTAAGATCAATTGTTTCTATGGCGTAGTTGCTTGACGAAGCTGGTCACCTCTGGTGCTTTTGGCTAAGGTCATTTCATGCAAAAGTTACGAGTGCTTCTCCCTTATAATGTCGTTGCCATTTTGTATCATAACTAGTTTCCTGTTTTGAATGATCATTGCAAGATCTTGTGGGCTCGTGTCTTTCGCTAATGCGAAATACTTTTCAGAGTCAAGATCTAATTCCTATTAGTTGGTCGAATATGTTCTTTAAGCAAATCAGCCAAGGTGGAGACAACTTCTCCTATATAATAGCAGACGAAATATCACATGAAGCTGCTGTAGTCGATTCAAGCTTTAACATGGATGAGCTAACAAGAATCATAAAAACAGAAGGATTTTCCCTGAAATACATAATCAATACACATGGCCATTCGGATCACACAGCAGGGAACCTTGAACTGCGTTCGACTCTTGGAGGACAGATTGTGGCGCATAAGCTTTCAAGAATCAGATATGACCTAAGCGTAGAAGATGGTGACACTTTAGAGGTGGGGAAAATCCAAATTGCCATCATCTACACTCCCGGACATACAACTGACAGCATATGTTTACTTGCGGACACGAAGAAGCTTCTGACAGGAGATACGCTCTTTGTAGGTGAGTGTGGTAGAACTGACCTTCCAGGCGGGGATAGTAAGGCCATGTATGACAGCTTATTTAACAAGTTAATGAAATTGGGCGACGAAGTTGAAGTTTATCCAGGGCACGATTACGGGTCAAAGCCCTATTCGACGATAGGCGACGAGAAAAGGTCGAATTATGTCTTGCAGCCCCGAAGTCTCGAAGAGTTCGTCGAATTCATGCAAGAACCATAGATTAGATTGCGCCAAAAAAGCCCGAGTCTGAAAAGCTTAAAACATAAATACCAACCCAACATAAATGACAGATAGGGGTAAAAATGCCAGTCCAACAAGTAAGCGTCTTTCTTGACAACAAACCTGGTTCACTCTCAGAGGTAATGCAGCAATTGGAAAATCTTCAAATCAAAATTTACGCTTTATCCATCGCTGACGCAGGTGAATATGGTCTTATTCGAATGGTTACGGCGGACCCAGCAAAAGCCGCAGAAGCGCTTGAAGACGCAGAATTCAACTTGGCAAAATCCAAGAAAAATACCGAAGTCACAGCTATTCTTATCACTGAAGAAAATCCCATTTCAAAAATAACAAAAATTCTGGGCGAAAACGACGTCAACATAGAATATGCCTACTCCTCTGCAGTTCACTACGATGGTAAATTCGCGCTGATTCTTCGACCCAAAGAGATCGATAAAGCAGAAAAGTCCTTGACAGCCAACCGCGTCGCCACACTTACGCTCGAAGAAATTAAGCAACACTTCCAATAAGGTTCCTGCAATCTGCTCAAATCGAATTAGCCATTTCTTTTTTCATTCTTGCCAATGCTTCTTCTATGCCGACAGGCTTTCGCGTTAACTCGAGTTCAGCTTTTGCGGTATTAAGCGAAGAGTCTTTTGGTCGTTTGGCCGGAGCAACGAAAGTCTTCATCGAAGAAGGAATCAAACAGGATGCATCCAAACCAAAAACTTTGGCAAGTTGCTGGGCAAAGTCGAATCTGGTTATTCGGTTTGCTCCAGAGAGGTGGTAGATTCCCCTCAACCGTTTCTCGACGACTTCTAGCGTCATTTCAGCGAGACTGGAGTTTAATGTGGGCGAGTTCCATTGATCGACAAAAACGTTAGCTTGCTCTTTATTTTTGAGTTTGTTTAGGAGCCAAAGTGCAAAGTTTATTTTTCCTGCTGCGGGCGTTGCACCGTATATAACGCTTGGTCGGGCGATACAGAATTCATCTGATTTTTTTTGGACGTATTCTTCCGCTTTAAGTTTCGTGTACCCATAATAGCTGATAGGACTAGGCAGATCTGTTTCCGTGTAGAAGCCCTTTTCGCCGTCGAACACGTAATCCGTCGACACGTATAGTAAAAAAGCTCTGCAAACCTTGGCTGCGTCAACTACATTCTTAGTTCCTGCTACATTGATTTCGTATGCAAGTTCGCGATTTTGTTCACATTTGTCGACGTCAGTCATAGAGGCAGCATGTATGACTGCGTCTGGCTTGCACCTCAGAAATTCTTCGGTGAGTTTGTTTTTATTTGAAATGTCAACTCTAATTGGTTTACCATACGCTGCAGGGTGTTGATTATGAATCGAATACACTTCATGAAAGTTGCCAAGAGCTAACTCAGCTAATTTTGAACCGTATAAACCGCTTGCGCCTGTGATCAGGAGTTTCATTCTATTTTCCGCTCATTTTCCAAGGCGTGGAATGTAGAATGGCTTCGGTCGCGAAGGGGGTCCACCATTTTTCATTTTCTACGTACCATTTCACGGTAGATTCTAACCCGTTTGCGAATGAGGTTTCAGGCTTCCAGCCAAGTTGAGTTCTGAGTTTTGTTGAATCCAAGCTATAACGCACGTCGTGACCTGGGCGGTCTTCCACGAAGTCTATGAGGGTTTCGAGTTTGCCGAGCAAATTCAGAATTTTTTTGACGATTTCTATGTTAGTTATTTCATTGCTTGCTGATATATGGTAAATTTCACCTGCGACTCCTTTATCCAAGATTGATTCTATGGCTGTGCAGTGGTCATGAACGTAAATCCAGTCCCGAATATTTGTTCCTGTTCCGTAAACTGGTATTGGGAGGTTTTTCAGGGCGCGAATGATGGTTTTCGGAATTAGCTTCTCGGGCAGCTGGTAAGGACCAAAGTTGTTTGTGCATCGGGTAATTGATACGTTAAGTTTGTAGGTTTTGTGGTAAGCTAGTGCTATCATGTCGGCTGAAGCTTTTGATGCGCTGTAGGGGTTTGAGGGGTTGGGTGGGTCTTTTTCAGTGAATGAACCTTCGAGGGCTGCACCATATACTTCGTCTGTGCTTATTTGCACGACGCGGGTTTTGGGATTGTGTTTTCTAACTGCGTCCAGCACAGTGTATGTTCCTACTGTATTATTTAGGAGGAAGTTATACGGGTCAGCGATGCTTCGATCAACATGAGTCTCCGCCGCTATGTGAACTACTGCGTCAACTTGATTAACGGTTTTGTGAAGAAGCTGCGGGTTGCAAATATCGCCTTTTATGAACCGATATCTAGGGTTATTTTCTTGGTCGCAAAGACTTATGGGATTAGCTCCAATGCCAACTTTGTCCAAATTCACTATTTCGTAATCAGGATGCTTCGTAAGCATATATCTGCAAAAGTTGCTTCCTATGAAGCCTAATCCGCCTGTGACAAGTAGTTTCATTTTGGTATGCCTCACTTATGCGGTAAGTAATTCCAGTCCCAGGGTTTTCCGACCCGGGGGTCTTCTTTCTTGCCATTTATAGATCTTGGAATGAGTGTTGGGTCGCTCCATGACCTGCGTTCCTCATCGGGGCTAGTTGGATCATAGAGGTTTGTAGTAAAATAAACCAAGAAAGCCGGTTCATCACCTACTGCTTTGAATCCATGCCAAAAGTGACCCGGAACACGCACAACTTGCAGGTTTTGTCCAGTTGAGACTACCTCGTCAAGCTCGCCAGTTTTGTCGTCGTAGAGTCCAATCTTTATGGCGCCTTTTATAGGTAGAAAGTAGTCTACTTGCCCGCGTACATGTCTGTGCCATGCTCTAATAATTCCTGGATAGGTGACTGAGTGATTCACTTGTGCGATGACGTCGTTTTCGACTAGGTCCTTCCAATCTTTTCTGAAGATTTCGGTGAAGGAGCCTCGTTCATCGGGCATTCGGTTTAACGGTTTGATTCTTAAACCTGGCAGCATTGTATTCCTGTTCCTCTAGTGTTGCTAGTGTTCTTAAGTTAAGAGATTATTTAACAGTTGTTAAAGTAAAAACGTGCTGATTTTCTAAATGTTGACATACCCCAGTCTGCAAGATGAGGCAAATAATTTGGAATGGTGGGTTTAGGCGATGCATTCCACTTTTGACCTAGACTTCAACTTCTGAGAAGTCGCCTATGTGGAGTCTTAGTGTGTTGCGTTTAGGGCATTTTTCGACTCTGGCGCTTTTGCCAATAAGACTTTCTTCAAGTCTATCCACGTCTCTTACGGTTACGTTTTCCAAAACGACACTGTACTCAATATGGCTGCTGATGATTTGGCTATTGTCACCTATGCTTGTGAAAGGTCCAACGAATGAGCTTTCGACCAACGTGTTCTTGCCCACAACGCATGGGCCTCTTATTGTGCTGTTGATCACTTTGGCTTCCTTGTCAATGGCTACACGTCCTTCGATGATACTGTTTTCCACTTGCCCCTTGATATCGCGATGAATGTATTCATCGAGAATTTTGGCGTTGGCGGAAAGAATGTCATCTTTCTTACCGGTATCTAGCCACCAAGATTTTAGTATTTCAGCTTTGACTTTGAAGCCCATGTTGACCATTTCTTGGATGGCGTCGGTGATTTCGAGTTCGCCTCGCCAACTGGGTTTTATTCGGGGAATCGCTTGGTGTACTTTACTGGAGAATAGATAAGTGCCTATGATGGCTAAATTGCCCATGGGGACTTTGGGTTTTTCAACCAATTTGATGATGTTTCCCTGTTTATCCAATTGAACTATCCCAAAGCGCGAGGGGTCATCGACCTCTTTGAGGACGATCAAAGCGTCGAGGTTTTCTTCTTCGAACTTGCGCACGAAGTTGCGTATACCTTGTCCAGTTACGTTATCGCCTAAGCACATGACAAATGAGTCGCTGCCCAAGAAGGGTTCAGCAGTTTTCACAGCATGCGCTAGTCCGAGGGGTTCCTGGGGGATGTATTGGACCTTGAAATTCCACTGCGCTCCGTCCGCGATGTATTCTTTAACGTAGTTTCCTGTCTCCGGTGCGGTAATTATTCCAACTTCGGTTATGTTGGTTTCTTTTATCTGGTCCAAAACGTAACCTAAAACTGGCTTGTTGGCTACCGGTATGAGCTGTTTTGCACAGGTGAAGGTTAAGGGTCGGAGTCTTGTACCTTTTCCGCCGCTGAGGACTAGCGCTTTCATGTTTATCCCTCGGTAAATGATGAATATGTTAGTTTGTTTGGGTTTTAAAAGGTAGCCCTCCGTTCTGTTGAAAAGAAGACTGGTTAGGGTCTTTTCAGAAAAGATTTTTGAACTTTTTCATGATTGTCCTTTTTCTTGGTTGGAGTCAAACAATCTTTATATTTTCAACGTTCAGTATATTCAACGCTCCAAACGGGATCTGCTTGCTGAAATGCGAGGAAGTATCAAAGACATTCGGAGGACTTCAAGCTCTTAAGAAGGTTAACTTCTCCGTTAACACTGGCGATATCGCGGGACTTGTTGGTCCAAATGGCTCGGGAAAGTCAACAATGCTTAACATAATAAGCGGTGTATACAAACTCGATTCTGGCAAAGTCCTATTCGACTCCAAAGACATCTCAAGACTGCCTTCTCACATAATTTGCTCTCGCGGAATAGCGAAGACCTCGCAAACCGTGCAGTCATTTCCAGATATGACTACACTGCAAAACGTGCTCATCGGTGTTCTATTTAACAACAAGAAGAGCCAATTGAAAACCAATGGTTTTGATCAAGCTGAACAACTACTGGAGTTTGTTGGCCTTCCGAAAGAAAAATTTGATAAGCCCGCTAAGGAACTTAACGTGATCGAGTTGCGCCGTGTTCAGCTTGCTAGAGCTCTTGCCACCCAGCCCAAGCTGCTTCTACTGGATGAGCTTTTAACAGGACTAACCCCAAAGGAAACAGATGAGGCCATAACATTGGTGAAGCTAATCAACAAGCAGGGTGTCACCATACTTATGGTAGAGCACATCATGAAGGTCATAATGGGTCTTTGCAGTCACGTCACCGTTTTGCATCATGGAGAAAAAATCTGCGAGGGCTCTCCCGAAAAAGTCTGCAACGACGCAGAAGTCATTAAGGTTTACTTGGGGAAGAAGTTCTCGGTGGAGGATGAAGGCGACTAGCCATGCTTGAGCTTACAAATGTCTCTTCAGGATACGGCATGGTTCAGATACTTTGGGACATCTCGTTTCAAGTCAAGGAGAAGGAAATAATCAGCATAATAGGCCCTAACGGAGCCGGAAAAACTACCCTCGTCAAAACCATTATGGGCCTTGTTCCTGCCAAAGCAGGCACGATAAGCTTTAAGGGCCAAGCCATAGAAAAATTTCCGCCTTACGAGATTGTCCAAACTGGACTTGTAATGATTCCTGAAGGTAGAGAAGTCTTTCCGCGAATGACTGTCGAGGAGAACCTTCTCTTAGGCGCCTACACAATAAAGGATAGCGGTGTTGTGAAAGATTCCAAAGAGAAAGTTTACCAGTTGTTCCCGGTGCTAAGGAAAAAGGCAAAGGCGTTAGCCCAAACCCTAAGCGGCGGGGAACAGCAAATGCTTGTTATCTGCCGCAGTCTTATGTCTAATCCACAGTTGCTTATTTTGGATGAACCTTCGCTTGGACTCGCTCCAATAATCGCTGAAAAAGTTCTTGACACGGTGAGTAAGATTAACGAGGATGGCGTGACTGTTTTGCTTGTTGAGCAGAATATCCGTGATTCTTTAGAAATCGCTAACCGTGGATACGTGTTGGAGGAGGGTAAAATTATTTTAGAAGGCGAAGCCAAAGAATTGCTGTCTAATAGTCACATTAAAGAAGTTTACTTGGGACTCTAACCGGGGATCAGCATGAACGACAAGTACTGGAACAAAACAGTTGAAACCATGTCTAGAAAACGTATACGGGAGTTGCAGCTCAGAAAACTCAAAGAGACTGTGAAGCACTGCTACGACAATTCTGTCTTTTACAAGCGAAAGTTCAAAGCCGCCGGCATAACCCCTGACAGCATAAAAACTCTCGAGGACTTGGCAAAGATACCATTCACTGTGAAAACTGACCTGCGCGACAATTACCCAATGGGCTTGGTTGCTGTTGACTCCGCTGACATCGTAGAAATTCATGCCTCCAGCGGAACCACAGGAAACCCAATTATCGGCGCCTACACAAAAACTGACATGGAAGCTTGGCAAGAATGCATGGCACGAACAATTTACACAACCGGTGGAAGGCGCGAAGACGTTGTTCACATAGCCTACGGTTACGGTCTCTTCACCGGCGGCTTTGGGTTCCATTATGGTGCGCAGAAAATTGGAGCTGAGATCGTTCCAGCCAGCGGCGGCATGACCCAGCGCCAGATTAAACTCATGAAAGACTTAGGTGTCACAATTTTGTGTTGTACACCAAGTTTTGCTGTTTATTTGGCTGAGGTTATGGCTGCCGAAGGTGTTAACCCCCGAAAAGATCTTAAATTGAGGATTGGCTTGTTTGGGGCGGAACCCTGGTCAGAGAGAATCCGCGAACGCGTACAGGCTTCGTTGGGACTAGAGCCATTTGACTGCTACGGGCTAACAGAGTTGAGTGGTCCTGGTGTTTCGGTGGAGTGTCCACAACACAATGGGCTTCACATCTGTGAAGACCACTTTATTGTGGAAACTATCAAACCTGAAACTGGCGAAGTATTGCCCGAAGGTGAAGAAGGAGAATTGGTTTTCACGCCCTTGTCAAAGCGCGGACTTCCGCTTCTCAGGTATAGAACTCGAGACCTATCAGTCATTGAATCTGACTGGTGTCCTTGCGGACGGACACATTCGCGGATGATGCGGGTCAGCGCGCGTTCCGACGATATGCTAATCATACGAGGTGTCAACGTCTTTCCCTCACAAATCGAATACGTCATCATGGGTTTGCCTGAGTTAGCCACGCATTACCAAATCCATGTGGATCGACCAGATGCTTTGGATACCTTTGCCGTTAAAGTTGAATTAACCGAAGAAGCATCCAAGACTCCTGAGTTGGATGTAGGCGTGCTTAAAGGTAAAATTCAACACAAAATTAACAATTTGACTGGACTGAACCCCGAAATACACATAGTTAAATGCGGTGAACTCCCGCGTAGCGAAGGCAAGGCAAAACACGTTTTTGATAACAGAAAGGGCAAAATGTAAAGGAACCAGCGTAAATGGTTGCCAAGATAGCCCAAAACAAACCCAACAGCTACTTCCTACTTAACGGAGACGAAGCAGCTGCGAGAGGCGCCTTGGAAGCAGGCATCAAGGTAGCTGCTGCTTATCCGGGAACACCCTCGACGGAAATTCTTGAAACTATTGCAGAAGTTGCGAAGACTTTTGGCGTTTATGCCGAATGGAGCATTAATGAAATTGTGGCTGTCGAGGTCGCGGTAGGAGCTTCCATGGCGGGAGTTCGGTCAATTGTCTCCATGAAACATGTGGGACTTAATGTGGCGGCGGACGCTGCAATGACACTTGCTTACACGGGTGTCGTGGGCGGAATGGTAATAGCTGTGTGCGATGACCCAGCTATGCACAGCAGCCAAAACGAGCAGGATACGCGATTTTTTTCAGTCCATAGCAACATCCCCCTTCTTGATGCTGGCAATCCGCAAGAAGCTTACGAGATGACTCGAGACGCTTTCGAATTGAGCGAGAAGCTACAGCTGCCTATTATCGTTCGCATGACAACACGAGTTGCACATGGGAAAGCTCGAGTTCAGGTCCGCGATTTCCAGAATATCAAACGCGTAGCCGACTTTGACAAGGATGGCTGCAAATGGGTTATGGTTCCTCAGAATGCACTGCGCCAACACCGGGTTCTACTTGAGAGGTTGCAGATGGCCGAAAAGTTAGCAGACCAGTCCAGGTTCAATTTCCTTGAGGACAACGCAGCGGCTGTTGGTGTGGTTGGCAGCGGGATAGGCTATTACCATGCTAAGTCACTAATGAAATCTGAACAATTTTCTTGGCTTAAACTCGGATTCGTTTACCCGTTTCCTCGCGACCTTGTTAGGCGCTTTTGTTCCAAACTTGATAAGGTCATTGTTGTCGAAGAGTTACGTCCTTACATCGAGGACAGTTTGCGTGGATTGGAAGTGGAAGTCTTAGGAAAGCATAAGCTTGGTTTGCAAGAAATTGGCGAGTTCACTCCAGATGCCATGCGTGCTGCCTTTGCGAAGATAGGTTACTGCGACCCTCCTTCTCCACAGATGCATTTGGATTTGCCATCGAGACCTCCCGTGTTGTGTCCGGGTTGTCCTCACCGGGCTTTCTACTACGCGCTAAATACGGTAAATCAGTTTGTTAGTTGTGATACAGACAAATGCATAGGTTGCAATGTGTGCGAACTTGTTTGTTCTGCTGAGAAGGAAAAAACGTTTAACCCAACAAAGTCGCGCATCCGTGGCTTGAGACTTGATGTGCTTTCAAACATTGCTTTGACTTGTCGTGCTTGCAAAGACGCTCCCTGCGTGTTTTCTTGCTCCAAAGGCGCTCTTCGGCAATCTAAGAATGGCGGGGCGATCTGCGTAGATGAAGAGAAATGTGACGGTTGCGGTTGGTGCATCGGAGCCTGCCAATATGGCGCAGTGACACTTCATCCGAATACCCACAAAGCAATTATTTGCGACACCTGCAACGGTAAACCAGCCTGCGTCCAAGAATGCCCTGAATCTGCATTGACTTTTTCCGGCAGGTCCAACGACAAGGTTGTCACGGGTGACATTGGATGCTACACCTTGGGAGTCCTTCCACCGATAAATTCTGTGCAATCCTGCCTCTGCATGGGAGGGGGGATTTCTCAGGCGGCTGGCCTGGTTCACGCAGGAATTAAGGACAAAGTTTTTGCGGTCATCGGCGACTCCACTTTTTTCCACGCTGGCATGCCCGGCTTGCTTAATATTGCATACAACAAAGCAAATGTTTGCGTTATTATTCTCGACAATCGAACGGTTGCTATGACAGGGCATCAGCCAACTCCTGAGTCAGGTAAAACTGCTATGGGCGACGATGCGAAAATTGTCAAATTGGAGTCCATCGCCAAAAGTCTGGGCATAGAAAAGGTTGCAGTTGTTGATCCGTACGACGTAGGAAATACGCGGAGAGTTATCAAGGAAATTATGGATTATTCGGGTCCAAGCGTTATAATATCTGAGCGACCCTGCCCACTCAAGATCGAGAGAGGACCTACGCGCAAGATCATGGATGCCTGTAACGGATGTGGCGTCTGCGTGAAAGGTTTTGGCTGCCCGGCTATCTCGCTTGGCGCATCGCGGGCGGAGATAGACGAAACCCTGTGCACGGGGTGTGGAGTCTGCGAAACAATCTGCCCCTTTGACGCCGTTAGGAGGTCGGATTCAAAATGAAGTTAGACTTGGTTTTCACGGGCGTAGGTGGCCAAGGCGTTGTAGTGCTAAGCGACATATTCTGCGAAGCCGCCGTTGTTGACGGTTTGGACGTGGCAAAGGCTGAGATTCATGGAATGGCTCAACGCGGGGGATCCATAAGTGCGCACGTTCGAATTGGAGACAAAATTTTGAGCCCATTGATCGAGCAGGGAAAAGCCGACATAATTGTTGGCTTTGAGGTGTTGGAAACGGCGCGCGGATTGCCCATGCTTAAACCGGGTGGAACGGTCGTCGTTAACACGAAGTTTATACCACCTAGCGGAACTATCCCTTCTCAGTCGAAGCCACTGAAAATGGAAGAACTAATTGGTTTAGTCCGCAAGAAAGCTTCGAAAGTTTTCGAGATCGACGGTAGTGGAATCGCTAACAAATTAGGCAATCCACTTGTGGTCAACACTGTATTGCTTGGCGCGGTTTCTGCACTTGATGAGATGCCAATCAACGAAGAAAGCTTCAAACAAGCAATCGCCGAACGACTAAAAGAAAAATACATCGGTTTGAATTTGCGCGCTTTCCAGTTAGGTCGCGAGAGCGTGACTTTGGGTTAGTTTTATAAATCATTTTTGTTGATATAATGCGGAGAAAAAGAGAGGACGTTATAAATGAATAAGAGAATGTTAGCATTGATTATCGCAGTGATAATGCTTTCGCCCGTAGCCTTTATGGCAACGGCATCAGCGCAAACCACAAGTTCCCAAGCAAGGGACATCAAAATCGGGTTGGTTTGTCCATACTCGAAATCCCCTGTCGGAACGGACATGTATCGCGCTGCACAAATCGCCATACAAAACATCAACAATGCCGGCGGCGTTTATGTGTCCAGCTGGAATGCACACGTAAACATGACCATCGACCTAGCTGACACTGTTGATGACGCTCCAGGTAATGCTGTGACTCCTGTCACACGTGCCGTAACCCAAGACGGGGTTGACCTTCTAATCGGAGGGTACGGAAGCGCAGGCACCCTTGCAAACGAGGTTGTTGCCGTCCAAAACAGAGTACCCTACATCATAACTGGCGCTTCTAACCAACTTGTCACTCGCCGAGGTCCACAGGGTAATTATGGCGGATTAAGCCCAACCGATCCACAAGCCATTAACGATTCAACAGGCATGAGCTACATATTCCATTATTGCACGACTACATACCAATATACAAAAACAGTAGTGGATTTTCTAGCCACAGTCATGAAGCCCATGGTAGCATCTGACCGAAACTTTAGCCTGGCTCTGCTCTACAGAAACGACGCGTTTGGAACCGGTGTAGCATCAGCAACCAAATACTGGATACAAAACGAAAGCCTTCCCATAACTATCGTTTCCGACCTTTCTTACCCAACAACCACGACAGATTTTCAGACCTTGCTCACTGAGGTTAAAGGTGCCCAGCCAGACGCAGTTTTTATCGCTGAGAACCCTAACGCCTCACCAACGATAATCACGCAAGGACTCACCGAAGTAGGACTAAAAACAGTGTATATCAATGTTGAAAACAACCAAGACCCACAATTCTACAGCCTGTTAGGCAGCGCTGGTGACATGCAACTCTTAGAATCGAAACTTGACCCTTTCATGAGCCCCTCATACCTGTCGACGATTACTCCATTCGTTACTCAATACAACACAACATACGGTGTAGCTCCTGGAATGATGGGTGCCGACACATACGATGCGTTCTACATAGCTAAAGCAGCCATCGAAAGCGCAGGAACATTAGACAAGGCCGCGGTCCGAACCGCTATTGAGCAAACCAACCTCCCAGACAGCCTATTGCTCACGGGAAACGGCAAGATTCAGTTCAGCACAGGCGTTAACTATCATGAAATCGACGTTTTAACTTTCATGGAACAGTTAAAATACAATCCAACTTCGGGTAAGTTAACGTCTGTTATAGTTTGGCCACAAGATGCCTCTGGTGTTAGCCTAAAGCAAGCCGACTTTGCTCTACCCGCGGATTACCCAGTGACAAGCCAAGTTCCAACTTCCGCTCCAGCGACTACATCTTCATCCACTATTTCTGCTGCACCCACCGCGATGCCCTCGAGTCAGCCAACAGCAAGCACGGATTCAACGATGCTATATGTTGCAGCCGCCGCAATAATAGTCGTCATAATAGCAGTGGTGGCCGTAATATTAGTGCGCAAAAAAAGGTAGAAGTCGAAAGACTTCCTTCCTATCTTTTTCGACTTTTTCTCTGTCGATGACGAGTTCTTCTTGTTCCAAATTTTCAGGGATGTTTTAAATAGTGAAAGGAGAAAGTATGTTGGGTTGAGAATTAGGCGGGAGAGTTAACTGGATTCAGCAACTATCATTCTGACGCTTATCTGGGGCGTAGCCATTGGATGCGTTTACATTCTCTTAGCTACTGGGCTTAACTTGATTTTCGGCGTTATGAAGCTAGTAAACTTCGCCCATGGGCAACTGTTGATGATCGGTGCCTTCATAACATATACCTTCGCGACTTACGCTGGCTTGAACGTTTACGTGTCAATTGTGGTTTCAATGCTGGTGGTTGCCGGCATCGGAATTATCGTGGAGAGGCTTACGTTTCGCAAAGTGTTAGGTACTGACAAGCTAAACGAAATCTTTGTCAGCTTAGGGCTTATTTACATTTTCGAGAACGCGGCTTATCTTATTTGGGGTGATAGATCGCGACAAATTGTGAGTCCACTTACAGGTTTAAGCTTGAATCTAGGTCGTCTTTCAATTTCATACGACCGGATAACCGCAATGGCAATTGTCGTTGTCACGCTAGTTGGCCTTTCGCTCCTGATCAAGAAGACCAAGTTCGGTTTGGCTATGCGGGCGACCAGCCAAAGAAGTAGCACAGCCATGCTGATGGGCATCAACATCAATAAGGTCTACTTGTACACTTTCGCTATTGGTGCAGCCTTGGCGTGTGCAGCTGGCGCTTTATCTGGAATAATTTTGCCTTTCGACTACCTTTCAGGTGAATTGCCTACAATCAAAGCCTTCGCTATAATCATCCTTGGTGGGTTAGGCAGCATCCCCGGCGCAATTATTGGTGGATTGCTTTACGGTGTCGCGGAGCAGACGGCTACATTGTTTTTTGGTGGTATTTGGGCCGATGCGGTGGCGTTTGCCGTCCTGATTATTGTGCTCGTGATTAGACCTACAGGCCTGTTCGGGGAGAAGGGTGAATAAAATGGAAGTAGTTGACAGCCTCAAGCAGCTTATGCAATCTAGAAGAGTACTTCTGCTCGTTGCGTCTTTGCTTGTGGCATTTGCCCTTCCTTTCGTTTTTTCTGGGTCGTTCTTTGTCTATGTGTTGACCCTCATCGTTATTTTCACTTTGTATGCATCGAGTTGGAATATTCTCGCTTATTCTGGTCAGGGATCGTTGGGTCATGCTGTATTTTTGGGCTTAGGCGGTTTCACTTCCGCTTTGGCAGCAATTAATTTGGGAGTTCCACCAATAATTTCGCTGTTTGCAGGAGGAGGTTTGTCGGCAGGAATTGGGCTGCTAATAGGGTTAACTTGCGTGCGGCTGAAAGCTTGGTTTCTTGCTATGGTTACATTTGGCTTCTCTGTGATTGCCATAAGTCTGTTTAGCCAATTCGACAGCGTCCTACATGGAAACACAGGTTTTCCACCACGTATCCTCATCGGCAGCGGATTACCGTTTTACTACCTTGCAGTTTCTTTTACAGCAGTCTCCATCATAGTTATGTACCTGATCTTGAAATCAAAGATGGGTTTAGCTTTCAAAGCGATAAAAGAGAACGAAGCAGAATCCAAGATGGTCGGAATAAACACCGCAAAGTACAAGCTAATAGCGTTTGTGATAAGCACGTTCTTCGCTGGAATAGCAGGCGGCTTATATGTGTACTTCTTAGGCTATGTTGACAACTCGCTGTTTCAAGCCACCAACTCCTTCACGCCACTTATCATGAGCGTCATCGGTGGGTTAGGATCTCTTGAGGGACCCATAATTGGAGCTGTCATTCTCGTATCAGTACAGACCCTTCTGACATTGCCCGTGGTGACCAATTCTCTTCAAAGCGCGTTGGGTACGTATTTTCCAAGTGTAAGCAATGTTGGTCCACCACTAACACTGCTTGGAATAGGTGTTTTTCTTGTAGTTATTGTGATCTTCGCGCCTAAAGGCGTTTCATCGATCTTCCACAGAGCCTTCAAAAGGCTTCGGCCTAAGCGGAAAGAGTGAGGTCAAGTGAAAAACAGAAGTAACTTTAGAGAGCTTTTGGGAATAGAGCTTGTTGAAGCTAAAGATGGCTACGCAAAAATGGCCATGAAAGTCACTGCAAACCATATCAACGCCTTAGGGTCAACACATGGCGGGGCTATATTCTCGCTAGCAGACTCAGCTTTTGCAGAAGCGGCCAATTCAGGCGACAAAACAGCGGTAGCGATACAAGTTAGCATAAACTTTGTTAGACCGACGACTGAGGGCGACGTCTTGATAGCTGAAGCGGTTCGTATTGCAGAAGGCAAAACATTCGGGGTATACAGTGTGACAGTGAGTAAAAATGACAAAACCATTGCCTTATTCAACGGTCTAGCTTTCAAGCAATAGAATCGGTGCACAAAAATTCATTTCATTAAAAGAAAAGTATTATACTCCTAACAAATGCTTAACCAAAGAAAGAGGAAACCACTTGAGCAGCCAGCTTTCGATCGCAAAATTCGGCGGCAGCCTATTAGACCCTGAAGGCAAAGGCATTCCAAAAATCTTAAAAAGTATACGCGATCTCAAAACAACAAATTCTGTAGGGCCAATCGCGGTTTTTTCTGCACCAACTGGCGTCACCGACGAGCTTATACGCATTGGAGAAAGCTGCGCTCAGCAAAAACATTCACCAGTTAGCTCCATCTTTCAGGTTTATGAGAATCTTGCTACGCGGTACGTCACGGGAAAGTATTTGGAACAATTGAAAATGGAGCTTTTTTCCTACAAGAAACAGACGGAAGATGCGCTTCACATCATAAACAGACGTTTCCAGGGAAACCTAAAAGCCAAGGTGCTTTCGTACGGCGGCGAACTTGCCACTGCCGCTCTAATGAATAGCGTTCTGTTGAGCAATGGCATCGAAAGCGCCAACATTTCAGTGAGCGACTGGCCTATTGTAACAGATGACAACTTTGAAGATGCTACACCCGATTATGACCTAAGCAAGAAGCGAATCCATGTTTTTACTGAGCTGCTTGAGGCTGGCAAGATTGTTTGCCTGGGCGGCTTTTTTGGTGTAACTCATGATGGGCTCGAGACAATTTTGGGCAGAGGCGGCTCCGATCTTTCAGCTGTTTTCGTGTCATGCCTACTCAAGGAACAATACGAGGTCGCGACTTTACTTTACAAGGATGTGCCCGTTCAAAGCGCCGATCCAAAGGTGGTTAAAGGTCAGAAGACCGCACACGTGGCTTTGCTTACGTACAACGAAGCGCACAAGGCTTCGATGATGGGCATGAAAATTGTCCAGAGTTCCGCGATAGCTATAGCTAGGCGATTTAGTTTGCCACTAAAAGTCGTGCCAATCGACCAACCGGAAGACTTCAGCATGATACAAGCCAAGAATACTGGAGACCAAATCGTAAAATGCCTTACGGGTAAAACTGGCTGCGCTATTTTATCTATGCGTGACGAGAAGAGCCGTTCACTAGAGGATTCATTGCGATTTTGGGAGCGTCGCAACGATTTCATGGATTTAGGGGCGGAAACATTGGAAACGGGCGAGCGGATACGGGACTTCCTGTTTTTGGATTCAGATTTTATCAAGAAGAATGAAGAGCGACTTAAGGGCTTTGATGAGCAATTGAAGGTGGATTATGGCTTGGGCGTGGTTACTTTAATTGGAGACCGCATGAAAGACAGCCATGGTGTTGCCTCAATTGCAATTAGCAGTATCCAAGGACTGAACATTAAGCGGAGCATTTTCGCGCCACACACCTCACAAATTATCATTGTGGTAGAAGACAAAAACGTGAAGGCCGCAGTCGCAGATATTCATTTAAAAATGGCGGAATTAAACAGGCTCCCCAAATAGGTTCTGCTTAGTAAAAAGTAATTCAGACTCTATGAAGTTGAAAGTCTCAGTTGGGCTTGATTAATGTAAAAAACGTAATGAACAAAGCACAACATCTTATACTAGCCTAATATTAGTTAGAACGCGGTTCACGCATGAATTCCAACGTGAAGCAAATCGCGCGAGAACGTTTGCCAGTACTCTTTCGCCAAGCGCATCGATGCTATAAAGCAAACCCAGAGTTGGCTCGAAGCTACATCAAGACTGCACGCAACATTGCTATGGCAGCCCGAATTCGCTTGCCTAAGCCACTTAGCCGTAATGCATGCAGATCATGTAATGCTTACCTCGTGCCGGGTGAAACGAGTCGCGTACGCATACGCTCTCAAAGAGAGCCTCACATGGTCGTCACTTGCTTGGCTTGTGGTGACCAAACCCGCATTCCATTAAAGGCTAAACAAAAAGCGGAGAAGAACAAAAATGAGCAAAATATCGAGCAAGATGAAACGCCACGTTAAACATGAACTCAAAGAGGAAGGTCCCACCATCTGGGTAGGCAAAGAAGGTTTATCTCCTCAAGTCACAGCCCAGGTTGAAACCCAACTGCAAAGGACAAAAATGGTCAAAATCCGAATACTCAAGAGCGCGCTCCAAGAGGAAACTGCAAAAGCTATAGCGACTAGAACAGCAGCCCAAGTTGGTGCGGCGCTTGTCGAAGTTCGCGGTCATGTGTTTATAATTTTCCGAAAACGTAAAAAACCTGAAGTCGAATCCGTCAAGCCCTAAAATCTGTTTGTATTAAGTTCATAAGAGACTTAATTCCTGATTTCTGGCTAAAGGTCTCCTTGGTTAATCGTTGATAGTCATTTGCTAATTCATTGGTTATGATATTTTCGTTTTTCTTTTGTTAACTCCATGTTGGTAAATGCTAAATCTTATTTTGTCTGTGGCGAAGTATGATGTTTGTTTTGTTTCCAAGGATATGTTCGTAACCGGAATATTGCGGAATACTTGGATAGTTTAGGTTTTTTGAATATGGCGATAATTCGCCTAAACCAATTATATAGCCACGAGAAAGTGTTGAACAATAACCACACAACGGATTGAAACAAATGAATCCCGCAGAAACCCTCCTTGCAAAAAAGATACTCGAATCAGAACCCTTCCTTGACCTTCAAGGCTCGGACTGCAAACTTTTCCAAATTGCCTACCAAGACTTCACAAATTACTTAAGATTCAGCTGGTATTCAGCTGGAAACAAGACAGCAGACGCTGTTAATATTGACGAAAGAATAGAGAAATATCTAAACTCGAATTCGGATGAATTTGAAGCATTCATCCATGTTTGGGCATGCATGTGGCTAAAGAAGTGGAAGAGCCGTGTCAAGCTCCTTTTTGGAAATAGTGGCAAGGTTGAGCTAAACCAAGTTGCAAAAACACTTACTGATGCAGAGCCTCTTTGGGAAAAACTCAATTGCAAGCAGGAAATGATTACAATGGTTGTTTCTACTTTGATAAAAAACGGGGAGATATGCGGAACTGAGGTATTTGCGCAATACCTTTTGAAAATCGAGTTAGGTAAAAAAGTCAACATAGACATTGCCAATCCTGAGCAGCTTATAGCTGTTCTAAATGGAGCCTTGCGGAGAGCTCGCGAGACAGCCTTGACTGCAGGTCCGCTGATGTATGTAAAAGTGGGAAAAGCCTACTTCGCTTCAGTGAAAAATCCAGTTCTGAGGTGAGATAATGAGACAAAAGAAATGTAGCTCTCGAGAACTTCTGGAGCATAAGAAAGCTGAATTGATTTACAAAAGGCTGAATCTTTAAGATTTGGTGGAGGAAAGTTAGTGGAAGAAAGGAGACGGCTTCACTTCTTGTTCTACAAATTAGGCAAAATTTTTCCTATTTATAAAGCGTATGACGTTAACATTAATAGCTAATTCTGTTAGATTGTTCATATGGATTCTCCGTTAGTAAGCTATAATTTGCTTTAATGCGCAGAAAGTATATGTTAACGACGGAGCGACGGCTAAATGCAGCGAACGCCTGAACCAGCTTTGGAGTTTTTGATTGAAACGTCTAAACTTACGAAATGTTTTGGC
>DATJPJ010000170.1:0-2554 GCA_035506455.1 Candidatus Nanoarchaeia archaeon
TACAAACTAACTCCAAAAGAACGCCTACAAAAAGTCAAAGAATTCGCAGAACTAACAGACGACGAAACCGCCGTATTGGAAAACACGGGCTCGCTACCCATGTCGACGGCAGATCGCATGATAGAAAACGTAGTCGGAGCATTTCCCATCCCGATAGGCATCGCAGTGAATTTTCAAATTAACAATCGCGACTACCTAATTCCCATGGCTATCGAAGAACCGTCCGTAGTGGCGGCAGCAAGTTACGCAGCAAAAATGGTACGTGACAGTGGAGGCTTCAAGACCAGCAGCACACCGCCGATCATGATTGGCCAAATTCAAGCAGTCGGCATCAAGGACCCTCACGCAGCGAGAATGCGCGTGTTAGGTGCGAAGGAGGAAATTCTCAAGAAAGCAAATGATCAAGACCCAGTTCTTAACTCGTTTGGCGGAGGAGCCAAAGACCTCGACGCGAAAGTCATTCAGACTACCCAAGGCACCATGCTCATAGTCGAGCTTCATGTGGATTGCCGAGACGCCATGGGCGCGAACGCTGTTAACACAATGGCCGAAGCTGTCGCACCCATCATAGAAAACTTGACGGGCGGACATGTTCTTCTAAGAATCATAAGCAACCTTGCGGTGAAGCGACTAGCTCGTGCCTCATGCATTGTTTCGAAAGAGTCAATCGGCGGGGAGGAAATTGTCGATGGCATAGTGAATGCCTCGGCCTTTGCTGCTGCAGATCCCTATAGAGGTGCAACACATAACAAAGGCGCCATGAACGGCATCATCGCAGTCGTGGTTGCCACTGGAAATGATCATAGAGCTATAGAGGCAGGCGGACACGCATACGCGGCGCGAAACGGAGCGTACACCACGCTTTCGCATTGGGAGAAAAACGTGGACGGTGATCTCGTGGGCTCTATTGAGTTGCCTATGGCTGTTGGCTTAATCGGAGGGGCCGTGAAGACTCATCCGACGGCAAAGATCGACATGAAAATTCTTGGTGTTAAGTCAGCCAACGAGTTCGCGGAAGTTATTGCAGCTGTGGGGTTAGCGCAGAATCTGGCGGCTTTGCGTGCTTTGGCAAGTGAGGGTATTCAGCGGGGGCACATGTCGTTGCATGCGCGCAACATTGCGGTTCAAGCGGGGGCTACGGGGATGTTGATTGACTTGGTTGCTGAGCAAATGGTGAAGGAACGGAAGGTCCGTGTTGATCGGGCTAAAGAAATAATATGTGACGTGAACTCTCACCTGAGTGAGTAGTTTACTGGAAAAACTTGTTGAAAATAATCAACAAATCAACAGGTTAGATTCTGATAGAGTTTACCTCAGAAATAGATGGAACCGTCACCACTATTTCCTTGTCGAGAGTTTCTTTTCCAAACTTTACTGCAACATCGCCCACCCGCTTATCCGAATGGAACGCTGTTAATCCGGCTGCCGTCCTGATTGCAGTTTTAGTTTTTGGTCCTTGCAATAAAGTTGTTGGGCTGCCGCATTTGGGAACTTCAAAGTAAAAGTCGGCTTTGAGTTTTGTGTTGAGTAAGGCGTTGTTTTCAGCTTCGTTTCTGCCCACGATGATTTTGTTCTGACCTGATCGAAAGTGTCGACCCACTTTTAGAAGGGCGATGTCTTGGTTTGTAACTTTTTTCTTGTGCTCGAACAAGTCGCGGAGCTTTTCGGCGAAATCCGCTTCTGTCAGTAAGCATCCGCCGCTTGCGCATTGGTATTTGGCTATTTTGAATTCCTTTGTCATTTCGATTTGTGGTTTTCTTGACCGCCCACTCAGGTCTCTAAGACCCAGGTTGTTGATGTAGCCTTTCTCTTCAGCTTCTGTCCTGGGAAGAAGCTTTGCAGATAGGGGTCTTACGAGTTTGCCTTTTAGGCCCGCTTCTTTTTCTATCAGGTCCAGGGCTTCTCTGTGTTGGGACATGGGGCGTTGACCGAGGACTTCTCCTGTAAAGATGAATTTTGCGTCGATTTCTTTGGCGTATTTTTTTGCTTTTTTTAACATGAAGATTTTGCAGTCGATGCAGGGGTTGATGTTTTTTCCGTAGCCGTGGCGGGGATTTCTGACCATCCGAAGATAATCAGCGCCTGTCTGAACGATTTTTAGGGGTATGTTGAAGGATTTTGCGACTTCAGGGGCACCCCAACCGTCTTTTCGGGCTTGACCAAATGGGGTAACAAAGTTGACTGCTTCGACTTCGACGCCGCTTTCTAGAACAAGTTTAATCGCTAAGGTGCTGTCCAAGCCGCCTGATAAGAGCCCCAGAGCCTTCATCATTTGTCACGTTGAACCCAAAAAGCGAGGGAACCGAGTTAAACTTTATGCCCAAAAGAGGGAAAGATTAGGGAGAAGGTGTGGGAGATGGTTCTTGGAACAGAACTGTGCTTAGGTAGCGTTCTCCCGTATCAGGCAAAACCACGACTATGAGTTTACCAGCGTTTCCAGGTCTCTTCGCTATTTCCAATGCGGCGAAGACCGCTGCGCCAGAAGAGATTCCTGCTAGTATGCCTTCTTTCTTTGCCAGCAAACGTGCGGTTTGAATAGCCTCTTCGTCTGTTA
>DATJPJ010000171.1:0-3166 GCA_035506455.1 Candidatus Nanoarchaeia archaeon
TCCACAATAAGAGTTTCGGGCCTAATTGACAGCACGACATTTTGGGTTTCGCTAAAAGATCCGTCTAGTGCTTCCATTTTTGCTCCTTCGCGGAGCTCAATCATGACGTTACCGTCGTCCTTTTTGCTCTGAACATACCCCTCCAGAAAATTGGATTCACCAATGAAATGCGCGACAAAAATGCTTTCTGGCTTCATGTAGAGTTCTTGTGGCGTACCAACTTGGATAATTTTGCCTTTTCGCATGACCGCGATGCGATCGCTAATTGCCATGGCTTCGGATTGATCGTGGGTGACATGTATACCTGTAAGTTTAAGGTCTTTTGCCATCTTGCGGATTTCATAGCGGATTTCACTACGTACTTTAGCATCTAACTGTCCCAGTGCCTCATCCATTAAAAGCAGTTGAGCACCAGCTGCCAAGGCTCGAGCGACGGCGATGCGCTGCATCATGCCACCACTTAACTCGTTTGGAAAAGCATCAAGGCGCTCGTGAAGTTTTACCATTTCGAGCACTTCGTGTCCGATTGTTTTGGCCTCTGCCATATCAAAGCCTTTAACTTTAGGACCGTAGGTCACGTTGTCCCATGCGGTTAAGTGGGGGAAGAGAGCAAAGGTTTGGAAAACGAAGCCGACATCGCGGTCTTCGGGCGGGACGTCGTTTACAAGTTTGTTGCCTATGTATATTTCTCCGCTGTCGGGTTGAATCAATCCCGCTATGAGACGAAGCAGTGTTGTTTTTCCGCATCCGCTCGGGCCCAGTAGGCTGAAGTATTCCTTGTCGTGGATGGTTAGGCTAACGTTGTCAACGGCGGTGATTTTGCCGTATTTTTTGCTCAGGTTTACGACGCGAACTTCTGGCATTTTTTTTCTTCCTTTTGTTTTTCTACGATGGAACTAATATTTTTTCTTCTCGTCCAACTACAAGTCTCAACACGAGGAGGATGATGAAACTGAATAAGACCAGGAACCCTGACGCCAGCGCGATATCCAGGGAAGTGACGTTGGGAACTGTGTGTTTTATCCAGTTCACCAGCAGTACTGGAGCAGTTTGAAGCTTTGAAGTAACAGCTAAGGTCGCTCCAGTTTCGCTAACACTTCTTGTGAAAACCATAATGGCACCTGAAAGCATCGAGTACTTGGTCAAGGGGAATACAATGGTTCTAAAAACGCCCAGCGGTTTGGCTCCTAATGTTCGAGCGGCTTCTTCCATGTCGGGGCTAATGCGTTCCAAAGCGGCAGACATGGATCGTACAAAGTACGGATATGTTATTGCCAAATGGGCAAGCACCAGCAAAGCAAAGTCAGGCAGCGAGGCAAAGTTTGCTTTCCAGAAAATGCCGAGCGATACTCCCAATGCTATTGAGGGCACTACTAGAGGGATGTTAATGAGGAGATCGAAGATGGATGACATGAATTTGCCGGCTTTTTTGCGGGCGATGATTATTGCGGTAGGCAAGCCAATAATTATGTTGATAACTGTGACCACGGCGCCCAAGGTGTAGCTGATTAAAAGGCTTTGCCAATAGCCTGACCAAATGCCCCTTCCGGTTAAAGCGTTCGCGAATGTGAGCGTGGGTACGGCTTGGAACGCGGATAGTGCCACAAACAAGGATGGCAAAAGGATTAGTGCGAAGAAAATTACAAGGATTACCGTGTTTCGAGATTTTTCAGCTTTCTTGTAGCTAAGTTTCCGCTCGGTCTCGGGTCTGACGCGTTTAAGAGGCAAGCGAAGCTTTGGTCCCAAAAAGTGAATTGCGACGAATATGGCTATGGAAATAATGATCAAAAGGAAACTGCCGAAAACAACAGCACCATTGTACAGCATCGGGTCGCTGGTGGAATACTGATTCTTTATGTTTTGTATGAAGACCGAACCGTTCTCAAAGACGCCTGCAACGATTATAGTTGCACCTGTTTCGCTGACTGAGCGAGCGAAAGCAAGTATGTAAGCAGAAATCATAGCTGGCTTTAAAACAGGAATTGTTACGGTCCGCATTGCGGTAAATGGAGCTGCACCCAATGTTCGTGAGGCACGTTCATACTCCATTTTGTAGTCAAGAAGCGCACCAACCATAACGCGGACTACAACAGGGAAGCTGAAAGTGAAGTGCAACAACATGACCAGCAACCAACCAGGTGAGACTATCGAAGCGCCAAAAAGGGCTGACACACCGCCAGAGCCGCTCCAAAAAAGTAACAATGAATAGCCCAAAGCAGTAGTGGGTATGATGAATGGAATGTCTGCCAGAGTGTCGATTGCGCTTAACCATCGGCTTTTTCCTCGAGCGATAAGCCATGCCATCGGGACGCCAACGAGTAGATCCAACGCGGCAACGGTCAAAGCGATAATGAAGCTATTTTGAATAGCGCTTAGAGCTCTGTTGACAAGAGACGGCTGGTTAAGAATGTACTGAACGCTACCCCATTTGATGAAGATACCCGCCAGCGGGGGAATGAGTATGAGGGTAAAGAAAATGATAATAGCAGATGCGTAGACAGCATATTTTATGGCGTTTCTTGAAGACAGCTTGTCAAGTGTCTTTGCGAGTTTTTCCGTCATCCCTTCTCCGCTCAATAGCGCTACGCTTCGTTTCATTAGCGCCTTAGGTTCTATAAGACTTTTGCAGTTAGCTTATAAACTAAATATAAGTTCCAGTATCTCTTTAGTTATAGATAACTTCGAATTAGCTTCCAAAGTCGTTAGGCGATCTGAAATTATTCTGGTCATGTTTTTTTGAATTCAATTGGCCAGAAAATTGTTTGTTTCTAAAGAGCCTGTTATTTCTAATTGTGTCAGCACCAAAATTTTTTGAACTATCATGCTTTTGCTGGTTGGCTTATGAAAAAACCTCATCCGATTGGATTTACCTTAGAATTATGTTGCAGGTGCTGGCACCAGTTTCTTTTTCTGCGTTCTTTATGCCAGAAAAGTACGTATTGATATGCGTCTATATAGGTACAATAGTCTAATGAGAATATCTCTTAATTGTAGGCGCACAAAGCTGAATGCAAGCGTGAAGTACATGAAAAAGGATGTTTCCCTGAATTTTTCTTGCCCTATGTGTAAAGAAACTTTCGAATTTGACCAAGTGGGAGAATATGAGTTGGTTTTCTGCCCAGTCTGCGGGATAGATTTCATGACTGTTCGAAAAGGTCAAACGATA
>DATJPJ010000172.1:0-6947 GCA_035506455.1 Candidatus Nanoarchaeia archaeon
GGAGTTTGTGCTGGGGTTATAGACGGTGTTGGAGAAGGTGTTGATACTGGAATTGCTGGTGCATCAAGATTCGGTGAGGTCAATAATGGAATAAAACTAACTGTTACGATGTCAAAACCATTCCACATGTAGTTGAATGTCAGGTTTGCTAATGTTATATTGTTCGTTCCCCACCAATTATAAAATGCAGTTACATTGCTTGCCGAATACACGTCTAAGTGGATGTTGTAATTAGAATTGTTCTGGACATTATTATAAATTATATTCGAGGAATTCTTGGGTGAATTCAAGCCATCATAATTATAGACGATGGTGTTATTTTGAATGAGGTTAATTCCCAAACCAACGTCTATACCAATGTAATTGTTGGTAATCAAATTATCTTCAATAGTTGAAGAGTAATATGCTCTGATACCAGTTGCGAAATTGGAGATTGTATTGTTGGAAATTATTGGATTGCCGCCTGTCCAGATTCCTTCGCCTGCGCCGTCGCCTTCGATGATATTGTTTGAAACTGTAGCTGAGCCTTGAGTGATTATGCAAGAAGTTCCTGAAAATGGGCCGATCTTGATTGTATTGTTTGAAATAACAGGTGAACCGTAGACCGTTAATGACCCTGTGATGGTGTTGTTCGAAACTACTGGTGAACCGCCGATGTCCACCTCTATGTGACCGTTGATTACGTTGTTTAAAATGTTTGGAGATGCATTGATGATGTATATTGATGCCGTTGTCGTTGAGTTTATGACCGAATTCTCGATTGTACAGTCAACACTGCTGGAAGTGAAATAGACCCCGTACAATCCACCACCATTTATGTAAATCGGGTTGGTTGATGTGCCTATTGCGCTAAGTGTCCCGTTCACTTGTAAATAGTAGTTATTGAGGTTTACAATTACTCCAGCTTGGATCGTTAACGTAACTCCGTCTAAAATGCCAACTGGTCCAACAAAGTTGTATGGGCTGTTTGCTTTCGTCCAAGTTGTGTCTTGATTGATTATTCCACTGACTTGGGTTTCCGACTGTGCAGAAGAAAAATGTATTCCAACAGCTATGGAAAACAGCAATAATGATATTGTGATCACTGCCATGAATGTTTTCTTAATCATAGCAATCATCGTCTTTTCTTTCCGAAGTAAACCAGTATCCCCATGATAACAGCTAGTACTGCGAAGAAGAAAACTATTAGACTAATAAAAGGCGACACTGGAGCTGGTCCATTGGTTGCATTTGGAGATATTATTGGCTGCTCTGTTGGAGATTCCAAAGGTTTTATGATTGGGTTTACAGTTGGGGTTGGAGAAAGAGAGGGTGAAGGAGTGGGAGAAATTCTTGGAGCTATGCTTAGTGAGGGACTTGGGGATTGATTTGGAGTTGAAGAAGAATTGCTTGTGCTTATGATTATGGTTTGTGTGTTACTCCAATCGCTTGTTTCACCAACAAAATAATACGGAGCAAAGCTACCTTGTAGGACTCTATGGATATATCCTATCATTGCTTCTACTTGAAAATCTACTTGGTCGCCAAGAAACAAGTCTAATAGTTTATCCCCCAAGAAATACTGATATTCACTGCCAGGCCCGTCAGAAGGGTATAGCAAAACTGTGGATTCACTATTTGACTGAACTTTTACATCTTCGGTCAGGTAAATGATGCTCCAATTGCCGCCGTTAACCCTTACGCGAACATCATAGTAAAGTGAAATGTTCCAGCCACTATCGCCATCGAAGTAGGAAACAAACGGTTGATTCTTAATTGTCAATTCTATTGTTTTGTTTACCTCTGGAGGTAAAACGATAAGTTTCACAGCAAATTCTGGAACTAACGGTTTGGGAAAAATGGGCGTTGAATTTGGAATTGAAGTTGGAGTTAATGGGGGGGTAGAAGTTTGAGGGGGAGTAAGAATTGAAGTTGAACTTAGAGTTATTTGGGGAGGAGCAGGAGTGGGAGTTGGAGATGAAGTTTGATTTGGGTTTGTTGGCGGGGTAGGGAATGGAGTATGTGTAGGTGTTGGAGTAGGATTTTGGGCTGAGGTATGTTTAGGGTTTACCATTATCAGGCTTGATGCTGTTAAAGCGAGAATAAACACCAAGACTATGCGTCCCTTCATGGTTACCACTAGATACCGTGTAACCCTAAAAGACTGTTTGTCAAGATTTCTTGACACAAAAAACACTTCACTCGTGAATGGTTTTCTACCTATTGCTTATTTGAACAGCCAATTATCTTGAATTCCAAGTATGGTGGAAATGTCGCCCCCCCCAACCCAATTTTCTTTGAATGACAAACTAAAATCTTGACTGAAACTATAAGATTCAGATATCGTCCAACACAAATCCCGCTTCTTCCGCATAATCCTTCTTTTTATCTTGCTTTGACTTGAGCAGACGACGAAGCTGCGCTAATCTCTAAGTCTGTGTCGCATCACTGATTCGATGAAACTTGGATGTATGGCAAAACTGAGGAAAGCACCAAGTGAATATTGGAGTTACATAGAAGACAGTTACAGAAAAAAGGGCAAACGTGACAGTTTTTAATTTTGCAGAAAAGCTAATAGCGAATCAATAGGACTTGATTATGAGAATTCTGAATTCGTGAGGAAGGCTAAAGTGAGTGTCATCTTCCACATAGCAAAGCGTGAACGATGGGAAAGGGCAATGTTGGAAGGAGTCTATCGTGGTGACACTCTTGATTCAGAGGGTTTCATACATTGTTCAACCATTCAACAAATAGTCAAAGTGGCAAATGCATTGTTTCTCGCACAAAAGAAACTAGTTCTCCTTTGCATAGCAACTAACAAAGTCCAATCAGAAATCAGATATGAAGGAACTCGAAGCGAGGAACTTTATCCTCACATCTATGGACCCCTGGACCTCGACGCTGTCATAAAGGTCGCAGATTTTGAACCTGCCAAGAATGGTAAGTTTGTTTTGCCAAAGGAAATAACCGATATGAAAACTCTCATTGAGTGAAAGCATCAACGCGATGCCGACTGGCTTCCTGACGCAGGACAATTTTCAATCAGCAAGAAATCACTCTTAGCAAACCCTCGGTATGTTTCACCACAGTGGTGCATGGAAGTGGGATTTGAACCCCAGCCGAATGGAGATGTTACCCGAACTTCATTACTAATGAGCTTTTTGAAGCGGATGATATACAAATCTGGAATAAGCGCGCTGGTTAAAAAAGACTACCGCTTCATTTTAGAATAATCGGTAAAACCTAACTTGTTGCCAAAAGGGTCTTCAAACTCAACAGCTATCCCTGTGTGAATTGGAAACGGCTCTGACAGAAAGTTAAGCCCTTTAGCTTTCAATCGACTATACTCTTCCTGCACGTTGTCCACGACAAACCATATAGTCGGCTTGACATCTGGGAACTTGCTGGTATCTTTTAAGATAATTGCAGGTTCATTGTTGTCGACTTTAAAGGCTATCATGCCCATGTTTGAGAAGTCAAATTTGACAGATAGCCCCAGAACGTCTTGGTAGAATTCTTTGCCTTTTTTCAGGTCGCTGCTTGGAAGGAAGAAATTGTCGTAGTCTTTCATAGGTTTCAGTTCAGGAATGGGTTGTATAGTGGGAGCTTAATAAATACTTTACAAAATCCGCCTAAAACTTAGGTGGCAGAGGGGTTGGCTTACGATGTTGATGAAAAGGGCAAGTTGAAAGGCTAAATTCACGAAAATCCCTCATCCGTCCAAACATACCAGAAGTCCTTCTTCACGTCTCTCTCCAAATCTCCTTCCTTCATCGAAACATGGTAAGGTGGATGCGTTAAATAAGGGGCAATGCCTCGCCTCGGGGCGTCCGGTTTTCGTGCTGCATGGCAACGTAAACTTGGTCAGGCGCGTGAGCTTTCACCAAAGCAACCTTTGTGTATCCGTCTTCAGGTTTGCGGTTCCATACCTCGTAGGATGTAGTGCCTTTTCCGCACCTGTTGCAGAAAACCGCTTCAACCTGCGGGTCGTAGTCCTTGCGGACTTGTCTTGATGCGTGAATGTTGCCGCATATTGGAAATCTAGCCGCCTCAACACTAGACCGCCGAACAATCTGCGGTTTTTTATTAAGCATTTTTGACACCGCTCTGGGAGAGTCGTCCGACTAAGAAATAAGGATCTCCTTCAAAAGAGATGTTCAGTTAAAGCACAATTTTGGCAGTTCCAAGCAAATCATATAAAGAAAACAAACCATTCACCAATCATGGTTAAAAAAAGGGTGTACTTATCAGCTGTTGCATGTATCGTGATCTTAATAGCGTCAATTGCTGGATATTCTCAGTTTATACAACAGCCCAAAAAATCTTGGCTACATCTTGATGACTTTGTAGTCTATCAGCAGGATTTTGCTTGGGCAGGCGGCAATTCAACTGGATATATGTTTTGGAATATAACTTCCCTAAACGGTGACATGGCTAACATACGCCTTCTTGGGCTTGGAATAGAAATTTCAAACGGTTCGGTTGACATCGCAAAAACAGAAGTTAACTATCAAGTAAACATTACCACAAGACAAATTATTAATTGCTTAGCGCAGTCTGCTGAAATTGGTAAAAAATTTCCTCTTTGGATTCCTCAATCGGTCCAAGTTGGGGATGCTGTCCAAACAAGCTACGGTGAAAGCTTCATCAGTCCAAGTCAAACCTTAGGGATAATGGGTCAAAACAGAAGTTGCTGGTTAGTAGCCTATGCTTACCGTAATGGAAATATGGACCGATATTATGACACGTCAACAGGAATTTGTCTGCTAATTAGAACGCATATTTTTTCAGATGGAATATTAGTGGCGATAAATGAAACAGCGGTGCAAACAAACATCAAATCTATTTAGTCTCCATAAAGTGGGCATTAGGACGAACTGCTATTCCCGCGAGCAAGTTTCTTTGTCTCAAAGTTTGCTTGTTTTGAAGCATTATCTTTCTTGATTTGGAAAAGCATTTTAACTAAACACCCAGATTAAAGGCATCGGTTGGTACAATGGCTTGGCTAGCATTCACACCGCGACCACTCAAAGAAAAACCAAATACATTACTGTGCCAAACCTGCTCAGTTTCTCAAGACTCGTGCTTGTAGCACCTATAGTGTACACGATTTTAACGCGGAACTTATTATTGGCTGCGTTTTTAGTGACCGTTTCTTTCTGCACAGATGTTGCCGATGGCAGAATAGCACGGTACCTCAAACAAGCAAGCGAATTCGGTAGGCTCATCGACTTTGCCGCTGACAGAGTCAACCTTGTCGCATTGTTGGGAAGCTTATTCGTCGTGGGGCTTTTTCCTTGGTGGGGCTTAGTTCTGATTGTGAGTCGCGAGTTAGTTATGGTAACGTACAACTCGTACCTATTGACGAAGGGTTTGAGGTTTATACCTCCGACAGCGTTTGGGAAAGCCACGTTCGTTGTGTTCTTCGCCATGGAAATTGCCTTCATTCTTGGTCTTTACCCTCTGAACTATGCGTTTCTCATAGCCGCCTTTGTATTAATGCCACTGTCCCTCGCCAAATCTCTGAGTCTGTTCTTTAAGAAAATAAAAGAGGCATGAACCCGTGGACCTTCTGAGCGAATTTCTGGGTGCCATATGGTTCATTCTTCCAGCATACTTTGCCAGCATAAGCCCAGTATGGTTCAAACTAAGAGGAAAAACGCCTTTAGACTTAGGGCGAACATTCAAAGGTAAGCCGATCTTTGGTCCCTCCAAAACGGTCAGAGGCTTCATAGGCGGCGCATTATGCGGAACTATTCTTGGTAGCATCCAGCAACTTGTTTTTGGAAAACCAGACGGCTTTCTGCTGGGTGTGCTTCTGGGGTTTGGCGCTATGACTGGAGACGCTGTGAAGTCTTTCTTTAAGAGACAACGAGAAATCCCACCAGGAAAATCATGGTTTCCGTTTGACCAGTTGGACTTTGTGATTGGAGGGCTTGTTTTCGCCGCCGCAGTTGAGACTCCTTCACTTATTGGGCTTATCATAATCTTTGTTTTGACGCCGCCGCTTCACCTTCTGTCCAACATCGCAGACCACAAAATCGGTTTGAAGGATGTCCCCTACTGATGCTAAGTCCCGAAGTGAGAATCGAAATCAAAAGAAAGAGCATCCACGCTCTCATAACGGGAACAGTTGCTCCTCTTATAGTCATTGGCATTTCTAATGCTTGGTTGGCTCGTGCCTTGGGCATAGGACTCTACGTTATTTTCTTAACCCTCTTTCTTCTGCTCGAGTTTTCCCTCAGGACGGAAAGAAACTGGGATATCCCCTTCGCTTCAAAAGCATACCAGATAATGGCAAATGGCTATGAGCTGGAAAACAAAACCATGCTGGGCGGTGTGTTCATTTGCCTCTCTGGTTTACTCGTCGTGTCGTTTCTTGAACTGCATGCCGCCCTTGTCGGGATAATGGTGCTCTCCTACGCGGACTCGGCGGCGTCCATCGCTGGCAAAGCATTTCCAAAGCATTCGATAGGCTACAACAAGAAAAAGCACTGGGAGGGCACCTTAGCTTTCGCAATCGTAGGTTTCCTCGTAACTCTCTTTGCGTTGGCTTTCGTTCAAATGAATCTCCTTAAGCTCTTTTTGGTCTCTCTTCTAATTGCCGCGGTATCCGCGCTAATAGAATCCTTACCCACGAAATACCACTACGACAACCTCACCGTCCCACTTGCGGCGGCTTTATTGGCTCAACTCCTAATTGCCTTGTAGTATCTTCTTGATGTTAGTAATATGCCAATTTTGTCTTGTTCAGTTCATCGTTTCATGTAGGGCTTCATTTTCTCGATAATTATCTGCTTCAACTCAGGTTGGTCTCGTTGGCATAGCGCACGCTCTACAGACAACTGAGCAAAGCCCGCCGACGAGGACAAAGCGAAGAATATATCGTCAGAGAAGCCAGAACAAAAAAGGATGCGATGTCACTGCTTTCAGACGGATTTGAGTACGTTATGGATAAAGGAGGAGCC
>DATJPJ010000173.1:0-16215 GCA_035506455.1 Candidatus Nanoarchaeia archaeon
CTTGAGGAATGTGTTAAGGCTACTCCTTAAGTTTAAGGCGGTTTGAAGAATCTAGTTATAGAGAATGGTATTAAGAGCTGGGCATGATTAAGTAAAAGGTAAAGGCCGAGGTTGAGCGCGATATGTTGCCTCACTGGAAACTAGTTCTAGCAGTTGTTGCAGTCATCGTAGTTGTAGCCAGCGCTGCTGTTGGTTGGGATTTGACGAATTATCAGCCAACTATGACTCCGTCGCCAAGTCTGCCGGCTAATTCACCCGAGCCTACCGTTGCTCCGACGGCACCAACAGCTGCTTCTCCATCCGGGACGCCTCCTGTTCCAACGTTAATTCAGACCTTGACTCCGTCGCCGACTACAGCTTCCACGTCAAGCCCTTCTCCAACGGCATCCACGTCCGCTCCTGCGGTAACTCCTACGTCCAGCCCGACTCCAACTTTTGCTCCAAGCAAAACTGTTGGCGATGGACTTGAGCTCACCGTTTCGCTTGAGAAAACCATCTACGACCATGGAGAACCTGTCAACGTTACGCTGTCAATTACAAACATCACGAATCAAACCATAAACTTCACACACACCGGAATGGATTTCGACTTTATAGTATACAACGAAACTTACAGCAGAATCTATGATTGGTCTATCGGGAGAGCTTTCGCACAGTTTATCATGATAGATCCTCTTTTGCCTGGTGGAAATGTGTCTGAAACGCTTGTTTGGCCTCAAACCGGCAATACTTCCTCCGTAGCAAACGGTGCTTTGGTTTCCCCAGGAGAATATTTCATCGTTGGCGAAACAAACTCGCGTTACGGATTGCAAACTGATCCATTAGAAATCACCATTCTTGGCTGAGGGCTGATACGCTGAGTTAGCTATAATTGCACCAATTAAGGGTCTTAATCATAAAATTATTCTGTCATTTTTTGTTCATCAGAAGTTGGTTTTAGACAAAAGAGAAAAAAGGTAGTGGGACTTGATTACTCGGTAGACAGGGCTATGAGGATAATTTTCCATTTGGACATGGATCATTTTTACACGGCTGTGGAAACTCGCGAAAATCCCGAGCTTCAAGGTAAACCAGTAGTTGTCGGAGCAGACCCGAAAGGTGGACAAGGCAGAGGAGTTGTCGCCACGAGCAATTACGAAGCTCGCAAGTCCGGGGTCCGTTCGGGCATGCCTATTAGCCGGGCGTGGAAGCTCTGTCCAGAAGCAGTTTATTTGCCGCCCAATTTTCCGCTCTATGTTCAAGTTTCAGGTGAAATCATGGCTATTGCGAGACGTTACGCGGACAAATTTGAACAGTGGGGGATAGACGAAGCATTTCTCGATGTCACGTCTCGCGCAAGAGATTTTTCGACGGCAGAAAATCTTGCAAAGAGTCTGAAGCAAGAGATCCGGGAGAAGGAGAAGCTTACTTGCTCCATAGGAATTGGACCAAACAAGCTCGTTGCCAAGATAGCTAGCGACTACCAAAAACCGGACGGGTTAGTTGTGGTCAAGGAGGAGGATGTTGAGAGTTTTCTTTCGCCGTTACCTGTCCGAAAGTTGCTCTGGGTCGGTCGAAAGACTGAAGAACGCCTCAAAGCTTTGGGCGTTAAGACTATTGGTGACCTTGCTCATTTCGACCCTGCAGTTTTAACGGAAATGTTTGGCGTAGCAGGAAGGCAAATGTTTCTTATGGCCCATGGGGTGGATCGAGGAGAAGTTGAGGAAAGAGGCGAAATAAAATCGATCAGTCATGAATCAACCTTTGAGGAGGATGTTGGAGAAGCCTCGACTGTGATGGAAACACTGGATGCCTTGGCTAAGGATGTCGCCAAAGAGGCGGAGGAGCAACGTTTGTTTTTCAAGACGATCACGGTGAAAGTTCGTTATGAGAACTTCGAAACTCGCACACGAAGCAAGACTTTACCGTTTATGACTAACCGAAATCAGGATTTGCAAAAGACGGCTCGAGAACTTTTTTTCCCTTATTTGTCGTCTGAAAGGCGTATTCGCTTAGTCGGGGTACGTGTGTCTACTCTTGTATCAGGGGAAAGGCAGCAAACTCTTGCCTAGGAATCCAAAGATTCTTTCGGAAGTCGCTTTCTGGGGCGGAGTGCCTCAGCTAACAGGAAAGAGGCAGCGATTACAGTTACTATTACGAGAATTGCAAACGACGTGTCGATTGGCGAACCTTCTATAAGGTGAAAAAGCAAAATGCCAATAAATGATGCTGTTAGGACGATGAACGAAGCGGCGAATAGAGTGGAAGTTGGCACTAGTCTTTGACCGACCCAAATGTAACCTGAGAAACCAACTTTGCGTCTTACAGTGTAGCGTCCATAGGAGTCTTTTTGTAGCCAGCCCCACTCGGTGAGCTTCTGGAGATGGCGGTGGACTACGCCAGGACTGGCAATATTTATGGCACGCATGATGTCTCTTGGGCCTTCGGGTTCTTTGGTTTTGACCAGGTAGAGGTAGATATCGAATGTGGTTGTGTTCAACTCGTCAGCCGATTGCTGACCCATGTGCCACCCTCCTTGAGGCATCAGTTGCATTTCAAGTTTAATAATTGTATGCTTTCAGCGTAATAATAGGTATCTAAAAAAGTCAATGACCAGTACAAAACTAAAGGTTATTGTCGGATAGATGATTCTGAACGAACCAGTCCAAAAGTTCCATCAGCTAGGCTTTATTTGTTATGAAGCAGCGGATTCAGGGGCACCCGTTTTGTCGCCAACCTTATTCCCGAAGCGTTCCCAGCTGCATATCTCGCTCAGCGCTTTTCGACGCCGCACCAAATGCATAATCTTAGTTGTTACTCCTTCGCGTTCTGTGGCGAAGCCTACAGCGAGGAGCGCTACGACGCGGAAGTTTTCTGGAACAGCCAACAATTCTTTGACGTCTTTCTCTTCAAAACTTCCTATCCAGCATGTTCCCAAACCCTCTGAGGTTGCCGCTATAACCATGTTTTCTCCTGCTAGCGCCACATCAACAACGTACCATTTCGGTGAAGCTTGCTGATCACCGCACAGAGCAATTACTGCAGGTGTATTCTTTAAGAATTTGGCGTAGGTGCCTTTGGAGAGGGCCTTGCGTTTCTCGGCATCAGTAACGACTATGAAGTGCCATGGCTGAACGTTATTTGCTGAAGGGGAGAGTCGGGCTGCTTCCAAAAGTTTCTCAACCGTTGACCGAGGAATTGGCGTTGGCTTGTAATCACGCGTAGAAGTACGTCTCATAATGGCATCGAACGCGTCCATCCCAAATCACCAAACACCAGTATGCACTGTCTTAGAAGATAAGGTTTTAGCTTGTTGTTTCAGCGTCACCCAACTTTGCAATTCTGCCATGCGCAGCGTTTTCTTTACGTGGACCTTTTTGTTGGAGTTTTGATAGATTAAAAAAAGAAATTTAGTCTATGAGGACCATGGCGAATGACTCTGGCGTTTTTGGCCATGGATAAGTCATCTTCAAGCCCGTCTTCTTTGCCGTGGCTTGAACATTTACGCCCACAGCTTCTTCTGAGTAACGTCTTAGCGTTGGGTGGATACAAATGCCGGTTTTGACCCCGCTGCATTCTTCGCAAACATGGCACATGCCTGAAACCATTCCGAAGGCTAGTGGGTAGCCATTGTTCATGGCTTCCTTTTCGACTTTAAGCGTCATTGTTAGGAGGTCTTTTTTGTGGTTGTTCCAGTCTGACCAAAACTTTTTCCATTTGGGGAGTACTTCTTTACTGGCAGTGGCAACCTCAGCCTCAGTCATTGATAAATAGTTTTTAAGCTCGGCGTCTGCCTCGATTTGAGTGTTAAATTTCATGAAAATTGCGTATCGATATTCGGCAACGATTTTGCGAAATTCCTCAGCAGTCGGTACATGAGGCGGACAAGCAAGGGTTTTGCCGTAGTTGTTGCATCCAACTTTACATTTGAGAACAACGCGATCTTCTATGACGATTTTGTTTGTTGGTATAATCTTGGCATCGAGCGCACCTAGATCCATGGCTAGTTTACGGAGAAATTCGAACTTTTCCAACTCGTTTTTGGCAGGCATTAATTTCACTTTGCATGGGAAAGGAATTCGTCGAAATATAAACATTTAGAGAAAATTGTCTACATCCACTATGTCTCAAAGTTGAAACCGTGTGATGACTGACAGTGGGTTGTGCAGTAAAAAACCCTTGAGGCCTTACCAATGTTTTCTTCGTCATGGTAGGCGCGCCCCGTAAGACTGCTTGCGGCAGGTGGATAATACCCCTAAAAGGCCTAACGGGTTCGATTTAGTTTGGTTGATGGAGCGCAAGAATAATATAGTAACAAATGAACACATGTTGGATTTGGGGTTGTTGCTTGGCTAACAGGAGCAAGATCAGTTGCATCGGATACGTTAACAAAATCAGGGACAACATTCTTAGCATAAACAAGAAAAGCCTGGCTCCTTTGTTCGAGAACTTGCGGGCGGCCGACTGCGTTGTTTGTGGTGGATCAGGCAGGTCACTTTATTCACTTAATGCGGCGATGTCTCAAATTGCACTTAGCCAAGTCGGCTGGAGAAACAAGGTCGTAATTACCCCGGACGATCCAGGTTTTCCTGGAAAGAACATGTATGATGCGGCTGCAGATCTTGACCGGCGCTACAAAAAAGTGTTACTTTTAATGAACAGTGGAAGCGGTTACTCGGATGATCCGCTTGTTATGGCTCAAGACCTAGCTAGGTACATCGAGGAAAAGCAAACAAAAAAATTCTCGATGGGACTGCTTACGAGCGCGTTGGTATCTCCGTTGGCTGAAGTTACTGGCAAGTATGGAACTGTCGTTCAGATTAAGGGACGTGGAAGATCCAAGCCATCGTCAGAGTATAGCGAAGTTGGCATGATGGGCGACATTTTCGAGTTGGGCACTCTTGAACTCATGAATTTGATGATAGAAGCCATTTTTAGGAATTTGGAGGTCGACGATGTTTTTTCTATGGCTGAAGAGGAGTACGATACAATTGGCGCATTAATTGACGCCAACGTCAACTCTGAAACTTACACAAAACTCATCGATCAACTCGAGAAAAGAACGAACGTTTACTTGGGCGGTAAAGGCACAGCTAACGAAATCGCAAAAATGACGGGCGTTAGACTTTTCCACATCAAAACCTTCCTTGGCGACAACATTTTCATGACCCGAGGAGTAAATACCCCGCACCCTAGATCTGGCGACTTGGAGATCCTGTTGTCATATTCGGGCGAAAGCAAACCTGTCATCCTCTGGTGCGATGTTATCAAAAAATTCAATGGCACTGTGTTGTCTATAACGGGCAAAAAAGAATCCACATTGGCAAAGAAGTCAGATTTACAGATAATTTTGGAAGAAGAATCCAAACCGGGAACCCCTAGACGATTCTACACCCGAGCGGCATATGTGTTGAGTCCCTTGCCAATCAAACTCGCTGAGAGATTGGGTGACCGAGGTCTAAAAATGCCCGAATACATTCTCAGCTGGTACCATAGCGTCACGCAATAATTGCTGCAATTCGAAAGCGAAGCCCGATTTGAAGGAGATGTTTCGCTCAACAAAGACAAGCTGGGTTTGATCGCAAAATCATTCACAGAATTTAGCGTTTTATTTCGTAAACTATGTGACAGCGCAAAAAAGGATAGTGGCAATGACTCTAATGCATGACTTAAGATCTCAGCTCCGTGTAAATTAGACGATTACTTGGAGGGAAATGAGTAAAATCTAAATTGAGATAACAAAAGATTTGTGAATTCAGGAGAGAGCCAATTTGCAAACTTTTGCGGATGTAGTCCTAGTTATTTCATTAAGAGCCACTCCTGAGTTGGGAAAGAAATGAAGCTAAACGCGTGGCTTTTCGTAGGGCTATTTCTTCTTAGTTTGCTATTTCAAGTTGTTTGCAGCTGCCCCTTAGTTTCGAGCTTAACCTCGTCTCCGAATGTCGATAAACCGACTTACCTTGGAATAGCAACTTATTACGATAACAGAAAATGTGCTGTCACTGTTTCGCTTGATGATTTTGGAACCAACTCTTCAGACTGGCAGAATGCTCTTTCAATGTTAACTCAGAAAAGAATTTTCCATTCGGTAGGGATAATTACCGCGTATACTGACTGGAACTACGCGCAATACTGGATTAATCAAGGTTATACGGAAGCAGCTTCTCATAGCAGGACACATGTTCCCCCACCTTATACCGGAAACGACGGAGTTGTACCGAAAATCAGCGATGAGTGGCAAATTAACGGGTCAAAACAGGACATTATTGGCAACTTGACATTACCGGCTCAATGGAGAAGTGGCGAAAACCAGTTTGTTTACGCTTGGATAGAGCCTTTCGGTGAGGCGGACGCAGCCATCAGGCAATGGCTGGGAACCACTCATTATTTGTGCGACCGAACAATTTCCCCCTCTGCACCTTCTTATGGATATGCATACTGGGATGCACAGAATGGGCTTTTCACTCATGTTGGATATACAGTTGAGATGGGAAGTCCACCGTGGAAAAATGGGGCCACCTCAGTTGCATCGTTGAATAGAATGTTCGACCAAGCCTATTTCGGTGGCTCAGTTTATCATCTCAACATTCATCCGCCTGACGTAAATTGGAGCAAAGGAAGTTATGCTGACTTGCATACAGATTACATTTCTAACCGAACGGATGTATGGTACGTTCCACTCGGACTGCTCTACCTCTATCATTGGCTCGCAGTAGAGAACGTAACCCAAGTTAGTTCAAACGAAACGGGTCAATTAGAGACTTTTAACATAACCATAAACCACGAGAGCCATCGGTCATTTGGCGCAGCTTATCCGGCATCGTACGTATTTAATATTCCTCAAAATTGGACCACAGCTAACGTTTACTACAGGTACAAAGAACAGGAACCATGGCAACTCTTAAGCCAAAGAAAATCAACCGAATTTTTCAATGGTGTTTCAGACGCCAGATTCAACTTCACCGAAAATAAGGCATATGTTTCCATTGGTTTCTCGAATTCAAGCGACAACATTTTCCTCAGAATTCTGCCTTCAAAGCTAACCGCAGTATCCTTGTCACCCAATGAATTATCTGTTGAAAGAGGGCGAAAAGCTGGTGCTGCTTTGACTTTTACTCTCAAAAATACAGGTCAAAGCTTAATGCATGCAATTTTAGTTTCCGTAGTTAACTCGAGCCAATTGAAAGTGTTGCCGCCGGCAGAGAATTTGAGTGATATTGAAAATCAGCAAACCGAATCGGCCACATTTTCGGTTAGCGCACCGTCAACAATCGTTACTGGCATCAAAAATATCTCATTTAGAGTCAACTACTGCGATGCCACGGGAGCTGTATACTCTGAAACTCTTAGCGCACCGGTGGTCGTTACTAATTTGGGAACCTCTATTCACGTCAGTGCATTTCCTCCGGAAATAAAAAAGGATCAAACTACAATCTTGGATGCAAAACTCTTGGACGAAAACGCCAATCCCATAGCACATCAAGCAATTGCCTTTAGCGTTGGAACCAATTCTTTAGGCTGCGCAAAGACTGACGTTGATGGAAATGCAGTATTAAACTACACTTTCGATGGTGATGTTGGAACAAACCTTGTAACGGTTTCTTATGGGGAAAACGAAAGCTACCTTAGCAGTATAGGATCGACGAACTTGAAAATTGACAAGCTTGAAACCAACATAACTGCAATGTTCTCTTCTTCTTCAGAGAAAACACTAACTTTTAACGCTTCAGTAAGAGATGAAAACGGCAACCCGGTGAAATCCGCAACTTTAGAATTCCAAACCTACAACAAAACTGGCTGGTTAGATTTTGCAAACTCAACAACCGACGCTAAAGGCTTTGCATCTATTTCCTATCCAATTGCTACTAGCGGATTTTTACAGTTAAGAACAAAGTTAGATGGAGGGATAAACTATTTTGAATCTACGAGTTCAACGATTTCAATTCTTGTAATCAATCTGGATTATATCATAGTTTTAGCCATAGTTGCCGCTATGACCGTTGTCATTGCCACTGGTTACAAGTGTTTTCGGAAACGAAAAAAGAAAAATTATGGGATCTGCTTTGTCACCAAGTTGTAGATGAGTTAAGAAATCTAGCATTGAACGAAGCCATTAGGGTGAAGCTAGCCAATGTGTGAATTGTTTTTCGTTTAGCCCAGCTCCTAGATGACAGTCGAGCCTGTGTTTCACTTGCCCGTTTTCAAATAGTATGATCGATGGTACAGCGTCCAGTTCATAGATTTCCCAAAGCGGGTTCTCGTCCTCGTCAATTCTCACCTTGATACAAGTGTCTTTTCCCGGATTCTTGGCGTGCTTGTCGAAGATGCCTACAAAACTCCTGCAAAAAGGACACCAAGACGCGTGGAATAGGGCAAGCACTCGGCTGTTTGAGGCTAGCTGCGTGTTTAGATCTTGCTGATTCGAAACTTCAATCATGGGCTCACTTTCCAGCATATTCGTTTAATATATCGGATTATCCAATTCTCAAATAGATATATTAAATTTCGAAGTTGCAACTTGTTGCGCTCATTTTTTTTCGGTCACAGTTATGGCGCTAACGGGGCAAACGTCCGCAGCCGCTTGTGCTTCGACTATTTTGTTGTCGTCGAAGGTTCCAACTGATTTACCATTTGTCGTTCCGCCTATTACCTGGGATTTTCCGTCTGAGTCACCTTCAAAATGGGTAGAATCTAGACCGTAACAGCTGCCACAGCGGATACATTCTTCTCTGTTAACTTCTACTTGATACTTCATAATATTCCTCAATTCAGTTTTGACTCTGCTAAAACAATTCGTTATATTTGTGGAGAACCGCGTTTTATCTGTTTCTGAAATAGTTTGAACAAAAAAAGAAAGATATTTGTTGTGTTGTTTTTGTCGAATGCTATTATACGACTGTGAGGGTTACGGTGTTTGTTGTCACGACTGTTCCTGCGCTGTCAGTGACTGTGCAGTAGTAAGTGAACGTTCCTGTTGCAGCTTTAGTGATTATCAGAACTGTGTCACTTTGTCCAGCTACAGCGGCTCCGTTTTCATACCACTGGATCTTGTATGGCCAAACGCCTCCCAGAGCCTGCACGAAGAAGTACCATGATTGTCCTCTTATGACTGTGACCGTAGTGAAGGCCGATGCTGATAGGGGCATTTTTGTGTTGATAGGAGCAGAGGTTGGCTTTGGAGTTGGTGTTGGAGTTGATGTGGGAGTTGGAGTTGGGCTTGGAGTTGCGGTACCGTTTGGTGTTGGCGTTGGAGTCGGGGTTGCCGTAGCATTTGGTGTGGAGCTGGGAGTGGGGGTTGCAGTTGCATTGGGTGTGGAGGTAGCATTTGCTGATGGCGTGGGTGTGTTTGTTGCAGTTGGGGTTGGGGTATTGCCGGGTTGTTGTGTTGTTGCAAAGACGTAACCTGAGATTCTTCCTGAGGGGATTGCGGTTAGCACAAAGTTGATGTTGGGGGTAACTTGGTTTACAGTTACTGCCACTCCAGTTTGGGTTTGGGTTGTATATCCTGTTAGGCTTGCGGTTACGTTGTATACGCCTGTTGACAACCCTGTGTTTATTATGTAGTTACCGTTGGAGTCGGTTGTGGTTGAGCCTGAATTTGTTAGGCTTTGTGCGCTTACTGATGCGTCTGATAAGGGATTTCCGTGTGAATCCTTGACTTGACCTGTAATTGTTCCTGATGGTTGGGCGGTTACTTGCAGGTTTACGTTAGCTGTGGTTTGACCCGCTGTTACGACTGCTGTTGTTTGGTTGAAAGAGACCCCGTAAAATGCGAAGACTTGGTAGGTTCCAGTTCCTAGTCCGCTTGTTATGTTGTATTTTCCGTTATTGTCCGTGGTGGCGAAGCCAAAGAAGTTGCCTGATGTTGCAGAAACGCTGACACCTGATACTGGTTGTCCATTCAGAGTGTTTGTTATGGTTCCAGTAATTACGCCTGAGGGGTTTAGAGCAAGGTTTTGGGTTGTTGTGCTTCCTGCTGTAACGGCTACGCCGGATACTGTAGTTGAGAGGTAGTTTGTTGGAAAGTATACTGTAACGTTGTATACTCCTGTGGTAAGGTCAGTGTTGAGAAGGTACATGCCTGAACTGTTTGTCGTTGAGAATGCTGTACTGTCTCCGGTGGAGGAAACTTCTGTTACAAAAATGCCGGATAAAGGAGCGTTTGTTACTGCATCTCTCACTGTTCCTGTGATAATTCCTGAACGTGATAGGGCGATGTTTACGTTGGATGTTATGCTACCAGTTGTTACTGAGACGCCTGTTATGTTCTTCGATATGTAACCTGGAGCATAGTATGTGCCTACGATGTATGTTCCAGTTTGAAGGTTGGTGTTTATCAGGTAGTTTCCTGATGAGTTTGTAAATCCTCCAAAGTTGCTGCTTCCGGTTGAATTGTAAGCCACAACGCCAGTTCCTGAAATCGGTAGTCCTGTAACTGCATCAGTTACTGTCCCCATTACGCCTCCTGAGACAGGCATTGTAATGTTGACGTTTTTTGTCTCTTGGCCCGCGACGACTGTAATATTATTTATGACGGTATCAATGTAACCTGTGGCCGAAGCAGATACTGAATAGTTTCCTGCGTCCAAGAAGGTCGTAATGTTGTAGAAGCCTTGAGCATTGGAAAGGGCGGAACCGTCACCTATACCGTTACCATTTGACGCTTCGACGATCGCGTTTTGCACTGGAAATGGAGATTGCAAAGCGCTTACGTTAAGAAAGTTTTGATTCTGTATGAGTGCACCGCTAATTAATATGCTGGAAAAGAGACCCACAAGAATTGTCCAAGTTAGCAGATTAGTTTTCGATTTATTTCTGCGCAGCCTAGAATAAGCTGATGTTAATAATGTTTGTATTTCTTTCATTTACGACACCCTAAAAGTGGTCAAAGAGGAAAAAGATATTCTGTTCCTTAAATGTAGTTGTGACTACAATCGCACACCCACAACTGTTTGAGCGCAACGGTATGATGACTGAAAGACAACAGAGTGTTTTAGTTATAGGAAACCGCGCAGTCGCCTTGCAATACCGTTGGCCAATGCGAGCTCGATTGGAAATCCGAAGTATCGATGTCTCCAGCGGTACCGGGCAGTTCGGTTCATGACTGCGTATGCTATTTTGAAGCCTGCGCCGTGTTCGTCTATTCGGCTTTGAGGGTAGAAGGCATAGCGTGTGACTGCGGAAATGGATTGGAGTTTTTTCACGTATGCTTTGCTGTGCCATGGAGGCTGAAAATGAAAGACTTCGATGTTTCCCCATTCCTCCAGTGATTGAGGCGGCTTGAACTCTGCGCTTAATGATTTGAGCAAGGGACTGGGGAAGGGTGTGTACATGAAGATGCCGTAATGCTGCGTTCTCGGATTAGCTTTTTCCATAGCATCCATAAGATCAAAGGTTTTTTGCATGTCTTGGTAGGTTTCGCCTGGCAAACCGCTTAGCCAAGAGGTGAAAGGATTAATTGTTGGTGCCCATTTGCGAAGGTTTGCGACGGACTTTAGCATTTGGTCGGCTGTGATGTCTTTGCATACGAATTTTTGGAGATGTTCGGATCCGCTTTCGCCGCCAAAATCTAGTTCTTTGCAGCCGGCGCGTTCGATGAGACGTATGAAGTCTGCAGTATATTCGGAAAGGTAGTCGAAGCGGCAGTTTGCTCGCCATGCGATGTTGACTCCGCGGTTTAGCATGAGGTTGCAGATGTCTTCGACTCGTTTTTGATCTACGAAGAAATTGTCGTCGACTGGGTCGATTATTTTCACGAATGGAAACTTTCGGAGTATGTAATCGATTTCGTCTACCACTCGTGGGGCGCTTTTTGCGCGCCAAGATTTCTTGTTGAATTCTGTGTTGTAGCAGAAGCCGCATCGGTGAGGGCAACCTCGACTGGTTTGGATGTGGAACCGTCCTGATTGTAGTGTTGGGTATTGTTCTAAGTTTAGTAATTCGTAGGGCAGTTCGATCGGGATTTCGTCGAGGTCTATGACGTCGGCGTCTTTTGTGCTTTGGATTTCGCCTTTGTCTTTGTATGTTAGTCCGTTTACTGAGTCTAATTTTTTTCCTGAAGCAAGGTTCTTTGCAAGGTCTGCTACGATTAGTTCGCTTTCGCCTCGTACCACAACATCCACGTAGTCGCTCCTCGCGGTTTGTTCAGGAAGCAAGGTTGGGTGCACGCCTCCCCATACTATGGGGATTTTGGGGTCTTCGGCTCTGACCTTTTTAGCGAAGTCCAATGCGTAGTGGATTTGTTGACCGCTCATGCAGGTAATTCCCACGAAAACGGGTTTGCCTACCTTGAAGTTGTGGTAGTCTTCGAGTCTCATGTCGAGAATGCGAGCGTCAAAGCCGCCTTTCTGCAATGCGCTGGCGACGTATAGGAGTTGGATTGGAACCTGAGGGTCGGGTGCTTTGAATTTTCCTGGAAAAACAAGAAGGACCTGTTTGCCTTTGGCATCTTCCATTGTGGATTTGCTGCTTGACAAAACAAGAAACTCCTACAAATAGGTGGCAAACATTGCTTTTATCGTTTTGCGTTTCCGTCGCGAAATTCCCTAAGAGCTTCGGGTAAATGCTTATCTTCGAGGCGAACCCCTTTAGCTAATTAGATGTACAAGGATGAACCCAAATGACCGTCGCTCAGCCTAAATCGGAGCATCCTCGCATAGCCCGCGAGAAAAAGACAATAAAAGCAATGGTGGGTATCTACTGCAAAGGCCACCACAAAACTAAGGGCGGCGAACTTTGTCCAGAGTGCACTGAATTTTTGGCTTATGCGCATATGCGTCTTGATAAGTGTCCCTTTCAAGAGAAGAAAAGTACGTGTGGCAAATGTCTCATTCATTGTTACCGTCCTGATATGAAGGAAAAAGTGAAGGTTGTTATGCGGTACTCGGGGCCAAGAATGCTTTTGCCTCATCCTGTATTGGCGCTACATCATGTTTGGGATGGCAGAACCAAACCGCCGACCCTGGGCAAGAAGCCTGTGTGATAAGTAATTTTCTGTTTTAGATTTCGGCTTGTGCGATAAGTTTTTTTGCGTTATTTATTGCAATCGTGTAGAACGCTGCCGTCATAACTGCTGCAATCACTCCGCTGATAATTATGCCTGGGAAAAGTCCGATTATTGGTGGGCCACTAATGAAACCTGCGTAAACGACTAAGTAGGGTGCCAAGGGTATAATCAGAGCTAGCCCTGCGACAAAACATGCGGCCAGGTTGATGAAGCTCCAGTCTACGCGTATCATGCGTGGTCTGGGAGTTTCGTTGAAGTCTGCTCCTTTTATGCCATTGGCCAGTGAGAGTGTGCCCAGGGCGAAGGCGACGAATACGGATTCGGCGACCATTGTTATCAAGGTGTGCGGTGTGGGGTGATAGATGAAGTAGCCGATGACTAGGGTGATTGGTAGAACAATGAATGTGAAGATGAGCATGAATGCGAGTTTGCTTTTGACAAAGGCTTTGGCGGAGACGGGAGAAATGTAGATGCGCCATATGCTTTGTCCTTCTTCGCCTGTCATGAAGTTGCCAAGGGTCATGGCTAGGATTCCGACGGGTAGGATTGAGGAAAATGCTAGTCCAAGCTGTGGGGGAAAGCCTCCGCTTGATGTGCCTGAGGATCCTATTGAGGACATTATGGGGATCAAGACAAAAACGATTATTGGTATGAAGGCTGACATGAGTTCTCGGCGTCGGGTGAATGCTTTGAAGTCTTTGCGTATGATGGCGCTTTCCACGTTGGAGAAGCCTAGTTTTCCCAGTGTTCCTGTTTTTGGAGCGTAAGTTCCTCGGCTGACTTTAATCGCGGGGGGCTCGTAGAGCCCAAACCTTATGTTGAGAGAGACTGCGAGGTAGTATAATCCAAGGATAAACAGAATCGATAGCCCCAAGAATGCGAAACCTTCAAGCAAGAGTCCGTGGAGGAATGAGTAGAGTGTTAGGCCTAGCCAGACGAATGGCACAAACCATACGCTGTTTTGAATGGAAGCTACTGATGAGATTAAGCTTACTAAGCCTGTGCCGTAGATGATGTAGAAGTAGATAATGTAGAATATTATGAAGAAGATGATGGTGCCCGCGAATCTGACCCAAACTGCGGCTTTGCCTGTGGATTTGTAGACGGCGCCTGTGAAGCGGGTTTGAAGGATGCGAATTATTTCTGCGGTTGCTCCGGCTGTGAATGCTGCGGCAAACATGGTGACTACTCCGCCGATGGCAAGGACGAATTGACCTGTAAAAACGGATACGATGAGTACTGCTGGTGTAATAGCTGCGAGTGAAACCATTGGTATGCCTAAAACGTCTGCCACTATTGAAGCAAGTGTGTGTTCCTGCCATGTTACGGGTAGCCAGTAGGGTGCCTGTCGAGTGAAGCTTACTCCGCCGCGTTGTAATTGGGCCATTATCATGAAGATTAGTGTGACTAGGACTATTATGAGGGGCAGGGAGACCTGGAAGGAGGCGAAGCCTAAGGTGAAAATTGCTTTAAAGTTATTGTTTGAAGCTTGCCCTTCATAGAACCATGCGACCACTGAACCGATAATTGCTCCGATAACTGCGGCCGCTACGTATATGCCGTAGCCTGATAGGGGGTTTCTTCCGACGTTGTATTTTTGGAGTCGTTGTCCACGCAGCATTCTAGCTGACTTTACGTCGATGCGTATGAGATCGAGAACGGCTTTCCAGTTCATTTGACTAGTTCCTCAACGACTGCTTTTATGTCGCCTGTACCTGTGAGTTTGAGGAATATGTCTTCTAGGCCTGACCCGGGCAGTTGTGACATGCGTCGTAGTTCGTCCATGTTGCCTAAGGCTAAGAGTTTTCCTTGGTACATGATACCGATGCGGTCGCAGACGGCTTGTGCGATTTCTAGGATGTGGGTGGACATGATGGTGGTTACGCCTTGCAGTTTCAACTCGTGCAGGAAATCTTTGACTATCCGTGCGGTGCGTGGGTCTAGGGCGTTGAGAGGTTCGTCTAAGATGAGTAAGCGTGGTTTGTGTAGAAAAGCCGAAATGAGGGCTATTTTCTGTTTCATGCCTTCGCTGTAGCTGCTTATCATGTCGCCTTCGCGTCCTTCCAATTGTAGTGCTTTGAGGTATTCGTTTATTCGGTTGCGTTTGTCTTCGGCTTGCATGCCATAGATGTCGCCTATGAAGTCTAGGAATTCTATTCCTGTGAGGAATTCGTAGATGCGGGGTGATTCAGGAGCGTATCCAACTAGGCGTTTGATGGCTACTGAGTCTGTTTTTGCGTTTAAGCTCAGAACCATTACGGTGCCTTCTTCGGGTTGAACTAGACCCAGTAGCATCTTGAGAGTTGTGGATTTGCCGGAGCCGTTTGGTCCAAGTAAACCGAAGATTTCGCCTTGTTCGATCGTTAAGGAAACATTGTTGACTGCCACTAGTTCGTTGTAGCGTTTAGTCACGTTTTTGAGTTCAACTGAGGGTGAGGTGAATGTCACGGGAAATCGCCTTCTGCTCTATTTGGAATTCACCAATACTTAAGAATAACGCATCATGTCGATAGTTTTTGGGGCAAGTGTTTTTGGTGCGTTCAATGGTTTTTGGGTTGGATGCGGTTTCATTTTGGTAGATTGGCATTTTGTAAGTGTTCAAATTCATTTTTGGGGTAACGTTTGGGGACAGCTTTGGACCTCGGTCATTTGTCGGGACATTAGTTTTTTCAATTGTCGCGACAATCGAGAAAAACATTGTTTCTGGGTTTGAAGCGGGTTGCTTTTTGCGAAAGCAGTTTATTGGCAATTGTCCTGCGATTGTCGGCTTGTGCTAGATGTCTACATGAAGTCGTCTCAAAAGAGCGGGATTCTGCAGAACTGTGTGTTTTCGTACTCTTGACCAGGAAACCTCGGAGCGGGTGGGTGGCTTTTGGGAGTCGCTGAAAGCGTCGAAGTTACCTGGAGGAGGGGGGTAGCATGTTCGCAGCTTGGGTTTTTTTTAATGTTGAACATTGCAAAATCTTGTTTTTGGGGGTTGTGGCGGTTTGCTTTTTGTTAAAGCAGCTTTTTTGCAAGTGTTCAGGCAATGTTCAAATCTATGTTCGCGATGCAGAAAACCAATATTCAGCCAATGTTCAACATAGGTAAGTCAGCCTTGAGTTAACGGGCTGGTACGAGTTTGACCCCGATTATTTTCTCCAACAATGGATTTTTTGTATTATGAGACAGCGGTGAAAACAGTCGTTAAGGGACTAAAAACAGGTTGGTTTTTTCGCGCTTCTCTATGC
>DATJPJ010000174.1:0-2549 GCA_035506455.1 Candidatus Nanoarchaeia archaeon
TTATTGAAGATCTTGACTCTCTTCCCTTTCCCGCTTATCAACTCTTTCCTCCGTTCTCAAAATACTCTCCAAATTTTAATGCAGGCGGAAGATGCAGCGGAATCATAATGAGCAGCCGTGGCTGCACATTTTCTTGTCCTTTTTGTTATTGTCCCGATTTTTGGGGCAAAAAGTATCGTGTGCGTAGTCCATCATCTGTCGTGGATGAAATGGAATATCTACGCGACGAGTTTGGAGTAGAATTTATTGATTTTTCTGACGATACCTTTACATTGGATATGGTTAGAGCTGAGCGGATTTGTGACGAAATCATAAAAAGAAAAGTTGGTTTGAACTTTTCTATTCTCACTCGAGTTGATACAGTCAACAAAAACTTATTAAGAAAACTTGCTGATGCAGGTTGCGAGAAAATACAATATGGTGTGGAAACTGCCAGTTCAAGGCTGTTGAAAAGCACCGAAAAAGGAATAACAGTTGAAGGAATCGAAAAAGCTTTAAAATTGACAAGAGAAGCGAGAATTGAAACTATCGTTAACTTGATTCACGGTCTTCCAGGAGAAACCGTTAGCGATATTGAACTAACCTTTCAATTTTTAAAGAGAAATCGTGAGAATATTGATCAATTACACTCCACAATAGCGGTTATACTACCCGGGACAGCCTTGCATGAGAGAGGTAAACGATTAGGTCTAATTGACGATGAAGTCTGGTTCTCCTATAACAGTAACCATCCTCTGCTTTCACTCGATCCTTCTCTACGACGCTTACCTCCGTACCTCGAAAATTTTAAACTTGAAGAATTGATAAGGTTTCTTAGGCTTACCAACATTCTTTTTCATTCTAGGAAGAGACAATACAAACTTACCATGCAGGCCATAATGGGTTATGCCTGGAATTATTGGATGTCTCCGGGGAAGTACCTTGACCTCATTAAATGCCTATAAATTCGTTTATGGGAGATCACCACAATTTTGATGCGTTTGCACCTGACCGAAAGGACTTTAGAAATAATCTTTACGGTCGTCTTTTCAGCAATAGTTTTCGTATTTTTTTTCGCTCTCTTGTCCGCGAACGGTTTAGTTCTAGGAAATGACCCGGCTGTTCATCTTGCTAAGGCAGAAATGTTTCTACAATATGGAAAAATTTCGTTGGGAGCTGTGGCTTTTTATCCTCCTCTTTATCGTCTTTTGCTTGCGACACTTATCGCCTTCACGAAACCAGCGAGCATTGAGCAGATGCTGGCGTTAATGAAGGCCTTAACGGCCTTAATCGATGTGTTGTTGCTACTCTCCGTTTATTTGTTGGGATCAAGGTTTTTCGGCAAAAAAGTTGGTGCAATTGCCGCAGGCCTAATGTTGCTTAGCTTCTCGGCATATGAAATCAATTTTTGGGGAGGATACCCTAGTTTGCTCAGTCTAGTATTCTTTTGCCTCTTGCTGTTAGGCTTAGGCTTATCATCGGAGAGGAAAGATTTCGGATCTGGTCTGACAATCTTCGCGATAGCATTTTCTTTAGTTATTACAGATCAAATTGCTACTTTCATTGCAGTAATAATCTTGACTCTATTTATCTTCGCCGTGCTAGTAAAATCCAGAGACCGTCTTCCTATAGTTTGGATTGGGGCGATCTTGGGAGGCGGATTGGCTTTTTTGCTCTATTATTTTCCAGCTCTTGTTCCTAACATCAATGTTTTAATCTCGTATCTTTTCTTTCACTTTAAGGTGATGCTGTATCAAGTTCCATCAGTAGATGCCTCTGCTTTCAACTTGGATTTTGGTTTCATTCTGCTTCTTGCATTCGCAGGTTTTTTTTTGGCTTATTACAAACTTAGAAAGGAGAAGAAGCTCATTTATTTCTTGCTTTTGTCTCTTAGCTTGTTTGTTCCATTATTTTTTTCCCAGTCTTACCTCTTGGGTTTGCTTTTGCCTTACCAAAGATTCATTTACCTCCTGCTAATGCCCATGGCAATTTTCGGGGCGGTAGCTTTCTCTTATGTAATTGATTTGCTACTTGCTTTCTATAATAGTGTCCATCGTAAAAAGCTTATGAAAATGGCTGTCGCCTTTGTCTTTTGCATTATGTTTCTGATTTTACTGTTTCGAGTTCAAAATATTGGCATTCAAATCAAGCAGGGTATTGATTTCTATTCAACTTCTGACGTAAGTGGATACGATGCAGCTGTTTGGCTTAAAGAAAATTTTCCTGAACCCGCGAATGTGGTTGTAACTGCGAAACCTGGCTCATGGTTCGGCATGTATTCAGGCAAAAATGTAATAGCTGAAACCGACCCCGTGACTGACATGAACGTGGAATCTGTTCTTGATTTATCTAATGAGATACAAAATCCGCTAACTATAGTTAGCGGTCTTGAGGCAAGGGGCATTGTTGACGAAAAATACGTTTCTACAAACGATATTTGGAGAAGAGTTTCATTTCTATCCGAGCAAGAAGTCTTCTTGTCATTTATTCAAAATGATATTACATATCATTTCGACCTTTCTAGCTTGAATAAGCAAATTATTTTTGATGATTCAAGCAGTTCCAAAGAG
>DATJPJ010000175.1:0-3625 GCA_035506455.1 Candidatus Nanoarchaeia archaeon
GTGGAAATTATTGGTAGTGTTGGAAATGCCACTAATACCGGGAGACCTAGCCCCGATATTTGTTGTGCCGCTTGAACCATGGTGCCGGTAACCCAGACTAGAATGATGTCCATTCCAGTTAGGAGGGCTGCGAATATGAACACGGTCTTCCATGTGAAGAGGCTGTTAAGGTATAGCACTATGAGTATGGCGAATATAATGCCGTAGACATCGAGAAGGTATGGGAACCAGATGAATGTGTTACCGAAGAAGGCGAAGAGCAGCAGGAAAAGAATTGGCGAAAGGGCGCCGATGTACCATCTAGGTTTGATGGCTGGGAGATGTTGAACGTATAGTAGTACGCATAACGAGATGGCAGCTAGGGAAGCAAATGATGCCACACCTATTAGGCGTATGTTGGCGGGCAGGATGCCCAAGTAGCCGGCTATGGCCGAGACTGTGCTTGCTACGGCGAAGCCGCCCAGGTATAACCTTAGTCGGCTAATTTTTAGGTCTGAGAAAGTGTATGAAACGGTGAACAATAATGACGAATAGGAGAATAGAAACAGGGCCATAATTGCAAGGGTTGGGATGAATATTACCACGGAAATCGCTATGGCGATCATTGCTACAAGAAGAATGGTGTCTCTTGTTTTGAATTCTCGTTCTTCGACTGTTGTTTTGAGTTTGGATTCGGCTTTTCGCCCAAGGAACATAGCGGTGAAAGTGACTGTGAATAGGATTGCTGGCATTAGGATGTCGAAATGCATGGGAAGACACTCTCGAATCGCACATTTAATCCTTGCCCAAAATGATATGCGAAATGTTCCAACGATTTGAGGGAAACAAACGATAAAAAATTAAAGAAAATAAAATTTTGGAACGAAGTAAAGATATTAGCTTAATTGCTTAATATCGGCGTGGTGGTCTTCGTTTTGCGTAGCACTCGCGGCAGTAAACTGGCCTTGTGCCGTCTGGCTTGAACGGAACATCACATTCCTTTCCGCAGTCAGCGCAAGTTGCCTTGTGCATTTCTCTTGGATATGACATTTCTTTTTCACTTCCTGTTTTATTCGGTGCAAAAGTTCGTTTTGCACTATGACCATATCCGTCGGACTTCGTTTTAAACCTATCCGTTGGATTGAAGGGTTTTAGTGTTCAAATTGATGGTGCCTTATAAAGCGGGGCAACAAGTGAACATCGAACGTAGTGAGCTATCAGAAAATTTCTTGTTTACTGGCGCCGTGCAATCATGCTCTGAAATGTTCGTTAAAGATAGATAGTGTGGCCAAGAGAGCTTCTTCGGTGCGCACGGTTTCCGTGCCCTGATCAGGAACGGTGTTCAAGACAAAGTCAACAAGTGCTTCCAATCGAACGCCTTCGTCTTTCGCGATATCAAACAGCCCTCGTGTAGGTGCCCCAAAAAGTAGCAGAACTCGAGTTGCTTTATGCCACCTAGATGCTAAAGCACTGGCGGATTCTTGGAAATTCGGGGCGATTTTTGAGGTCCCTATTACCAAGTCGAATTTGCGGCTTTCTAGCCAAGCGCGAAGAGGAAGCGTTTCTTCTGAAACCAAATAGCCCCAGTAATCTGGAGCTTCAGTTTTGCTTGAAATTTGGACTTCTGTTTGGTCTAGTTTTGCTCTGGTTATTTTGAGTGTAAGTCTTTGGTTAACTTCGACTTGAGTGTCGAGGAGGACGGCGGGTTTTTCGACGCCTATATCTACCAAGGCGGCTTTTTCGGTTTTGGATAGAACTATTCCTTCGCGGTAATCGCCCGCCTTCAGGGTTCGCATGCTACTTTGCTGAGGGTGATGAGGTGTTCTTAGCGGCGGCAGAATACCGGCGAACTGGAGTTCAGGCTTGAGTTCAAACAGACGCTTTCGCAGGTATTGTGGCGTTTCTAGATATCGCAGTAGAAGCGAGACGAATTCTTGGTCGCGTCTTTGGTTAACTTTAGGGTTGTCTGTGTAGACGATGATTTCATTAACTCGGAATATGGCGGCGGCTCTGGCGATGTATCCAATTTTGGCTGTTTTCTCTCGTAGATGGGGCGTGTCTGCAATTACTGAAGCGGGGATGGCGATTGTCAAGAGCTTTTTTTTCATGGTGTTTTCCTTTAGGACATTCTGTTCTTGAGGTTTTGATGTGGCTGTATAGTGAAAAATCAAATATAAACGTGAAGACAATTAGCTAATGGGAGACAACTTGACGAAACTAATTCTTGACGAAATGGATGAAATTCGCCGAATTGACAAGCAAAACATGTTGGATTTTTGCATCGAGGCTAACACACATTACGCGAAGTCTTGGCAGAATTCACAGAAAATCAAGCTCGACTACCCCTATCCTGAAAACATAATCTTAGCAGGTATGGGTGGTTCAGCCATCGGTGGCGAACTTGTCAAAGATTACACTCGTAGCCAAGCAAAAGTTCCGATAGAAATTAGCCGCGATTATTCACTGCCAGCTTACGCGGGCAAAAAAAGTCTGGTTATCCTTGCAAGCTATTCTGGTGACACTGAAGAAACCCTAGGCTCCCTTCTGGATGCTTTGAAACGTAGATGTATGATCTACTGTGTTAGCTCAGGAGGTGCCTTAATTGAGTATGCGGAGAAGCTGAATTTGCCTCACATGAAAGTTCAAGGAGGCATGCAGCCTCGAGCAGCCATGCCCTACATGCTTATGCCGCTGCTTAAGTTTTCCCAAGAGTTGGGTTTTGCTTCTAAAATTGGGGATGAGTTTTCAGAAGCAACTAAAATCTTGAAAAAGATAAGTGTCGAGAACGGGCCGGCCATACCAACTGGTGGGAACTTCGCAAAGGGTCTTGCTGTTAGCTTGAGCAAATTGAGTCCTGTGGTTTACGGGTTTGGGATTTACCGTGGAGTCGCATTGCGTTTTAAGCAGCAGTTTAACGAAAACGCGAAGGTTCCTTCAAAGTGGGAAGTTTTCAGCGAATTAAATCATAATGAAACAATGGGGTGGGAAAGCGCCAAAGACCTCGCCAAGTGTTTTGGTGTAGTTTTTCTTCGAGACGAAGCCGAGTCTGTGGAGATTCATAGCCGCATCGAAACCACTAAAACGCTTATGGAGTCGTCTGTAGCGAACATGTTTGAAGTTTGGGTGCAAGGCAAAGGCGTTCTTTCAAGAATGCTCTCTGCGATTTTGATAGGCGACTTCACGAGCCTGTATCTTGCTTACCTTCGAGGTGTCGATCCAACCCCTGTCAAAACAGTCAAAATAATGAAAAAGCGGATTGAAGAAAACAAAGTTAAAGAAAAAATACTTTGTGAATTGGAGAAAATGAGCGCGAAATAACGCGCTTAGGTGTTGGTGTGGATAAATTTCTTGAAGGCTTCTTCAGCAGCTTCCAGCATCAACATTTGCGGTGGGTGCTTAAATCCGTAGGCGCATATTGGCTCCACTGCTCCTTTCTGCTTTTTTGTTAATGCCAGTTTCACGGCGCGTATGACGTCGAAGAGGACGCTGCCGGCGTTTGGTGCGTCTACGGTGCTAAATTTGAGGTCGATTTGCATTGGTGCGTTGCAGAAGTAGGTTCCGCTGATCCAGAAGTAGCTGTCGCGTTTGTTTTGTAAGAAATCCACGTAGTCAGTTGATCCAGCTACTACCTCCGTTTTGTAGGGGA
>DATJPJ010000176.1:0-5218 GCA_035506455.1 Candidatus Nanoarchaeia archaeon
AAGTTCTTGCCAAACGGCAATTGCGTCAAAACCAAGGAACGCATCGGAGCAGGCAACAAAGCAATTGTGCTTTTCGTTGGCAGACTTATACCCCGCAAGGGACTTTCACGCCTCTTGGAAGCGGCTAGACGGATTGTCAGAGAAAGTAGCGAAACACTCTTCGTTATAGTCGGAGATGGTCCTCTTAGGAGCCAAATCGTCAACGAGGTAAATAACTCAGGTCTCGCAAATAACTTCGTGTTCTTAGGCGACGTTGCGGAAACCGAGTTGCCCCTGTTGTACGGTTGCGCTGATGTGTTTGCATTTCCTTCATTCCAAGAGGGTCAGGGCATCGTGTTACTTGAAGCTCAAGCCACTGCATTGCCTGTTGTTGCTTTCAATGTGAGCGGAGTTGCAGAAGCTGTGGTGAACAATCAAACAGGGCTGCTAGTAGAGCCAAACAGCGACAACTTTGCCGAAGCCATCTTGACGCTTCTGGCGGATGAGACCTTGCGCCGAAATCTTGGGGCGAGAGGTCGGGAACGCGTTCTAAGAGAGTTAACTTGGGATATCTGCGCCCAAAAAATGCTATCCGTTTACCGGGAACTGTAAAGCTAAGATCAATGCGCGATTAATGTGCTGACATAGGAAAAGCCTTAATTCTGCAGTCGTTTCAGTCAGTTAGAGCGCGAAAGTGAACACACTATGGCTAGGCTGTCTGACCTGAAACTTGCGATGGGGACCAGTATATTTGTAACAGCCTTCATATTCAGTGCTTTCTTAATAGGCGCCACATTCCTTATCCAATATTATGTTATAGGATTTGATCTAGCTACTGGAATATCAGTGGCCGTATTTGGCACAGCTCTCTTTATTTTGGGTGAATGGGCAATAGGACCTGTTATTGTTAGCGCCACCACACACTTGCAGTATCTTAAACCTGGAGAAAACCCCTGGCTCGAAAACACCGTTAAAGAAATGATCTCGAAAGCTGGTATACACATGCCGCGCCTTGCAATAGTACCCAACGATACGCCCAATGCATTTACATACGGAAGAACCGCTGACTCTGCCGTGCTGGCAGTGCACACTGGATTGCTTAAACAGCTTAGCGAAGACGAAATCCGTGGCGTCATAGCACATGAACTAGGGCACATTAAACACAAAGACTACATAGTCATGACCGTACTCAATGCTTTGCCTCTGATAGCTTACTTCGTAGCTCAAATTGCAATTCGCACAGCTTGGTTGGGCGGCAGCACTAGAGGACGCGGCAAGGATCAAGGAAACGCAATGATCGCCATTCTCGCGATCGGCATAATCTCATTTATTGTGTACATAATCTCTTTCCTCGCTGTAATGAGGCTCAGTAGGCTTCGAGAGCACTTTGCCGATGCATATAGTGCCTATCTTACTGGTAAACCGCGTACTCTTGAGAGCGCGTTAGCCAAGATAACTTATGGCTTGTCACTTGCACCTGAAACCACGGCAGATGCCCGTAGTTTTTACATCGAAGATCCTCACCAGGCAAAGCAAGAAGTCGCTGAACTCATGGACAAAAAAGATGAGTATGACCTTGACCACGACGGCGTATTGGATGAGGCAGAACTGGAGAAAGCCATGGAAGGGGAAGCGAATTCGACGTGGAGTCGACTGAATGGTTTATTTGCGACGCACCCACCAACATTTAAACGGATTTTGTTGCTCAAAGAAATAGAAACCGAAATGAACACGGGCAAGTATGGCAGCGATAGAATGTACGCACATGTGTAGGATTCCTCTTTCTTCTTAACATTTAGTTTCTCTTGTTGCAAAAATACAGAAATTATGCGAAGACTAATATCTGCGTAAACTCGCTATTCTTAAACAACCAAACGAGGACCTTACAATGCCCTATTGTCCAGAATGCGGCGGCGAAACGCATTACGACATATCCTTCAAGAAGCACATATGCAAAAGCTGCGGTTTATCCATGACCCAACAGGAACTCATGGAACTTCGAGAGAAAAATAAACCTCCTGAGGAAACTGAGGAGGAAGTTAGGGAGAACCGCAAGCGCGAATACTTGAAGTGGTATCTTAGCAGCAAGAACAAAAAGTAAGCCTCTCAGACAAGAGGCGGCAAGTTTTATTAGCGCTGGCTATGTCGCAGATTTTAAGACGCCAATTCTCTTTTGATGGTTTTGACAAAGCGTATAAAAGAAAAAGCTGCCTTACCCATATTCACTTCAGCAGGGAAACGTGGCAACATGACCATAACTATGGAATTAATCTGTATTGGGAACGAATTGCTAATTGGAAAAGTGGTAAACACAAACGCTAGCTGGATGGGCAAACGCGCCACCGCTCTGGGCGTAGCTGTTAGGCGGGTAACTGAGAGTCCTGATGAGATACCTGAAATCGTCAACGTCGTGCGCGAAGCACTTGCCCGCAAGCCCAACTTTATCGTTACGAGTGGTGGTTTAGGCCCGACTTTTGACGACATGACGCTAGAAGGTCTTGCCAAAGCGTTGAATCTTGGACTAATTGTTAACGACGAAGCGCTTGACATGATTAAAGCAAAGTACAAGGAATATTCCAAGTTGCGCAACATCCCCGAGGGAGAGATGACCCCATATCGAGTTAAAATGGCTACCTTGCCTATAGGAGCCTGTCCAATCTTTAACCCAGTTGGATCTGCTCCCGGTGTTCGGATTGACGTTGACGGCACTGTGCTCATAGCTCTGCCAGGAGTGCCTAGTGAGATGGAGGCAATTTTTGCCGATTACATCGTTCCTCTCTTAATCGAATCGTCGGGCGGCGTGGGTTTTTTTGAGATGAGCATTTATACCAACAAAATTATGGAGTCAGCTTTGGCGCCTCTCATTGACAAGGTTATGCTTGACAACCCAGCCGTTTACATAAAGAGTCATCCAAAGGGGCGGGAGAACAGACCTCACGAACTTCATTTGTCCACGACGGGGAAATCTGAGGAGACTCCTGCAGAGAGGCTGAGGAAAGCTTCTTTGGAGCTTGTGGAGTTGGTTAAAAAGTCAGGCGGAGAAGTAATCAAGGCTGAAACGATGACCTAATAAGAACTTGGGCGCTAGTAGGATTTTGGTCATGAACAGCGACAGAAATGAAAAAGGTTGAAAGGCTGAGTTAGCCTTTAGCTCTTACTTTTTAACCGCTTTCTTGAGTTCTTCGATCTTGTCGGTTTTTTCCCATGGGAAGCCATCTTCTTCCCTGCCAAAGTGGCCAAAGCAAGCGGTTCGCTTGTAAATTGGTTTTAGCAGGCCAAGTTGATCGATTATGGCTTTGGGTCTCATATCGAATGTCTTGAGGACTGCAGCCATGAGTTCGTCGTCGGTGCATTTCCCTGTGCCGAAAGTGTTCACAAGAACGCTGATTGGCTGAGCTACACCGATTGCGTAGCTGATTTGTATTTCGCATTGTTCTGCTAGTCCTGAGGCGACAATGTTTTTGGCGATGTAGCGTGCCATGTAGCATCCGCTGCGGTCAACTTTTGAAGGGTCTTTGCCACTGAAGCATCCTCCTCCGTGGCTTCCCACGCCACCGTAGGTGTCTACGATGATTTTTCTTCCAGTTAAGCCCGAGTCTGCGAGAGTTCCGCCTAGTACAAATCGTCCTGTGCCGTTAATTATGTACTTGGTGTTTGTGCTGAGCAGGTTTGCCGGTATTACGTTTTTGATGACTTTTTCGATGATTTCTTTCTTTAGTTCTGCGTCTTCGACCCTGCCGTTGTTCTGGGCGGCGATGACGACTGCGGTGACGCTTTGTGGTTTTCCGTTAAGGTATTCGACAGTTACTTGGGATTTGCAGTCTGGGCGCAGGCACGGGATGATCTTTTGCTTTCTGACGTCGGCTAGTCGTTTTACGAGTTTGTGAGCGAGCATGATAGGTAGCGGCATTAGTTCTTTGGTTTCGTTGGTGGCGAAGCCGAAGACCATGCCTTGGTCGCCGGCTCCTTGTTCATGTCCTTCTTTTTCGGTTACTCCCATTGAAATGTCAGGGGATTGTTCGGTGAAAGAGGTAAGGACGCCGCAGGTTTCCCAGTCTAAGCCGTCTTTGGCGTTGTCGAGACCAATTTCTTTGAGTGTGTTGCGGACGATGTTTGGAATGTTAACGTAGGTCTTTGTGGTGATTTGGCCCGTGACCATGACGGTTCCCTCCATAACGAGGGTTTCTGCGTCGACTCTTGCTTTTGGATCACTGCAGAGTATAGCGTCTAAGATGCTGTCGGAGACTTGGTCAGCGACTTTATCTGGGTGCCCTTCACCCACGGATTCTGAAGTAAATAAATATTTTCCGTCTTTTTTCATGGAGACTTCCTTCAGCCTTGTGTGATGAGAGTTCTAATAACCGGATATAGTTCTTAAAAGGTTTTCTGCAAAAACTGATACGTCCTGAAACTGCAAACCGCACAGGAAGTCAAAAGACGAAATCTTTCTGAAAATTGGAGAAATGAATAATAGGTCTTCTTTTGATGCTAAGAGGTTATGGTTAGTAAGCAGAACATTATTCTTATAATTGTATAACCGCTGTAGATGTTGCACTTTATGCTTCGGTAGTGATTTTGGTTTTGGCTGCTTTGTTTTCTGTGACTCGTGGAAGGGGAGTTCGAATCGAGCGAATCCTCTAAGGCAAGAAATGAGGAGATTGAATAACTTTTGGTTATGCATTTCGGATGCTGTCAAGTTTTTGGGCAGCAGTTACAGTTTAGCAACTGGTCTGACGTAGCAGAGGTTAAAAAATGACAATTTGGGTCCGTATAGCTTATAGCGGCAGGTTGCCAATTATCAATGGGTTACCCAAATGGATGCAGCCAAAGCAGCTCAAAACGCCCTTCAATGTGTGCTCGAAGCAAAAGAAGGCGATCATTTAGTCATCTTTTGCGACGATACTCGCTCTTCTGTGGGTGAAGCATTTGAGAAAGGCGCGTTGAACCTTAACCTCGATACCGATTTGGTTCTTTTCAAGACACGGCCAAGCGCTTTTCGAAAAGCGCTTCCCCAAAACGTGACAAAGCATGTGGTCGACCATCACGCAGACATATACATCAACCTCCTCCGGGGCATCCGCGAGGAAACGCCTTTTCGCATAAAGCTAATCCATCTAGAGACCGCTGACCATAAAACTAGACTTGGTCATTGTCCAGGCGTCACAATTGATATGCTAACCAAGGGTGCGCTTGCGCTAACTGTGACTGAGCATCTTCAAATGCAGTCTTTCGCCCAAGC
>DATJPJ010000177.1:0-10927 GCA_035506455.1 Candidatus Nanoarchaeia archaeon
CTTTGTAGAATGCTTTCTCAGCCTCTACTCCCCCTTTTTCTTTGCTGCCTCGAAGACCAATAATTATTAGGTATTTTTCTAATAAATTTTTAAATTATTCATCCTTTAAGAATAGAAATCTAGCATAAGTTTTGTATCAAGATAGTTTCAAGAATTTAACGATTTAGAAAGCCTCGATTCTTTTTGACAAGGTTCAAAAAGACCTAAAGATTGAGAATGATTAGGCCCTAAGTAAATTAGCTAACTGTTTAACAATTGTTGGTGGTTGCATGCAACAACAAGATATTATATTTTTCTTCTTCATCTGTATACTTTAGTGTCCTGAAGCCATCAAACGTTGCATCAAGTTTGGCGGGTCGGGCATTAAGGAAACGCGGAAAAAAGGTCCTCTCATCCCCTCTCTCCTAAGAAGATTTTTCCACACCGCGTCCACTTAATAAACCACGATCCGCCAATCTATAATTTTGAGCAAGTTTTAAGAAAAAAATCATTGGATAATTTTGAACTTTTCATACCCATTACTCTTTCGGAGCCAGATTTTAAAGAGCCATTTTTGATGGATTTTTAAGCCTGTGATAAATTTTCTACATTTGGGGCATTTAAACGTAGATTTGTTATGAAGTGTCAGAAAAATCCTTGGAGTTTGCTCAAGGAGTACAAGTTTCAGAGTTCACGAAAACCTTCCACAAACAACCCATATAGGCGGAATTGTTGTCGTCGATCTATGGTTTCTGGAAAAGGAATTGGCAAAGTGGAAACGTGTCAAGACGAATATGAATTCATGACGAACTCGGAAAAACTAGCATGGCTAAATTCATCAAAAGGATACGCTAAAGGCATGACAGACATGTACTGCGGTGAAGTAACTATTAAGGTACACGCTGTCAAATAAATTGCTGGGAAGTCATTGCAACCAAGAGAAAAGCATCAGAAATCTTAACTATCTTTCATTGTTCCTTAAAAACGCAACCCTCGGCAACAATTAAGCATGGTTCTTTGACTATACATATATTTGAAGAAAGCAATTATGACTCAAGTACAATTCGGTGAATAAATCATGGCGCACAAAGGACATCCATTCCCAGCCTCACAAGCCTGGATGCTAGATAACTGGGTAAGAAGATTGCTGCAACCTCCGTCTGAATTAATAAAAAAACTATCAATAACAACCAATGACACTGTCTTGGACTTTGGATGTGGCCCGGGATACTACCTTCCTGAAATTGCAAAACGAGCCAAAGCTGTAATAGCCGTAGACATTTCACCTGAAATGATTGCCAAGGCTCAAATTAAAGTTAGCAGAGCAAAAGCAAAAAATGTTCGGTTCCTTCAGACCGACGGAAAGAGTGTAGATGTTACCGAGGGATCAATCGACAAGATTCTGCTTGTGACCGTTTATCACGAAATCGGTGAAAATGAGGCTGCGCTAAAAGATTTTCTGAGAATTCTCAAAGATGACGGGAGACTAGTAGTTGTGGAAATTGTGAAGAAAGGTCGTTTGCCAGGTGGACCGATCCAGAATCCTGAGACGCTAAAAACAGAAATTGAAGCGAACGGATTTAAGCTGGAACAGATGCTGCCGTACAAGCTCTTTGGAATGTTTTTCTTCGCTAAGGCGAAAAGTCCACAGAGATAGCAGTTATTACGTCTCTTTTAGTTTACGGGGAAGGTATTCATCAACAATGTAGGTTAAACCGTACCTACTGAACGCTTCCTGTTCCGCCTTTTTCTTTATCTTCAGGAAGGTTTTGATTTCGCGTTGCCATAGAGGATCATTTTGGTAGCGAGGGTCCTTCTGCAGTTCATACAGTCGTTTGATATCCACTTCGTCGAGAGGATCCGTTGGCAGTTTGTAGTCGATGATGTCAGAAGCCCAGACACCGCTCCAAACCGCGTCAGGAGTGTTCAAATCTCGGAGATGAGCCGCGTTCGCCGAGCCAGAGATTATGACCTGAGCAATGTGCATGCCCCATGGATCACCATCGGTGAATATGTAAACAGGCAGGTTTAGTTCATCATGAAGTCTCCGAATAAAACTGCGAGTCTGTCGGGGTGCCTGACCACCACAGGAGATTAAGAGTGATTTGTGTTTGTTGTGCACATTTTCTTCGATAAACCTAGTGAAAAGCGCCCCTTTCTCAATAGCTATAACCTTGTTAGCATTTGTAGAGATAAATTCGGAAGAGGTGAGAGCAGGACCTATTAGTACGCCGTCTGGATGGCTGGTCAGGTTAAGTTGCTTGCCTTCGTATCCAGGAACTGTGTAACCTATTGTTAGATCGCCAAAAATGGCCGAGCGTTCTTCGGGAAAAATGTGGAAGTCTTCGCGTGAAAAGCCCGTAACCGTTTCCAGGTCGGTAATAATGTTGTTTGATTCTTGCTGGTCAGTGAACGTCATCTCATATGCTTGTGCAGAATAGTACACATCCCTCAGCGTGCTGGTTTTGCGTTGTGTCGTTAGTTCGTTACTGAACATAGCCGCCCAAGCAAGCTGGGTAAAAGGCTTTACGTGACGAATGTTTCGCGCGCTTCTACTGACTTCTTTTTCGCCCAGGATGTATTGTCGAGTAACAGGGTCATAGTTTATGTTTTCTGTGCTACGGCTGGGCATGTTAATAGTGGGAAAAACTCCTTTGTCCAACTGGTCGTATATACTCGTGCCGAGTTGCTTAAGGCCGCCGACAACTTCATTTTGTCTTTCGACAATGCTGATTTTATTCTTCTTCTGCACCATACTTTTGTACACTCTTCAACAGCTTTTCAATATCTGGAATCCGCTCTTTGCCCGCCAAAGTGGCGGAGAATTGAGCAATCCTTGGCAAGTACTTAGCGAATATGCTAATGCGCTTCTTCTCTCGGTCCACATGCTCTTGACGAGTAAGATAATGTCCGAGCTGCCGTGCAACTTCGCGAAGTTCATTAGCAACTTCGCGGCGAACCTCAGCGCGATCAGCAATAAATTCCTTACCCACAGTCTTGTAAGGTACCTTAGTGCTACAAATGTGAATAACAATCGCTATAGGCATATCAGGAGCAACCTTATAGCGACGCCAGTTCATGCTGCTTATGACGCGGAAAGAAACGTCGCTTGCTTCATCGTAGAGAAGCGGAATACGATTCGCGAATCTATAAATTACAAAAGCTCCCGTTTTAGGAACTCCACCACCGTAGGCTATTCCCATCTCGACAATGAACGGATGCCCCGCGTAGGTTGATGGCTTTCGTTGATGAACTACGAGGTATTCGGGGTTAAGCTCCTTCATGATACCTGCCCTAAGCAGATCCTCACCTAAAGGTGAAAGGCAACTGGCATCCGGAGGCAAGAAATCTTTGAAACGTTTCAAGTTCTGGGTTAATTTTACAATTTCTTCATGCTGCAGTTTCTTAGGGTTCTTGGTCGGACTTAAGCCGCCGAACTCTAGAAACTTTTGTGCCGTGATTTCGCCCACGCGATGGAAATGGCGCCGCAGAAAATCCAGCATATTGGTGCATTCAGTGATCATGATGAGGCGCTGAAGAAGCTCCACATCTACGCCGTAAGGATGGGGAAGGGTTTCTTTAGGCGGCTCAGGCATTTCGGTCGTTACGCGAGTAAACTTGTAAAGCCTTCCCTTTGGATCCACGAAAGTGATATTGGCATAGGGATTTACCATAGCGGTTTGTTTGAAGTATTCAAGAATCTTTGGCATTGAACGCAGGTAATCGCCCTCAAGAGTGAACTCGATTATGGTGCCACGCCAGTTTTCTTTGTTAATCATTACTTTTCGATCAATAATTATGGGACGATTGCGTTGGATATCAATCATTAATTTGAATTGGTAAATCTTGTTCGTCTCGCCAGTACTAGAAGAAATAATGGCCGCTTGATGAGTCGTAATCTGTCCATAAAGAAGCGCCATCTTGCCGCCTAAACCAAATGTTCCACGAGTTTGTTTAAGCTTGTATTTGGAACCATACAAGATCTGACCAAAGGCTGATGGGATGAATCTTGGAGGTATGCCGCTGCCGTTGTCTTCCACGTGCAACTTATACACTTGTGTGTCTGCAGTTGCTTGAGACTCGAAACTAAGTCTTACAAATATTTCAGGCGGAATTTTCTGGCTTTCGGCAGCGTCTAGAGAGTTTTCAACGATTTCGCGGATAGCAACGAATATTGCTCGGCTGGGATTAGTGAAGCCAGCAATGTCCCGGTTTCGGTAGAAAAAGTCGGACGCGCTTATCTCTTCGAAAGTTGCTTGTGCCACCATTAGCCTCAACCGATATGTCCTTTTATTGTTAATTTGCTGAAGATGTGTCAGAGCCTATAATTTAAGTTACCTACATGTTTAATGCAAAAAACGCCTTACCTCGAACGAGCAAGGTTGTTAGGGTAGAATGAATTGTGCACTAGTATAGTTCCAAAAAAGATACCAATGCCTACCTTTTTTGCTATAATAATCGTAATTTGGGCTTCTCCAGAACTAGCCGATTGGCTTGGTGGGTTTAGTTGGAGCCGCAGTAGTCGAATTTTCCGTTTGAGGGCGTACGCGTGTATAATAGTATTCGCCGAGGTCCTTTTGCATGATATCAAGCCTTGAGCCTTCTTTGTTAACACGTGGTCGGCGAGTTACCGAGTCTCTGCGGAAAGTCACGTTCATATCTTTGAGGAATAGATTCATGCCTCTGCGAAGCGTCGTAGGCTGGTTAGCTGTTCCTTGTACTCCAGGGTCTCCGCTGAAAACCATGAGCCTATCAGCGATGAAATCCTGCGTAACGACGTCATGCTCTACGACAAAAGCAGGTATGCTGTGAGCTTCAACGACCCGGCGCAAAGCTTTTGCCATGTTCAAGCGTTCCTCAACATCTAAGTAGGCACTAGGTTCGTCAAGCAGGTAAAGATCTGCCTTTCTGCTAAGAGCTGCAGCTATAGCGACCTTTTGGAGTTCGCCGCCACTGAGCTCAATTATGTTGTGGTCCAGCAAAGGCTCCACATGAAGGGGTTGAAGGATTTCTGTCTTATACCAACTGCTAGTGTAGTTTTCTTTAGCAACATTCATGAGCAACTCCATAACGGTGCCGGCGTAGTCTGGGGCAATGTATTGGGGTTTGTAGCTAACAGTGAGATCACCAAACTTTTGCTTGTCGTCAGACTGCTCAAGTCCCGCAAGGATTTTTACGAAAGTGGTTTTTCCTATTCCATTGGGTCCCAATATACCTATAATTTCGCCACGTCGAATTTCGCCTGCCTCGGCTTTGAGATTAAAGCCAGCGAAAGTTTTCTCAAACCGGTCCCACTTGAGGAGAACTTCATTGCCAACGTTGGTTGATGCAGGTGGTTTTTCGTGGAAAATGATCGCTTCCCGCCGGAACATAATGTTCTCGTCAGGAATGTAACCTTGCAAATAGATGTTTATACCCGTTCGGACTCCATGAACGTGACTGACGACCCCATACACACTGGGTTCTCCGTAGAACACGCATATTTGATCTGATAAGTAATCGATTATTGCCAGGTCGTGTTCTGCAACTACTACAGTCTTCTGTTGTTCTTTGAGCGTGCGGATTGCTTTTGCGACTTCGAGGCGTTGCTTCACGTCTAAATAACTACTTGGTTCGTCGAAAAGATAAACGTCAGCCTCGCGGCACAATGCCGCCGTAACCGCTACACGTTGAAGTTCGCCGCCACTGAGGACATTTAGGGCGCGATCCCAAATTTTTTTAAGCTCCAGTTCCTCGGCGAGGCTGTCCAGAACCTTGCGTTGGTCCACTTTTTCAAGTACCTCGCTAACTTTTCCCTCAATTACTTTGGGAATTCGGTCAACGTATTGAGGTTTCAAGCTAACTTTGATGTTGCCTTGGCTCATTTTCTGGAAATAATCTTGGAGTGAAGAGCCTCTGAAGAATTGGACGATTGCTTCCCAATCAGGCGGATTTTGGAAGCTTCCCAAGTTTGGCTTGATTTCCCCTGAGAGAACCTTTAGAGTGGTGCTTTTGCCGATACCGTTTTGACCTAACAAACCAAGTACTGTGCCTGGTGAAGGCATCGGCAAGCGGAAAAGTTTGAATGCATTGGGACCGAAACGGTGGCTGCAGTCTTTTTCGAGCTCGTCTGGGAGGTTTACTATGCTAATGGCCTTAAAAGGACATTTTTTGACGCATATGCCGCATCCGCTGCACAGTTTTTCACTAATAACGATTTTGTTTTCTTCGTATCGAATGGCTTCTACGTGGCTGCGCACCATAGGGCAGTATTTTATGCACACTTGATTACATTTCTTGGGCTTGCATTTGTCGTGGTTCATTACAGCGATGCGGGTCATGAATCTTCGTTTATGAAAGGAAAAGGGAGAGTTATAAATAATAACCTGGGTTTAGCTGATTTGTTAGTTTAGGATAAGGTTGCTTTCTTCACTCACATTAACTCTTGAGCAATAACTTAATAGTTAACTATATCATGAAAACATTGGCTCGAATAAATGATATTTGATTGCTTAAGTTGGACTTACCAATGAAAGATTCAGAGTTTAGGAACAATTCGTAGTTGTATTGCATTGGTCTTTCGTCAAGATTTCACGAAAACTAGCTTAAAAACACAACTTTGAAGCAGATTTGAGCATTAATCCAAAGAAATTGATGGATACTTGATAAAGAAAAGGCGTTAAGTACAGAAATGCTTAAGGTGGGATTACCATTCTTCTTCTTCCCATTCCTCTTCCTCGCCTTCTTCCCATTCTTCGTCTTCTTCGATGAAAACCATTGTGTTTTTCACCTCACCCGCAGTCTTAGTAAAGTCTACCTGCCTCTGGCGCGGTTTAAACATTGTCTTACGTCAAATGACGTATAAAATTAGACACTGCAAGATGAAAAGAGGGGTTTTTTGCAGCGGTTTTTAGCCCAAGACGGTCAGCAAGCAGGTCGCTTTACTACACAGCAATGGATAAATCTTCGCCGAGCCGAGGAATGAGTGGGAATGATGTAAGGCGACGGCTAGGAGCCCGCAAGGGCGGTGAAATTAGCCTAAACTAAAAACTGACCCTCGCAGAAAGACAGCTTTTCTCGGCACAAACAGAAATAAGCTCCGCTGCATCACAGCTAAACGGAGCTGCAATAAGTGCTGCCTGAATTTAACCTTCTTGCATCGACCATGCGCGGAAACGAGCGGCAAATGGTCTACGAGCTTGAGTTCCTACTGAAGGAAGCCGGAGATATTACACCTAAAGTGGATAAGACAGGGATTAGAGGTCTTGTCGTAGGCAAGACAGCTTTGGACCCTGTCGTAGCCGTTGAGAAATTTCGCATCACACTTAAAGAAAAGCCTTACGAGTTCCGTTACAGCCTTCGAATAATACCCATTCAAAAAGTTGTCCACACAAACCTTGAAGAAATCAAAAACGCGGCTGTAGAACTCGCCTCGAAAATGTTGGAAAACGAAACTTTTCGTGTTACCGTGGAAAAACGATTCACAAGCATACACAGCCGAGACCTGATCGAAGCGATCGCGACAGATGTTAAGAACAAAGTGAGTCTGGAAAAACCAGATCGCGTGTTGCTTGTCGAGGTTCTTGGCGGATACACAGGACTATCCCTTTTAAGGCCAAATGACCTCATTTCCGTGCTGAAAGAAAAAATGTTGTAAACTCTAAAGTCTCGTCGAAAGTAGAGCCACGCGTTCAACAACCAAATCCACAAGCGCCTGCTCTTCGTTAACACCACTTGCTGACGCCGTAGTCAATTCTGTCTGGGTAATATCGAAAGCTTTTCTAATTCGTTCAATCTTCAACTTCGACAATTCCAAAACGGAATCATCCGGCATTGACCCAAGAAACTTAGAGACCTTGTCCAGACCCGCCGTAGCAGATGCTTCATCCTCGCAAATCACTACTAGGGCGGCATTTTCGCAGTTTGGCTTCAACCCGATGATGTCTATGGCCTTTTGAATTTGTTTTTGAGCACATGCATAAAGCACAGTTTCCACGGCTATGCTTTTTGAGATACGCCGGGAACTTCTTAGGTTCATAATTGCATTAAGGACAGCGAAGTAGAGATGTTGCCAAGTCGCAACCAAATCAGCGTCAAAAAACTGAATTTCGCAGTCGCCGTTCAGCCTGCTCGTTAACGTTTGCGAAATGAATTTCGCGTCTCTGATGTGGATGTTTCGAAAGCCGGTAATTTCGATTGTCTTACCGTATTCTTCAAGTCGTTTTTGCATGCTTTCGATCGGAGAACTCCTTTAGAAAATGATCCACCAGTCGTCTTGAGACACCGGCTTCGATAAGTGTCGCAAGTTCTTTTTTTGATTGAGCAAAGTCTGACGAATGAGTTTCGAAAATCAATTTAACTGTCTCCTTGATTTCCCAGGGGAAAACAATCCAGCGACTAGTTTCTTTGCAAAAATAGTCAGGCTTAAGGACGCTCCAAGGCTTGCAGTATATCGTTGCGGTTTTAACATTTCTGGCGCCTTTCTCAGTAGCGTGTTTTGTAGCCAATTTGAGGCTTTCACCCCAGTCAGCGACTTCATCGACGATAAGGATTGTTTTTCCAATAACATCAGTGCTAAGACCTTGAGTCAACTTTGGCGCCTTTTTGGTTTCATTTATCCCAACGTAATACTCAACTCTCGCGTTGGCAAGGTTCGGATTTTCCAAAAAGTCCGACAAAATTCGCGCAGGAATCCACCCGCCTCTAGAAACGCCTACAATTACATCAGGTCGGAAGCCGTCGTTGTGGATTCTGCTTGCCTGTTTGAGTAACATATTATAAACTTGATGCCATGTTGGAACTTCAAATGCCGGTTCACTCTTGGACAATAATAATACCTCGGCTGACGCCAAGATGTGGCGCATTAAGAGTTTAAAAGTTTAGGTTCATGACGATAATGCGGGTTTGGGCAAGATATATTACCGTCTTGGGCAATTAAGCTAAAACTGGTTTCAATAATTAAAACTTGTCAAGTGAAGCGTGACCAGCCTGGTAAAAAACGCATCAAAAAAACATGACAAATCATCACCCGTTTTCGCTATTCATCTCGAAGAAAGATGCGGAGCAAAGTCTTAATGAGCAAACCACAAAAGGGCAGGTCTCATGAAAGCGCAGACATTCTCATAGTGAATGCAGAAGAATTACTAACTTTAGCAGGCAGCAGCCAAACTCCTCGCAAAGGCAAAGAGATGCGTGACCTCGGGATAATCCGGGATGGCGCATTAGCTATACGGGCCGGAAAAATCGTGGCTGTAGGAAAAACTCACGATATCACAAAGACATTTAGAAGTGAATACATTCTGAGCGCAAAAGGAAAAACTGTCATGCCGGGTTTTGTTGACCCTCATACGCACCCAGTTTTCGCGGGGTCACGAGAAGACGAGTTTCAAATGAAGGTAGAAGGGGCCACGTTCAATGAGCTCTTGGATTCAGGAGGTAGTGCCCTGAAAACTGCAAAGGAAACCCGCAATGCTAGAGTGGAAAAACTCGTGGACCTTGGTCTCGAAAGACTCGACACAATGATGGCACATGGCACGACAACTATAGAGGCAAAAAGCGGCTATGGTCTGACGGCAGATGATGAGTTAAAAATTCTTGGTGTTACAAAGCGGCTTAATCGACTTCACTGTGTTGGCGTCGTCTCCACTTATATGGGTGCTCACGTTGTTCCCATTGATTACCGTAACAGTGTAGACGAATACGCCAAGCTTATCATAGAAGAAGGCATCCCTAGAGTTGCTGATTCTGGCCTCGCTGAGTTCTGCGATGTCTTTTGCGAACGGGGCATATTTAATCTGGAGCAGTCCAAACGCATTTTGTTGGCAGCCAAAAAACATGGATTAAAACCTAAAATGCACGCCGATTTTCTGTGCGCATTCGGAGGCGCAGAAGTTGCTGCTGCCGTTGGCGCCATTTCTGCGGACCATCTTAATTACGCATCATCAACGGGGATAAAAGCCATGGCGGAGAAAGGAGTCTTGGCGGTTTTGCTTCCTGCAGCAACATTCAGCCAGATGATGAACAAGTACGCCGACGCACGATTAATGATTGACTCTGGTGTAGCGGTTGCACTGGCGTCTGGCTTTAACTCGAGTTTGTGGCTTCCAAATCAACAATTGTCGATTGCCATGGCTTGCCACTTCATGCGGTTGATTCCTGCAGAAGCGATAACTGCAGCGACAATTAACGCCGCGCATGCCGTCTGCCGCGCAAATGAAATTGGGAGCTTGGAAGTTGGAAAGCAAGCTAACGTAATCGTTTTAGGCGCGCCGAACCATAAATTCTTGGGCTACAGCGTCGGCGTTAATCTGGTAGAGAAAGTTATATGCGGTGGCAGACTTACACTAGACCGAGAAAAACAAGATGAACCAGTTCTTCTCAGCAAGACAGAGTAACCTAAATTTTTAGCGCTAAATTCTTGGCATCCTGCATAATTTTTAGCAGATCGGCAGCGGTCGGTTTACCCCGTATGTCACCCATTTTGCCTTTGGTGCTGTTTTCCAGGTTACCATGAAACTCGCTTAGAATGTACCATTCGCCGATAATATTGAATCCTAAGTGGGCAAAGAACTGGGCAACGTATTTGCCTGCAGGTGTAGCTTCATCTATGCCAGTATGCGGACCACTGTAAGTGATGAAGATCAATGCATTTTTCCCTGAAACTTTAGGGGCAGATGGCTTGATTTTGGATTGTTTCCGATAAAAATCCAACTTTGTCTTAAGCAGGTCATCCAAAGACTTTGCCGGGTGCCATTGGATAGAGGGTGAACCAACGCATACGAGGTCAAAATCAAAGTAATCAATGTTTCCCGCCTCTTGAGGTTTCTTAACAGTGACCAAGAGGCCCGCTTCCTCTAGACCAAGACGCAGAGCTTGGGCGACCTTCTCAGTGTTACCTGTGCTCGAGAAGTAAAGAATCAAAGCTGTTTTCATAATCAAGGCTTCCCTACGGATGGGTCATGAATGTACT
>DATJPJ010000178.1:0-3775 GCA_035506455.1 Candidatus Nanoarchaeia archaeon
TCATTTTTTCCATTTAGACCCACGACTATGTTTCTTTTTTTGAGTATAAGAATTTCTTGGCTATATTCTCTATAGAGTCGTTCAAAGTTTTCAAACCGTCCAAAATGAAAAGACATCTATTTTTTCATTCTCAAACACCTTTTTTAAAATAGCCTTAACTTCATCTTCATCCAAGTTGAAAATGCCATTTTTGTTTTTGTGCAAAGGAATTCCCGTTTCACGCAGAGTTTCTCCTTTGGGGAAGTCGAGGAAGATGTAGTATCGCCTATCATGCAGCATTATTATTCTGAGCGTCGTGAGTTCCTTGTTGGGCGAGAACCCGTTTTGCTCAAGAACATAAACTATCGACTTAGGCTTCTTCTCGCTGACTAAACGCTTGAATTCCTCCCATTTCTTAACTCTGACGTGGCACTCGCTCATTTTTTTCGCCTTTGAAAAACAAAACTGAAACTTTAGGCATCAGCGTCGCCGCAAGCAAGTTCGCCCATTGCCTTAACATACTTTTCCGCGTCTTGACTCGATTTGAAGGGACCGTAAATCATGTCGTATTTGGACTGGATTTCTTTGCCTGGGTCCCCATCTGACGCAAACACTTCGGGTTTTATCTTTTCCTTAAATCCAACATAGATTTTCAAGACTTAACCTCCTAATTCCAACCGCTTAACTCATTCGTTCCCTGAAGATCGAAGAGTGTACTTGCTTCGCAGGTTCCTGATTATTTTCCGAGTTTCAGCCTTGGAAGGATGCGAGATAGCGCCTACGGGGCATATGGGGTCGCAACCGGAGCATAATACAACGCAGTTGGTTGGGTTTTTTACTATTGGGCGTTTCTCGCCGTTTTTGTTCTCAAATTCGTACGTTCCCAGTGTGCAGTATTCAACGCATTTTCCGCAGCTGATACATTTCTTGTAGTCTATCGTTGGAAGCCACGGTATTTCTTTGCGTGGTATTCCGTGCCATGTGTCTTGAGACATTGTTTGACCTGCATTTTTCTTTGTATTTTATTGAGGAATAGGAATTTCTTTTTCTTTGAGCCAAGTCTTCATTTTAGTATCAATCTGGTCTCGGACTTTTCGGAACTTGCTCAACCATGAAAGGCGCGGTTTTGGTTTGTCCATACAAATCTTCGACTGATTATGTTATTGAGGCATGTACCGAATATTTAAGGGGATTGGTAGGAAAAATAACTATTATCAACTATAGCGATAATAATCACGCATTCTGATTTTTCTTATTTTTCAGAAAACCTTAAGTATCCAGAAAACACAGTCACTCATCATGGTGAATAAGCGTGACCACTTGCGATAGTGACAGCTGCAGAATAGATGCAGTAGTAACAATGGACGTCAAAGGACAAATAGTTCTACCCAAAGACCTACGTGAAAAAGCAAACTTCAAGCCAAACGACAAAATAGCCGTAGTAGCCTGCGAGAAAGACGGCCAAGTATGCTGCATCACCCTACTAAAAGCTGAAAAACTAGTCGGCGCCGTAACCAAAACCTTGGGGCCCTTACTTAAAGGAGTCACCAATCAGGAGAAATAATCATGAAAGAAGAAAAAATCAAAAAACTCGTCAGAAATCGTTATGCCAAAGTCGCCAAGACCAACGGTTCTTGCTGCGCCTCAAACATAAACTGCTGCTCAGCACCCACGAACGAACAAGTGAGCAAAATAATAGGTTACAGCCAGGAAGAAATGAACGCTGTTCCGGAAGGCTCAAACCTTGGCTTGGGCTGCGGCAATCCCACAGCTCTAGCGTCTTTGAAAGAAGGCGAAAGAGTCCTGGACTTGGGTTCAGGCGCGGGCTTTGACTGCTTCTTAGCCGCCAAGAAAGTAGGCAAAACGGGCAAAGTCATAGGCGTAGACATGACTCCCGAAATGCTCGACAAATCCAGGGCAAACGCCAAAAAAGGCAAGTACACAAATGTCGAGTTCCGACTTGGAGAAATCGAGAACCTACCCGTTGCGGACAATGCTGTTGATGTCATAATTTCAAATTGTGTAATCAACCTCTCCACAAACAAGAAGCGAGTATTCGAAGAAGCCTTCAGAGTTCTCTCACCAAATGGCAGATTGATGGTTTCGGACATCGTACTCCTAAAAGAGTTACCAAAATCCATTCAAGAAAACGTTGAAGCCTACGCCGGATGCATATCTGGAGCCGAAATCAAAGAAAAATATCTCGAATTGATCAAAAAAGCTGGGTTCCGTGAAGTGAAAGTCATCGAAGAAAAAACTTATCCCCTTGAATACATCATAAGCGAATCCACATTGGAAAAAGCAATCAAAATGTCTAACCTGACTAAAGCAGAGATAAACCAAGCCGCCAACATTGTGGTGAGCGTAAAAGTTTCAGCAGTAAAAACGAGCCTCGCTAGTGCATAATCGTTACAGGTAATTTTCCTCGATTTATCTTTCTGCGCTCGATTGTTGGCAAAAGGTAAAAGTCTGTTCCTCGATAGCAAGATGTTCAAAGAGACATTTCAACGTCTCCCAAGAATTCTCTTTGCACCACTTGAATGAAAAGGAAAAAGCTAGCGCCTCAAGCAAAATTATGAACTGTTTATTTTTGTGATAATGTTTTCGCGGCAGGCTTTTTCTTCAGCAAATAAATCGACATAACAACTGCAGCTACCATTAGAGGCAGAATTATCCATGGCGAGAATTCGGGAACGGTAGGTGACGGAGTCGGAGTAGGAGTTGGAATGGGCGAACCGAAGATGTTGGTTTCGATAATGCTGTAAGCGTATGATGATACTACCGGTGTAGGTTGTGCCTGCGTTATCGTTTGCGACGTTGACTCAAGAAGCATTCCAGAAGCTCGATCGTAGACGTATGAAGTCGAGGTATTGTAATCCGGGGTTGAGACCAGAACGTAAAGAACGTTTACACTCCTGCTCACGCCCAAGAACTCTGCGGTGTTTGTTTGGTTAATATAGTAAGTGTTAGGCGGGATTGAGTCGCCTTGGTTTAGGTTCGCCGCGATGATTGGTCCTTGAGTACTAGGAACTCCGTTTTGTGTTCCAGCCGAGATATCCCAAACTGCGTGGGTGCCGTTGCCTGGAATCGAGGTTCCGTTTTTGAACTGTCCTGTTGAGAACAAAGTAATTTCACTTCCTGAAACGTTAGTTATTTGCAGTTTCAGCCAGTCGTAATCGCTGAAGGCTTCGACGCTTTGGCCGGAGCCGACAAAGTTGCCGTACTTGACGTACTCGCTAACTGTTACCCCTGGATTGTAGGTCGCTGCGAAAATGGGGACTGCTAAGGATGATACCAGAAAAGAGGCAAGCAGAATTGGTACAATAAGTTTGTAGTTGGGCATGCTAAAATCTCCCTTGGTATTAAGTTAGACTTGTTTGATTATTATGAGTTTTGTATCGGTCATGCTGTTCTTTTTGCTCCAAAATGCGGACAAAATGTCGCTGTTATCTGAAAAAGAGCTCCGCAATACTTACAGGGAATAATAGCGACTTCTCGGATTACTTCACGAGTTACTTCCTTCTTTTCGTCGCTGGATCCGCATCCACATCCGCAACCATGCGAAGTGTTGTTGAAGACTATGACGCCTGATGAGCAAAAAGTTCTGAACGTTTTGATTAGCCATCAGGGATGGTACTTGCAAAAATACGTCGTGAAAGAAGCTGGGCTTAATAGGCTTAAGACGCATCGAATCGTAGCCAGATTTGCAGAGTGAGGAATTGTTTCTGTCAAAGAATTTGGAAACACAATGAAATCCAGCTTTCCGACTGAGTCAAAAGTTCCGCCACATCAAAGG
>DATJPJ010000179.1:0-5714 GCA_035506455.1 Candidatus Nanoarchaeia archaeon
TGAGACGCCCAACTCACTGGATATTTCTACGAATGGTTTTCTGCCATCTCTAAGCATGTCGCTTAGAATTTTTGTGTCAATAGGATCTATGTTTATCATGACATGACCAAACCCGCGGCTTTGGCACAACTGAACCTATAATGTTATCTCTATTATTCTTTGGGACAGTAGAGCTCGCAAAGTCTTTCTAAACTTTGTCGGCTCCAAAACCGCAAACGCTTCAGCTAATTCTGTTTGTAGAGCTTGTCTTGCAAATAGCAAATAGTCTGCAAATCTATAACAGCTATGTCTGAATTTCGATTACTTCTTGCCAGTAGGCTGGTACTGCCAATTGCCATTTCGTTTCAAACAAGTTTTGAGCTAGCTCCACCAGCGCAGGGTTTGATGATTGAATAACTTCAAGCCCGTCTAGTTCGAGTCCAGGATACATAATTATATGGACAGTCTTCCTATCCCAGATGTCAATGCCTGCATGGGGCGCCGTGGAAGCTGACCTTATCTTGAAGAAACCTGTCTCAAGAAACTTCTGAACGATGGGTGGCTTTTTTTCATTTAAAGGAATTTGTGCAATACACCGAATTTCAACTCCTCTGCTCAGAGCTTGGATATAGTCCTCTTGAAACCTCTCAAACCAACGAACGACTTTTTTCCAATCGATGCAAAGGTAATCTAAACTTTCTCGTGCATTACGAAGATCTCGAGAGTATCCCGCGCCTCCTGCCCTAAACCCAGACGTTAAAGAGATGCTGTGCTCTACTGCGGTCCTGCATGAATAGTCGTATTGGGTCTGTACAATGTGAAGAAGTTCTCCCGCTTCAGTCTTGATTAAATTGTAGTGCTCTTTGTTGCTAGCTAATAGACTTGAGATTCCCTCTTGTAATGGTCTTGCCCGATAAGTAGTTGGTTTTCCTAATATCTTTTCCACTAGTCCAAACTTTTGAAGTTGGCCAATTATTCGATAAGTGTTCGAACGATCTATCCCAGCAGACTGTGAAATTGTTTGCACCTTATTTCTTTCCGCACCAATCAAGGACAAGTAGGTTTTAGCCTGCAAATGGGTTAATCCTAAGTTCACCAAAATATCTATGGCTCTGTTTTGATTCCTTTGAAACTCATTGTTTGTAATGGCACACGCCCCCTCTCCATAGCGGGCAATTACGTGTATCCTGCGTTTCAGATATAAGATTAACGCAAATAGTGTTTGTAAGTCGTCAAAAATAGTGGAATGAAGTGTTTGGTGCGAAATTTGCGATATTCTGATATTTGAACTGTGTTTGCTGCAACATGTTAAGGGTTGATATCTGTCTTTGTTTACCTCTTGCGAAAGCTAGACCTCTCAAAGCGGTTTTCGATGGCGTAACCATACTTGCAGCCTTCAAAGGCAACTTGCTAAATTGTGAAAACGGTTCATTACCAACAGGTTTTGCCGCAAACGGCGCATGCTATTCACAACTTCCATAGACAGTCTTTGCAATCAACGTTAATACGTCTCGCGGACAAATTGGTAACGTAATGTGGATGCAAAACTTCAATCTGCCATCAGCATACCTAACCGTCAAATTTGCTGGAGCAGATCCAGCTAGCCACGTTTTTCGTAATGTCCTATGACTAAACCCTTCAGTTATACAGCATTTGTCTAACTTCAGGACAACAACTTTGGGGTCCTACACCAGCGCAATCGGGTTTCGACTACTACGGTGCACCATACTTTAACTGGTTACCCTGCCAAATCGCCTCAGTAATTATCATAATTCTTGCAGTGGCAACTGCGTTCGTTCCTACGCAAACGCAAATAAGCCAACATACTTTCTTTTTTTCCTAGACCTCAAAAATCAACCGGCCCGGCTTCCAGAAACCAAAATTCACAAGAAAACTAAACTTTTGGAGGCTGAAATCGGCCTATTCCTGAAAGAAATAGTCGATTTTTTTTGTTTTTCTTTCAGTGACGCGTGTCTTGAAGTAGAAAAGTTAATCTGCAAAAATATTTCCAGACAATAAATCTCAAATGGTGGGGCCGCCCGGATTTGAACCGGGGTCTATAGAGCCCAAGTCTACAAGCCTGGACCAGGCTAGCCGACGGCCCCTAATCCACTAATGGAGCTGTTTTCCATTTGTCTTTAGTCCTATGTTTTGATGTCCTGGGTCAGCGTTGATTTTTGACCTATTAACTCCATTAGATACACCAAAGGATTCCTTTGAAGCATTTAAGTTTTGTTGATTCAATTTCTATTGAAAGGATGCCCGATGAAGCACGTACATCCAAATTAGACGTCGGTGCAAGACCAATTTTTTCCTCTTAAGAATCTTTCAGTTGCATCCAAATTAGCAGTTGTCCAAATCCTGGAGTATTCCACTTTTCAAGGCTTAAGAAATTGTGTTTTTACCTTAGGTTGGGTGGACTGTTTCGTTCGTTAATTTGTTAAATTAGCAAATGGTACTGTGCGGCAAATTAGTTTAAAGAAAACACTGGGCGTTAGGCCTAAACAAAAAGGGAAGAAGTGGTTTTATAGGTTTGGCGTCGGTCTCGTTCCTAACACAATGTTGACGTCGGTGGAGGAATTGTTGCGGATGACCGTGATCACCAAGGTGTCTCCGGGTAACGTGTTGCCTTCTAGGTAGCTTGCCATGGCGTCGTTATTGGTGATTTTGGTTCCATTCATCGACACGATAATGTCGCCTTGTTGAAGTTTGCCGTTTGAGGGTCCGTTAGGGTCAATTATTGCTTGAGTGTTGTCAGTTGGGATTAGTACTCCGTAGGTTACGTTTACATGCTGCTGTTGAGCAACGTCATAGCTCATGTCCGTCACATGAATGCCCATGTAGGAGTGCATTTGATATGAGCCTGTGGTTACAAGCGACGCTATTTCTCTAATTATGGTGTTTGATGGGATGGCAAAACCTAAACCTTGTGAATTAGAAACGATCGCAGTTGTTATCCCCATAACATCGCCTACCGCGTCCAGAAGTGGACCGCCTGAGTTGCCCGGGTTGATGGGTGTGCTTGTTTGGATAATGTTTGCTATGGAGAAGTTTGTGTAGTCTTCCTGAATAGTTCTTCCTTCGGCGCTGACTATGCCTGTTGTAAGTGATCCTACTAATCCGTAGGGATTGCCTATAGCAATGACTTCGTCTCCGACGCGCAAACTTGAGGAGCTGACAATTTGAAGTGGTTCGAACTCGCTGGCTGGTGCGCTAACTGACAGCACTGCTAGGTCGGCGTAGGCGTCTTTGCCTAAGACTTTGGCTGAGTATCCGTTTCCATCCGAAAAAGTCACGCTTAGGCCTGTTACACCGTAAATAACGTGAAAGTTAGTAATGACAACCATCTGGCCAGAATAGTCGTAGACAAAGCCTGAACCTTCAACTTCTCCATCAGTTGTTGTTCCGTGAACGAGAACGATAGAGTTAGTGACGTTTGAATACAAATCTGGCAAGTCAGTGCCGTTCTGAATTATCGTGACTGATTGATTATTCACAGTTTGGCTCTGAGATGCGCTTAAGGTTGCCACTTGGCTCTTTAAAGTCGATACTTCGTTGTTGAGAGTGTTGGTTGATGTGCGGCTGCTTAGGTAGAAGCTACCTATGCCACCTACGACTAAGCCCATGGCAAAGAGTAGCGCGAAAAGGGTTACAGTTCCTTGGCGAGAATTCTTGCTGAAATTGAGCATTCTAATTAGCCTCAGAACCCATTTTGAGCCAAACGCATAGATAAAAGTATTCCCAGTTTCAGCCAGAAACTCTAGGAAATCAAAAAAGGAGCTATTTTCGGCGGTCGATGAGGTCTAGCGCCTCTGGCCCTGTGCCTATTAGAGTTACGGGTACGCCTGTTCGGCTTTCCACTTCGCCGATGAACTCTTTTGCTTCATTTGACAGGTCTCTGCACGATGTTTTGCCTGGACAGTCGGGGAATATGACGTCGAGTTTCGTTAGGGCAGCTTGGGTAGCTCCGTTGATCTTTGCCGTTTTCTTTGCTAAGTCAAAGTCGAATGGGGCACTACGTCGGTCTCTGCCTGTGCCTGCAGCGACTTCAAACCACCCTCGCTTCTGAGCTTCTTCCTTAGTTATCTCGCCGGGCAGTGGTCCAGCGCCGACTCGGGTTATGAAACTCTTGTAAACTATTATTACATCGCTCACTCGGGTTGGGCCTACGCCTGCTTCTGATGCGATTGCGGATGCGCCAGTGTCTCTGCCTGTTACATAAGGGTATCCTCCACCTAGGAAGAGCGAAAGCATGAAGCCTTGTGTTCCTTCGAGAAGAACCTTCTTGCCTTGGTCTAAGCCATCGTTTATTTCTGTAATGGTGTCTACCACATATGGTTTCAATTCGGGCAAGTCTTTAGCCAATTTTGCCGTACGTCTCACGCGTTCTTCTAGGGCAGGTCCAACACCCCATCCAGTCGTTCCAATGCCTTTGTTCACAGCGCTGGCTTTGTCTTGAGCGCTGTGTTTTTCCTCGATGATGGATGCGTTTTGATCTATGGCTATGCGATTTTGCACTTTGGTTAGTTCAACTTCCTTGAAAAATTGAGCAACATGGACATTGGCGCCTGCAGCTATGCGGAGTTTGCATTCTGGGTTTATGAAACCTGCTGGAACCATGTGCAGTGCATATTTTTTTCCTTCAAACAGGACTGTGTGTGCTGCGTTGACCGAACCGGTTCTAACACAAAAGTCCAGATTGTCTTTTAGGGCGAGGTAGCTGATTATTTTCCCTTTACCTTCATCGCCCCAAAACGCGCCAACTATAACAGTGCAGGGCATAATTTGTTCACCTTTCTAAGGGGTCTTTCAAGAATTATTTAAGATTGTTGGCAGACTTGATGTATATTGCTTAGAAACAGGATTTGTAGGCGATTGGTGATCTAAGTAGCATCTGTTTGTTGGCGTTTCTTATCCTCATTCATAAGTTGCGCGAGACGGAATGTTACGTAGCCTGAGAAGCTTCGGATGCCTTTGGAGATGGTGTATTCTTCTTTTACCCTAAGCCACTCTTTGAAGAAGTAATCGTATATTTCAGTTTTAACAGTGATGCTCTTGTATCCGTGCTTAGGCATGAGTGTCCCCTCTATATCGTATTGTACGGAACTTTCATTTATATAAGGTTTGACATTTTCGGGGCATTTGATCATTTTGTTGCACGCTAGGTCCAACAAATCGCAAAGTGCGTAAAGAGAAAGAATTCAGATAGTTGTGTTGCAACTAGTTGACAATAAATCTTTATATGTTGAAGTACGGTAAAGTACGAAAAAGGCATGGGGAGGAGTTTGTACTTGCCGCGGAAAGGATACCAAACTATTTGCGTCACTGACGAAGTTTATCATTACATCCAAAAAAAGGCATCTGAAACGAACCGCACAATCCCTGAATACATCAAACATCTTATTGAAAATGAAACTCAAAAGCAAGGCAGCTAATGAGGCTCCCGCGTTGAGAAACAGAAGATTTTGAAACCTGCTGCCTCAACAAGAACCTAATTTTACGTGGATTCTTCAATGTTTACGTAATTTATCAATTTTTCTTTTTCTTAAAATTTTATTCCATATTTTTTTCTTACGTGAGCCTGCATTAAGTAGAGCATTATGATAACGCTGTAAGTTATTTCTCCATAACAAGCGAACTTTGGAATTCCTGGAACACTGGGCAAATCCAGCAAAGTCAAAGAATCTGCGGCGATAACGAAGAGCAAGACCGCGAATGTGCCAATCCAACCCATG
>DATJPJ010000180.1:0-4932 GCA_035506455.1 Candidatus Nanoarchaeia archaeon
GGTGGGCGAAGTTGCCCGCAGGTTTGCTCAACCTAAAATTGATCTACCTGTTCAGGCGCAAATGGAAATCTATAAACATGAATATCTCACAAAGGTGTTTTTCTGTTCGCTCCCTATTGTGCGATTGTTCCAGAAAGTCACCGTTGCATACCGAGGTTCACCCGTTGAACCTGCCTAACTCAGGATTTTGTTGTAGACTTCGATGACTTTCTTGACGACTATTCGCCAGTCAAATTGCTCGAGAATAGTTTTCCTTGCCTGTTGGCCCATCTCGGCTGCTTCTGCATTATGTTCTAGCAAGTAGAGAATGCGACCAGAAAATTCTTGCGAGTCAAATGGTTGACACAGGAACCCGTTCTTGCCGCTTTGGATTGTTTCAGGGATTCCGCCCACACAGGTGGTTACGACAGGCAACCCTGTTGATAGCGCTTCCAATATTGCAAAGGGATGATGTTCGTAGAATGTGCTGAATGCGAAAACGTCGGCTGCTTGATACAACTTGGGCAGTTTTCGATCTGGGAAATAGCCAGTGAAGATGAGCTTGTCTTTCACGCTCAAACGTTCTGCATGAGCTACGAGTTTATGCATTTCGTCACTTTGGCCCTTACCTGAAACTATGAATTTTACGTTAGGGAACGTTCGTGCCACGGCTGGTATGCTTTCGATGAGTGTGAACAAGCCTTTGCGGGCGTAGAGCCTTCCTACCGATACCACGGCTAGGTCATCGGGGTTGAGTCCCAGTTCCGCTTTGACTTTGCGTTTGTCAGTCGTGGGCTGAAATTTGTTGGTGTCCACGCCGTTGTGTATTACATTTATCTTGTTATTGCTAATGCCATAGTATTTCGTAAGTTCGCGTTTCGTGAAGTCACTGACAGCAATTAGCCTTTTGCTTCTAGCCATCATTCTCTCTTCGAAGATTCGCAAGAACCAAGTGAAACTTGTCATGAACTTCTCGTTCGCGTTCAGTCGACTGTAGGGTTCTCCTCGTATCGCGTTCGCTTCCCCTTTCCAAGTCGAATGCACAGTGGATATGTGCACTTTGCCGATGTTTGGTGGGACGGCGAAGCTTGGAACTAGAGGCAGGTTGGCATGGGTGATGTCTGCATTGAGGCTGTCCCTAATGCTTCGCATTTTCCGGTAGCTTGAGCCTGCAAACAGAAAAGACTTAATGAGTGGCGTTTTTGGAATTTCTAGAAAATTAACCGAAAGTTGCTGGTTTACCTTCACGTCTTTGGTTTGTGGACCACTTGTGACGATGTTGATGTCGTAGCCGTTGCGCATAAGTTCATTGCTGAGATAGTAAACGTAGGATCCTGTGCCGCCTGAAAGTGGAAGGTACTCGGGGCTGATAAAACAAACCTTGGTCAAGACTTTCTTCTCCCACCAAATAGAAATCTGATCGCCACCACTGTGGCACCCGCAAGCCACGCAAAAGTGCGAGTGAAGTAAAGAACTACTAGTCGCATGGCGGATTTGTCATGGTACTTGACTGAGGTTTTGGTAGCGGAATATATGTAATATGCCGTTATTGCCGTCAAAATTATTCCTGAAACAAACCATGAAAGCCTCATTATGGGCGCGAAACCAAGAATGAATGCTGAAATGGCCGCAAGCATTATGGCAGGTTGGATGTTCATGCCAAAATCCGTAATTTCGTCTCCTTTGACTAGATTTCTGTGCATGAAGTACAGTCGGGTTGTGTTTTTGCCGTATTGCAATTGTTGACGCCAATACGCACTTAGGTTCTGCCTGTTAAAATGGTAACATTTGGCTGACAGTTCGTACGCAATTTTGTAGCCTCTTTTTGTGAGACGGTATCCGAATTCAGTATCATACTGGCTGGGCATTTCTTCGTTCCAGCCGCCGATTTCTTCGATGACGCTTTTTTTGAGTAGTAAGTTCATAGTGGCTATGCGTTGTGTGTACTTGCCTATCCGGTTGTAACGGTTTTTGATTTCGTACCCTATGCTTCGTGCCCACGGGTTCTGGGTGTTCCAGGTCTCAATTGTGCCGCTTACTCCGGCGACGTCAGGCTCAGAGAGGTGTGGCACTAGTTTTTTGAGCCAGTCGCTTTCGACTTTTGCGTCGGAGTCGACGAATCCCAAGATAGGGTGACTTGCAAGTTTCTGCGCAAAGTTGTATGCTTGTGCTGCGTTCATTGCTTCTACGTAAACTTTTTCGGTAAATTTTTTTGCAATGTCTGGTGTTCCATCTGTTGAGCAAGCATCAACAACGATAATTTCAATGTCATCATGTGGAAAGTTTTGCTCTACCAATGTTTGGAGGCATTCTCCGATTGTTTCGGCGTTGTTTTTGCACGTGACAATTATTGATACAGCTACGGTCTCTATTTTGGTCAGCTCCTTAAGTATGACCAGAGAATTGACGTCAAGATTTTGGCGCCGTCTACTATGGGGTCAACGCCACTTCTGCCGTAGGTGCGTTGTTCAAAGGTAATTTTTACCTCGCGGATTCGAAATCCTTTGCGTGCGGTTTTTACGAGCATTTCGGACTCTATTTGGTACTCATCCGATAGCAGCATTAAGCTGTGTAACACCTGCGCTGTCATGACGCGGTAGCCCGACTGGGAGTCGCATATTGATTCTCGAATTAGGGCCCTGATTAGCATATTGAACAGTCGGTTTCCGGCTTGGTTTAGTCTGCGGGTGGCTGTGGTTGGCTTGCCGTTGAACCTGCAGCCAATTGACATGTCCGCCTGGTTTTGGATAATGGGCAAAAGTAGACTCGGCAATTCTTCCGGGAGATGTGAGCCGTCTGAGTCTATTGTGGCGATGAAGTCGCCTTTGGCTTTGGCGAAGCCTGCACGAAGGGCGTATCCTTTGCCCCTGTGCTCTTTGAGTTCGATGACTCTTGCACCTTGTAGGAGGGCCACGTTGACGGAGTTATCTTTTGAGCAGTCGTCTACAACGATGACTTCGTACCTGAAATTTGCTGCGTGTAATACTTTTTTGAGGCGGGAAATGACGTCGCCTACTGTCTGCTCTTCGTTCCTCATGGGAACTACGACAGAAAGCAATTTGCCATCGGTTTGCATCTTGATTACATGCTGAAAAACTGAGCTAATAAAGTTCGCGATGGGCTTTTGTCTCCGTAGGGTAGAGAAAATTTGACATGATAACTCTTGACAAAACGGTTTATATGGCGTGTCTGTCTGTTCATAGCCCAGCCACCGCGTAGGGTTGACTGATATCTTGGAAAGAGCCATGAAAGGACCATCGGACGGGGAGCACGTGACTTGGTTCTCGATGTGGTTCTTGGCCGCTATTGCAAGCTTTGGTGCTGCTTTCTTTCCCATGTTCCATCATATTGTTGTGAACCGGAACAAACACTTCACCCGCGAGGCTGCACAAGAAGAGAAAATTGCGGAGTATTTGCGTAAGCAAGGCAAGGAGCCGCCTCTTGCCGTTGAGAACTTGCGTGACATGAATGCTAAGACTTGGGCTGCTTCAATCATCCTTGTCCTTCCCGTGTTCTTCCTTATGTACTACTTGTCTCGTGATTTGCGCAGCCATGAAGCTCATGAAGACGCTTTTCTAGCTGCGGCTTTTCCCCAGCATCTTTTTATGCCGCAAACGATACCGATAAAAAAATATGTCCTGATAACCATACTTACATTGGGATTAGGTGGCATCTACTGGCTTTACAGGCTCGTCAACCTATACAATGCGCACTTTGAGGCGCAGTGGAAAGTGGACCAGGAGGTAACGCGTTTGATTGAAGAGAAAGACATTGAGAATCCATGTGTAAAAAAACGGTTTGTTAGTCATGGCGGAGACGTTTGGGGTTTCAGCAGAAAGTACAATATCCCCTTAGAAAAGGTGTTGGACTTTAGTGGACCAATAAACAGTTTGGGGCCGTCACCTAAAGCCTTGCAGGCAGTTCAGGAAAACGCTCGACTCGTTCGCTTTTATCCTGATCCGAATCCAGTTGAACTGCGTGAAGCGGCGGCGGCGTATGTAGGGCAGGGTGTTTCCGCAGATAACATTCTTTTTGGGAACGGCTCAATTGAACTAATCTATATGATAACTGAGATTTTCAAGCCGCCTTTCAAGTCTGTCATCCCTGTGCCTTCGTTTTCAGAATATGAAAAAGCTGTGTTGCGCGTTGGAGGAGATGTTATCTTTGTTCAGTTGCCTTTCTACTTCAACCTGGAGACTGAAACTATAAAGAAGGCTATTACAGATGACACCAAGATAGTTTACATTTGTAACCCTCATAGCCCGTCTGGGACTCTGTACAGTCGCGAATCAATCCTGAGCATCGCTGAATTCTGTCAGAAAAAAGGCGTTATCGTTTGCGTTGATGAAAACTACGTTGAATTCGCTCCAAATGGACAAGATGCTACGGTGGCGGGCTACGTAAAGAAGTACGAGAATCTGTTCGTTGTTCGTTCGGTTACAAAGTTTTATGGCATGCCTGGCATCCGTTTTGGCTATGCAATTGCTTCAGAAAGCCTCATAGATAAGTTGCAGACTGTTCGTCTGCCTTGGAGCATCAATGGCTTAGCAGGTGCAGCTACAGTGGCTGCTTTTAATGATGCAGAGTTTATTCTGAAAACCAAGAGCGTTATTGCTCGTGAAAAAGCGGAGTTTGCGCGAAAGATTATGGAGGTAGGCGGGTTGCACGTGTTTCCGTCGGAGACGAATTTTCTGCTTGTTAAAATAACTTCGTCGAAGATTACTTCCACTGAGCTTAAAGAGCAGCTGGCTAAGGAAGGTCTGCTTATTCGAGATTGCTGCACCTTTGTCGGCTTGGATAATACTTACTTCCGAGTTACTGTAAGGTCTGATGTGGACAACCAAAGATTGGTGGATGCTTTGAAAGAAAAATTCAAGCCGTAAACTGGTTTGGGTTTGCTACCTATTTCTATTGTGAGCAGCAATTTTTTATATCAGGTCACCTACCAAGGCA
>DATJPJ010000181.1:0-6189 GCA_035506455.1 Candidatus Nanoarchaeia archaeon
GATGCGGAAACTTAATTTTTGAATTTGGACTTTTCCCTTCCTTGTTATTCCAGAACGCAGTTTTCCAACTGAATAGAGCTTTCAAAGTTAGCGAAGTTAAATTTGAAGGGTTTCTTCACTAACAGACTTATAGCGGCGACCGGTTTACTTGCATCAGAATAGTGTTAGTTATGTCCGAGAAACGTCGCGCCGCAGGCCAAGTGGAATTAGATTTCGATAAACTCGCCCGCATAGGTAACAAAATAAATGAGCTACTTGTCCGAAAAACCAAGGGGACAGTTGAAGCGTATGCCGTACTGCGTTTCCTATGTGCTTACTATGAGGAAGACATTGGTATTAGTTTTGAACCCAGTTTCGAAGAGGAATTGCACCGCGTGGTCAAAAAGAGTTTGGAAGATGCTGAAAAGAATCCAGAGAAAAAGTCAAAAGACGACTTTTAATGAGAATCTCTGATTGTTTGCAAAATTCTCTAAGCTGGCTTGTTGAAAGGTTCTCTCAGTTCGTTTGCCTTCACGAACAACGCCTTAAGTTCTTCATCGCTTGCTCCATTTCTCATGGCTGAAAGAATATCTACTAGGTTTTCGTTACGCATCAAGCAAGGCTTCAATTTCCCATCGCTTGTAACCCTTAGCCGAGTGCAGTGCATGCAGAAATCGCTGTTTTCTGTAGGGTGGACAACTTCTACTGTCACATCTGGTAAATGATAGATTAGGCGATTGTGCATAAGCCGGCGCGTTTCAATGTGAGTGGCTTTTTCGCGTAATATTTCCTCTTGCTCGTTGAGAAGCCTATGATGCTTGTTGTAATATTCGCGGCTCACGTTAACTGGGTCCAGTTCGATAAGCTGCAAAATGACGCCCAAGTCTTTTGCAAAGTCAATCATTTCAGGCACATCATTAACATTGACTCCTTTTAGTACAACCATGTTCAGCTTAATTGGTGAGAACCCTGTTTCTATGGCGGCCTTGATTCCTGCTATCGCATTTTCGAGTTTTCCGCCTGTCAACTTTTGATAAGTTTGTGGGTTCAGCGATGCGAGGCTTATGTTCACGCGGTTAAGCCCAGCTGCATGTAATGGCTTGGCTAATTTATCAAGAAGCAGGCCGTTTGTTGTCATTGAGAGGTCGCGAAGCCCCGGAATTTCTGCAATGGCTTTCACTATTTTACAAACGTCTTCGCGCATGAGAGGCTCGCCTCCGGTGAGTTTAATTCGTGTAATTCCGACGTTAACGGCGGTTTTTGCAATGCGCACAATCTCGTCACAAGACATCTTTTCTGAAGAAACGTTTGCCTGTTGAACTTCCCCTTCGCGGTGGCAGTATAAACATTTTAGGTTGCACCGCTGAGTTATCGAAATCCGCAGGTTAAGCAGAGGTCGTCCGCAGTTATCTGAAAGAGGCATCGTTATTCCCGAGCGTGCTTAACGATATGTCCAGCCTCGGGCGATATAAGCAGTTCGACGGCAACTTGTGCGGCGTCAGGGGAGCCTGGAATGCAAAATAGCGGTTTTCCGACTGCAACGCCGGCTACAGCGCGTGACAAAACCGCGGAAGACCCATTCTTGTCGAAACTGATTCTGCGAAAGAACTCCCCAAAACCCGGTAAAGTTTTTTCGAAGAACGGAGTGACAGTTTCTATTGTGACATCAGTGTGGGTTATCCCTGTGCCGCCGCAGAAAATTGCTGCCTCTACTGCGGCGTTATCTAAAACGCTTTTCACCGCATGCTCAATCATTACCTTGTCATCGGAGACGACTCGTCTAAACAATACATTGTGTCCCGCCGCTTTGAGAAGACTTTCGATAATGTCGCCTGAAAGATCGGTTGAAGGTTCGCCTTTCTGCAGCGCCTCATATCGCGAAGTACTACATATGAAGACTGCAAAGTTTACTTTGCGTGGAGAATGTGTCTTGTGGCTTTTTGTACTTTCGGTCATGTTCTAAGCCTGCTTTAACTTTCTAATTACATGAATGTCTGCAATTGCAGTTGACGGATATTGACCAGCTGGATCCTTCTCATACTGTTTAGTCATATCCCAAACTGTTAGCAAAGCGGCTGAAACCGCGGTTAGGGCTTCCATTTCTACGCCAGTTTGAGCCCTTGTTTTAACAAGCGCTGTAATCTCGATGACCGTTTTGCTAGTGACTTTAGCTTCCACCTCCACCTTTGTTAGTGGCAATGGGTGGCAGAGTGGAATCAATTCGCTCGTTTTTTTTGCCGCCATAATGCCTGCAATTTTTGCAGTGTAAAGTGGGTCACCTTTGGCGATTTTGCCTTCTTCGATTAGCGTAATGGTTTCTGGTTTGAGCTTGATTGTTCCCGATGCGGTGGCTTCCCGAATTATCTCGGGTTTGCCTGAAACATCAACCATTGTCATGCATTAGTCTCCTAGACAAGATTTTCTATTTTTTGTTTGACTCTTTTTCCCAAACTTCGATGAGGTCTTGAACAACTTTTGCTTTCACTGAAGTCTGATTAAATCTGTACATGCGAATCCTGCCATAAGTCCTTTGCGTCAGGATGCCCTCTTCCTCCAGAAGTTTTAGGTGTTTACTTGTTGTGGTGAAGTTTACGCCTATTCGTCTTGCGACGTCGGATACGTTTAGTTCGCCTAGCCTTGAAATGAGTTTGAGAATTTTCATGCGTGGTTTGGAAGAAAAAATTTCCTCTAGCTGCACGTTATTGTCCCCTTTCGCTTTCAAGTTCCGCGCGAAGTTCTTTGGCTAGCTCGACAGCGGAAACCGCCGGCAAGTAAACCAAAGTCTGGCGGCCTCGCGAGCCTTCCCCTGAAACTTGTGTCTTCAATAACCCTAACGCAGACAGAGGCTTAAGATAGGTCCATAATTGCGTATGGCTCACTGGTTGTTTCTCATACTCTTCGCAAGCGACTGCGTAGGCTTTCTCGATTTCCGTCAGAGTGGAGTATGCTTCAGTGTTTTCCTTGAAAACCTCTGCGGCTGCAAGCAGGAACAGTTTTTCATGCAACCCCAACGTGGTTAATTCACTTCGTTGCACGGACGGAATTATGTTTGATACAGCTTGACGCACGCATTCAGGAACTACGGTTTCTAGTTCTTCAGAATCAGCGTATTTGCCTGCTCGCCAGAGTAGTTCTATAGCGAATCGAGCATTCCCACTTTCGTCTTGAGCCAGATCTGCTGTGAGGGACACCACATCTTCAGGAACCGCAGTGGGTTCAAACGCAAGATTAACGCGGTCATTAAGAATGTCCAGGAGCTGCATTTTGTCGTATCTTTGCAGCCTAATGACGCTTCGTTGTAACGTGCTTCTGGCGCTATCGTCTAGTCGCTTTGTGGTGTCCAAGTTGCGCATAATGCAGATTAGCGATATGCGCTGTGGCTTGTCTTGTCTCATCTCCTGTAGACGGGTTAAGTTGTAGACTGCATCTGATCCTTCGGAATCGATGAGGCTGTCAAACTCGTCTAGGGCCAAAATTAAATAGGCGTTCTCCTCGTCTAGTACCTGCAGTAGGTTTTTGAGGATTTCTTCGGCGCCATATCCCCGTTGTGGGAACATCGGCTTCAAAACTGTGAGTGCGTGTTGCAGGATAAGAATAAGTTTGCCCCTGTATTCTCGACAGTTGACATGCACATAACGTAGGTTAATATTGCGTTTGTGAGCTTCCAGGGTGAATTCTTGTCCAAATCGTTGGCATAAGGCAGTTTTCCCTGTTCCTATTTCGCCTGTTACGATGACTCTTTGTGACATCTTGTCCGGCGTCTTTAGTAGAAAACTGAAGAACTCGTTAAGAAGGCGTCTCTCTTTGTCTCGATGAGGTAGTCTGTTAGGTATGAAATTGATGTCCAGCTTAGACTCGTCTCTAAATACGCTGTGATGTGCGTTCACGTTTGAGTCTCAACCAATCTTAAGCGAATCCTTTTGTGTTATTGTGTGTAGAGCTGTTGCCTAATAAATCCGTATAGTTCGTATTTGGCAGTTGAGCTCGACTATTTTTTTGCATTTGTCTAGTCGTTTTTTAAGCGATAGGCTCGCCTATGTTTTCATTCCATAAATCTTGAAGTCTTCAATATATCTCTAAACGAAAAGTTGGATGGCAGATTTGGGGATTACTTAATATGCGGATCCAAAACTGTTCTGTGAGGAATCCAGCTTGCCTGTTAGCGCGCGTTCTATGAAATACCTGCTCGGCTGGCTCATCGCTGGGTCCAGAGGCGGTCCTATGCGCGCTAAAATAATTGAGGTCTTGAGAGAAACTCCTCAGAATGCGAATCAGCTGGCTACTCTTTTCGATGCTGACTACAAAACGATACGGCATCATATTGATGTCCTTGACAAAAACAGGATTGTAACTTCAATGGGCGACGGCTATGCGACAACGTATTTTCTTTCATCCGAAATGGAAGAGAACTACGTCTTGTTTGAAGATATTAGGAAAAAAATGTGGAAAAAGTAGAAAAGGCGGCATACTACATGGAGAAAAGAATGCAGAAAAATCTAACGACGATAATAATAATCATAACGCTATTAGCGGTTGCTTTGGGGACTACTGAGTGGGCCGTTTCCGCTTTTTATCAGCCGTTTGCTCCCCTCCATACCCCTCCTCCACCACCAAATAACCCTGGTGATTTCGAATTCTTTTATGTGGCAAAAACTGCAATCTCATCGATCAATATTGCTCTTCTATCTTTCATACTCGTCTCCAACGTCTACATCTTTAGGAAAACGCAGTCAAAGTTTACATTTGGGCTCTTGATTTTTTCAGTGGCATTTCTTCTGAAAGACTTAACCGCTAGTCCGATAGTAATTTGGGCTTTCGGGTATCGAATAGAGGGTTTAGGTCCATTTGCTTTTCTGCCAGACTTGTTTGAGTTTGTGGTGTTGACGGTGCTGCTTTATCTCAGCCTTGAATGACAATTCGGAGCAGTCAACAGTTTTCGACTGAATCACAGTTGAAAGTTTCTATTTTTCTGATTGTTGAATGTTTTTTCAAATATGGCTGAAATTCTGTACTAATTTGGGTCAAAATTTGTAGTTTCTTGGTGTCAATCTTGGAAAATTATCTAATAAGCGATTTTGCTCCTGATGTTTTGAACAAAAAAGGAGGTGGAAAAATAGAAAGAAAAACGGCGACCTTGGTTCTGCTTCTGGTGGTAATTTCCGCTGCCGTAGTGGCAGGACTAGTAGTGTCGGCTTACGCTCAAACAAATAGTTCAAGTTCGACAACATTCCCCACAACATCTGGGGCAGCGCCTTCGTTTGCTTCTCTTAATTCAACAGATGTTCCCCCGTCAAGCTTGGGCATCATGACTGGTGATCAAGGATTCGGAGCAGGTCCAGGAGGAATGAATGGTCCAGGAGGAAGGGGCAACGCATTCGACAGATCAATGTGGAGCACTGAAATTAGCGCAGCATATAACCAAACCATCAGCAACATACTTGGCAACGACACTGATGTGCAAAAACTAGTTTCTGAAGGCTACAATTTGACATCAATAAATCCGATATTGAGCAGCACAATAGGAGCAGACGGGACACTAACAACCAAAGCATCTGCTGCAATAGTGACAATGCAAGACGGCACATCTGGTTTTGCAACGATTAAGGTTGACATCACAAACGCCAAAGTTACTCAAATAGTAATTATCACAAAAACCGTCATTGATAAGTCAACGACAACAAGTGCAACGAGCTAAGCCCACCAACAAAATAGCATCGTAAAATGCAGCAGAAACTAATTCAAAAATATTCTGCAATTCTCCCTTTTCTTTGGTTTCAAAAAACATCAGTTGCTAGGTTCACATAAAAACATTTTTAAATGCATACTACACTGTCTATTTTCCGACTTAACAATGATACCCAAATACTTCTTCCTAACCAAGGGAGTCGGTAAACACAAAGAACAGCTTCAGTCTTTTGAACTTGCCTTGCGCGATGCTGGCATTCAACATTGCAATCTGGTAAGCGTCTCAAGTATTGTTCCTCCTGGCTGCCAACTGTTGCCTCGCGAGAAAGGTCTAAAAATGGTTCAACCTGGCGAAATAACTTTCGTCGTTATCGCCAGAAACGCAACCAACGAACCACATAGACTCGTCGCTTCCTCCATCGGAGTTGCCATCCCCTCTGGTAAGAATCAGTACGGTTACCTGTCTGAACACCATAGCTTCGGCCAAACCGATGAAACAGCTGGAGACTACTCTGAAGACCTTGC
>DATJPJ010000182.1:0-5808 GCA_035506455.1 Candidatus Nanoarchaeia archaeon
TTCATGAGCGCCTTGATGCTTTTCCAAACGAGTTAAGTGGTGGCATGATGCAGCGCATCGCCGTCGCTCGAGCCTTGGCAGCTGGTGCTCAACTGCTCTTAATGGATGAGGCGCTGGGACAGTTAGATGCTAAAGTACGTAGTGAAATCCGCTATGAAATTCGCAAGATGGCAAAAGACCTTAAACTTACAGGTATACATGTAACTCACGATCAATCCGAAGCCATGGCAATTAGCGATCGCATCGCGGTCATGCGAAAAGGCAAAATTATCCAGGTTGGTACGCCACAAGAACTCTACATGAAGCCTGAAAGCATTTTTGTCGCGCATTTTATTGGTGAATCCAATTTTCTGGAGGGGTATGTTCAGAGCAAAAAGGACGACGGTAACGTCATGATTGAGCTCCGTGAAGGAGCAAAGATGGAAGCACTGGACGGATCTTTTAGCGAAACCCAAAATGTCGTGCTGTCAATTAGGCCCGAAACTCTTATTGTGGAGAAAGGATTGCAGGAAGGAACGAACGTAGTTTCGGGAACGATAAAAAGAGTCACTTTTGAGGGATCAAGTATTCGGTATGAAATTAGGTTAGACAATGAAGAAATAATCGTTGCAATCAAGTCTTCGTTAAGTGGTGAGTGGTTAAACGTGGGTGAACGCATTAAGGTGTTCATGCCTGTTGAGTTTACTCATGTGTTCCCGTATCCGGAAACAGGTTTGAAGGATGAGTTGAGTGTCGCTTAGCCTGTTGGAGACGCAAAGGAGTTATAAGGCACTTTTACATTTAAACGCGAGGTGAAATTTCATGGTTGAAGTAAAAGTAGACGCATCAAAACTTAAGGGCGAAGGCTCAGACACTCTAACAAAGCTTGCTGCTTTTCTGAAGGAAAAAACTGGCGGCGAAGTCACAAGTGACAGCGGCGATATGGTAGTTAAGACCGAAGCAAAGGGCGTAAACAAGAAGTACGTTAAAGTTCTCCTTAACAAGTTTCTACACCACAACGCCTTAAGAGAAACCTACCGCGTAATCGCTGGCGAGGAAGACACACTTACAATTAACCAACGTAAACTCTACGAAGAAGAATAGTAGCCAACTTTCAGTTCCTCATTTTCGATTTCCCCGATTTCAAACTTTCGTGGTGGATGGACTTGAAAATCGCCCGCTTTATGCACGAAGGCAAAGAAAGTTACGGCGTAATGGAAAACGCAAGGCTTATTCCCTTGCTAGCTTTGGCTAAGCGCTTCAAAACGCATATGCCCAGCAAGATTGAAGCTTTCATAGCGGACGAAACAGCCCAAAAAACTGCAATAGACCTGTTAGATAGGGCGAACAACAGCGAACTCGATGCAGCAGCAATTCCATTGAGTGAAACACTTCTTCTCGCGCCCATCGCTTCCCCGCCCAAAATCCTGTGCTTAGGCTTAAACTACAAGACACACGTAGCCGAAACCAAAGCAGTCTTGCCCGAGGAGCCGGTGGTTTTCATGAAGCCCCACACAGCCATAACAGGGCCTAACCAAAAAATCGTGAAACGTTCCTTCGTGAAAGAGCTCGATTACGAGGGCGAACTTGCCTTTGTGATCGGAAAGAAAGCGAAGGACGTCTCTGTGGCGGAGGCAAAAAACTACGTTTTTGGCTACACAATACTAAACGATGTTTCTGCCCGCGACTTTCAGTTCAGGGGCAGTCAATGGATCCCTGGAAAAAGTTTTGACACTTTTGCGCCTACTGGTCCTTGCATAGTTACGAGCTCTGAAATTAGAGATCCAGGAAACCTCGCTATTCGAACGTGGGTTAACGGTGACCTTCGACAAGACGGTAACACACGCGACATGATATTTAGCGTTCCCCAAATAATCTACTATCTTAGTCGAGTGATGACGTTGGAACCTTGTGACATCATTGCTACGGGAACTCCATCAGGAGTTGCTATGGCTATGAAGCCTCCTAAATGGCTTGGGCAGGGCGACGTGGTGCGTATTGAAATAGAGGGAATTGGCGTTTTAGAAAATCAAGTGACTGAGCAATAATTTCCCGGCTTCAAGTTTCTTGAGTCTGTAAACATTTCTTTCCAATGATCGTGTCTCAACAGAAAATTGATAGTTCAGGTTATTCTGGTGCTTTAGAAATTTCGTATTCGTGCTCGTCTTATATCTTCGGCGATTTCGTTTCCGGTTGCGATGTTGACGAGGATTGCTCCGTTTTCGGACACTGAAGTGGGTCTGACTTCTGTCGCGTGTCCGCCTTTGGATCGGTCTACAATTTCGGTTTTGATATTTAGTCTTACGAAGGAGACTATGCGCTGGTCTTTCAGATATTGCTGAGTTTGTTTCTTGAATATCGCTTCAGGTATTAGCTGAGATGTTTTCTCCCAGTTTAGTTTGTCTCCTATTGTTTTGGTTTGGGTCTTTTTCCCAGAGCCATTTGTAACATCAACTAGCCATACTCCATCTTTCATGCGCAAGTTGTGCACTGCGAAAACTTCTGTTGTTGACCATCCGACGAAGATTTGATCCATTTCGTTCCATCCTGCATGTTTGGAAATTAATTTTTTATTTTACTGTTTGACTATTCACCTTTGGCTATGGATGCCTTGCTTATTCCTACTTCTTTCTCCAAAACGACAACGTGCCCAGCTTTTTCGGCGAAGTCTTCGCTATGTGTGACGGCGATTATTTGTTCAATTGCCTTGAACCGTGAAATTGATTCGGCAAGTCGAGTGATACTTCCGTCTTCTGTGCCTAGGTTCTCTGTTGGCTCATCCAATAGTAGCATGCTGAGTCCGTGACCCGTGCGGGACTGCATAATCAGTTGCCCAAGTCCTAGTCGGTAGGCGAAGGCCAGCAGGGTTCGTTCGCCGCCGGACAGATTCGTCACTTCTCTCTCTGCTCCGCTTTCGCTTTTTACAGAGGGTGTGTATGTTTCATCGACGACTACATTTAGTAGGGGTGCTTCGCCGCCAACGAGGCTGTCGAGGACCTGCTGAACAAAATTTCTCAGTACTTTGATGAATTCGCTTCGCAGTTTCGGTTGTATACTTCTGTATGCGTCTCGTATGGCGCTTAGGACCTGTGCCGTTTTTTGGATTTTTTCCATTCGCTCGAGTTTTTGTTGTGCTGAATCGATGCGTTCTTTCACATCGTCTAAGTGTCTTAGCAAGTCTTTTTTGCGGTTCTCTTTTGTGCGTAAGTCCGATTCCGTCGCGTAGTAATGCTTGAATGATTGCTCGCGAGTCAGCCTAGCGGACTCGACGTCAGAAAGGTCGAACCTGCCAATTTCTGATCGCAACGTATCCAATTGTCCTGCTACATCAATGCAAAGATTCTTTTTCTCAGTCAGCTCGCTCGTCAGATTGGCTAAGTTACTTTCTTCTTCCACAACTCGGGTTTTGAGATCTTCAACCCTAGAAGAAATGGTTTGCAGGTTCGAGAAAGCTTCGGAAGCCAGCCTCTTTCTCAGCTGGAGCTCGGATATTTCACTCTGCAGCTTGCGGATGATTTTTTGTCGTTCCTCATTTTCAGCATGGATTCTCTGCATCATGCCTGTCTTGTACTGACTGTTAAGAGGCTGCAAGCACAGCGGGCATTCGTTCTCAGTTTCTGTTGAGAGTTGTGCAATACGTTTTTGATCAGTTTGCAGACTGCGGGATGTGGCTTCCTGCTCCGCTTTTAACGTGCTGATTTTGTCTTCAAACTCTGTTATGCATAACCCTATTGCGTCTATAGGTTGGTTCGGCTGAATTCCAGATTGCGCGATTTTGTCGCAGCATGTCTTGAGTTGAGCATTCATGCTGTTTTGTCTTTGGCTCAAGTTGGATAGCACAGTTTTCTTACCCTCTATCCTTTCTGTCAAAGCCCTTTGTGCATCTTCAAGATTAACTATGTTGGCGTGAAATCGTGCTTCTTTTCGTTTGAGCTCTTCAACGGCAAGCCGTTTTTCTTCGAGTCGCTTTAGTTTCGCATCAGCTTCATCCAGCACGTGTTTTGCAGTGGCGAGTTTTTCTTGGCTGTCTTCTAGCTCAAGCTCAAGAAGCGTGTACTCTTCAGTCACCCGGTTGTAGTCGGCGGCGAGTTTTTCTTTGCTCGTGACGTCGGGATCTTTTTCTAGAAGCCGTAACTCAGTTTCATAGTCGCGCAAATACTGGGCAATGCTACTCCATGCCACTTCATAATCGGAAAGCCCGAATAGTTCATCCAGGCGTTTTTGTCTGTCTCTAGGCGCGGCATCGAGGAGTTCCTTTAGATGTTCTTGGCGTATCCAAACGATTTCACGCCAGAGGTCGCGATCAATTCCTGTAATCGCCTTCAGTTGTTCAGCGATTGCGTCGGTTTTCTGGCTGGCGATGAGCTTCTCGTCTTGAAAAAGTTTGAGCGTTTCAAGATCTTGGTTTATGCTTTTACCGCGTCTTCTTAGGCCACGGGTAAGTACGTAAGTATTACCGCTTTGTGTAAATTGAACGGTGACTTTGCAGCTTTCGGAGCCCTCGCGGAGTAGATATTCAAAGCTTCGCCCAATAGGATCGCCGAAAAAAGCAAAGTCAATGCTAAGCAGCACGCTGCTCTTGCCACATCCGACTCCGCCGAGCAGGCAATTGAAGCCTCGGGTGAATGGAACTGTGGATTTGATGTGGCTTCGGATGTTTTCCATTTGGACAATCTCGATTTTCACTTCGTCAACTCCTCCAGCGTCTGCTTGACCTTCTCTTCCTGCTTGCGCGTCAATGGCTCGATAAGGGCGATTGCAGTGTGGGCGATTTTTTCCGCGTCCTCCCGGCCGTATCGGTCGGAGAAGATTTGCATGAAATACTCGAAAGACTTTGTTTTCAAGTCTTTGAATTCGCTTTCGAATATGCTGCGCACAATCTCGTCTGCGACTGCACTTTCTTTTAACAGAACTATTGGGTGCACAAGGAGGGCTTTTTCGGCGGCGGCTCTAATGTGACCAACATCAATTTCACTGCGGTTTGCTTCTGCAGGTAGGGTGCCCTTTAGGATGGGAATAATGATTGCTCCTTCTTCATCGGCATTTTTAACCAACTGGGCAGCTTGGTCGGTTATTTTGTGGGCGTTCATACCCGAGTATTCCCGTTCAAGGATGATGAATCTGCGCGGAGATGTGAGCTCCATGGCTTCTGGTTTGAATTCGCCTTTTTCGGTTACTTTGACGTGGTAAAAGCTTTTGTTGTATTTTGCCTCGTCGTAACTCACTGTTTCGGTGGAGCCGCTGTAGGATAGAATGCCGTTTTTGAAGTTGGTCAAGTAGCGTTCGTGAACGTGACCGGCGGCGTAGTAGCCGAAACCTTCGGGCAAGAGTGTGGGTGGAAGTTCAGCCTCGATGTATGGAGGCTTAACGCTCGGAAGATCGACGGCTCCGTGTAGCACAAACACGTTTGCTACTGATGGGTCTGGAACAGGTTGGTTTTGCTGCATGAAAAGGGGCAGCATTTCTTCTGTTTTATGTCTCGTGCGGTAGTTTGGAATGCCGTAGACGTAGCAGGAGCCAGGTTTGCGCCAGCAGGCTCCGTCATGTCTGGGAAGGTGATGGATTAACCCTGCGCTGTCGAGAGGGTAAAGAATCGTGCTGGTTATCGAGTTTGGTGCGGAGTCGTGAGATCCATCCACCGTTAAAACGGGAATGCTGGCATCTCGAAGTCGTTTAAAACTTTTTATGGTGTTCTCTAATGTGATGTTTGAGGGGCGAGGCTGATGGAACAGGTCGCCTGAGATGATCATGAAGTCGGGTTTTAGCTCTATTGTTTTGTCAACGAGTTCATTAAAGACGTTGTCGAAGTCTTGCCTTCGAACCTCTAAC
>DATJPJ010000183.1:0-6046 GCA_035506455.1 Candidatus Nanoarchaeia archaeon
ATGACCGTGAAAACTATGGACCCCCCGTTAAAATTAATCAGGTTTGTGCTTGAGCCTTTGGCTGTTAAGGTGCCATTTACTTGAATGTAGTAGCCGTTTAGGTTAATTGTGACTCCCGGTTCAATTCTTAAGTTCACGCCAACATTTACAGCAACCGGTCCTGTGAGGCTATAAGGGCTATTCGCCTTTGTCCATGTTGTGTCTTGGCTTATTATTCCGCTGACGCTTGTGCCAGTCTGCGCTCCAGCAAACTCAGCAGAGCAGGCCAGCGTCAAACCGCCAACAATTGCGGCAGTTAATAATATCGCAAGAAGGCGTTTGTAAACCATTGCAACCATCAAATAACCATTTCATTCTCTTAATTAAAGAGTCTGTTTGTCAAGATTTGTTGACACAAAAAATACTTGACAGACCAACGACTCTTACTCAGCTCCATTTCTTGGAGAGAAAAGGGAAAATACGATTGAAACTGCCACTACATAAAGGGGGTCGAATCCCGCGAACGATTACGAAAAACCTACCGCTGCAGTCTCGGCGCAGGTAGCACTGGACCTCGTCTGACCTGAACCCGTCCCTGAACGACTTGCCTCGCCACATTCCGGGCACGAAGGTTTTTGCTGGATAGTTCCGGTCAAGGCGGCTCTTTGGTGTTATCTTGCCGCACTGAGGGTAAGGTATGGTTTGTTGTTCCAATTGGTTAATCTCCACATTTTTCGTTAAGTTAACAAATGAAGGGGGTTGTGCGGTGAAATTATCGCTTCGGCAGGGGTTCAAATCTCCCCAGTCCACTTCAACATCAGTTTTTCTGATTCCCAATTTTTTGCTAATCTTCAGTGGCTGCTTGCTTTTCCTCAAGATTTTTTCGAGGGTAATCGCAGAAGAATTCAAAGCCTCCTCAGACTCGGACAAGGATTTAACGGGAATAGGCACCCTTGTCTTTCGAGATAAGGTGGGGTTTGCTGGGGCGCGAAACCCGTATTATAGGATAGAACGAAAATCCAACTAGCAGTTAATTGTTACTGGGCCCTTTCAGCCCCTGGTTGCATCTTTTTAAGAAAAAAAGAGGTAGTTTGCGTTTGGCTGGAAGAAAACTTGAAGGTGCTGTCACTTTTTTGCTATGGAATTTGTCGCCTTCTTTTCTCATGGCCGTTTTGGCCTTCTAGCAGTTCCTTTGCGGATTTGAGGATTTCCGCGATTATGGCTGGAATATCGTTAATGGTTTCGTGACCTTGTTCTGTTAAACTGTATTCTTTTCCTGACCTGCTCTGTGTGCGGCATATATCTCCGCTTTCTTCTAAAGTCGATAGTTTGGAGTAGATTGTGCTCGGACCGATCATAACTTGAAAATTTTTTGTTAATGCCTTGTTTATTTCGTAGGCGCTCATGGACTGCTCTGCGAGCAGACGCAGAATGACCAAGTCTAAGAATGCCCTGAGACTTCTTTCTCGGATGCTGAGTTTGACTTTCAAAACCAAAACCAGCCATTCTTCCAAAGCTATGGCCCTGACCCTATCTCGATTTAATCCCGAGTTGCATTAAAGGCTTTCCAGCACTTGGGACTTGCACAGCACTTGAGCTACGCAAATACAATTCGATTTTACGTAAAAAAATTGATAAAAGTAATAATATTACTAATAGTATTATTAATAATATTATTTCATAAGAAACAATATACCCAACTTCTGTACATACAGGCTAAATAGCCCCGGCTAAACTGCTCGGAGGCGTGTCACCGCCTTGCCCCAATCGAAGGGCAGAAAGAGAACAAGAGGTAAATGAATATCGGAGGAAGACAAAATGAAAAATGGCGAAGCTATTGTCGTTATTTTAATTTCAGTGTTAGCGTTTGTATCAGTGATGCTAATCGTACAACAGCATGTTGCGCTAGCTTACCGGTCAGATGTCTCTTGGACAATAGGGTATAATTCTTCAAATCCAGATCAAGATGATTCCTTCTGTCAATGCGTCCACACAGACTATAACCATACGGACGATACCTGGGTAGCCTTGGGCCTATTCGCGCATTACAATTTCTCCTTAGCCAATTCTGGAATATATAAGTACGATCAAGGGCAATGGTCGTTTGAGGCAGGATATGGCGGGCAAGGCTACCATCTCTACTCGAATTACAGTGATCACACATGTGACTACGATATTAACCAATACGGCTATTATAGCGGAACAGAGTTTTTTAACACCGCTTCGTTTGCTCCGCATACTTATTTTGGAGTTAATGCATGGTTTTGCGATTACTATTATCCAAGCCCTACTGGAATGCTAAGTTTAAGTCCTAGCGCATACAGCATAAGCGGCGAATCATATTGCGCTTTCTACGACCCACTACATCCAAACAACATCTGGTACATGTACGCGACGCCAAACCCATACAGTGTCATGACCGCCACAGTTGGACCCCCGACAGCCACTAATTTTACCACCGACGCTCCCTAAGAAGGTGATATTTTGACGAAAAACCCAAAGAATAATTGGATGAACAACAAACCTAAGATATCAAAAACCATGCAACGACTCCTTGCAGCGCTCTGCACAATGCTCATTGCAACCATTGTTATTGCCTTTTCTTCTGCGTCAGCTGACACATCTTCGCAACAACCTACAAATGTGGCAGGTCCCGAAACACAATTCAATGTCAGTATTGCCTATGCCTACGTCGGAGAACGCCCTTCTAATGCGAACGCGTCATATGTAGGATCTAACGGCGCTCTAATGTTCCCTGTCAGTCAGTATCCTTCAGCCGTCATCCTCAATGTAACACGTTTACCAGGCGCTCAAATTGCATCTTGTGACGCAGAAATAGAAGTCTACAACATCCAAATAACCACAATTACTGGATTAGTAGAAAACAACTGCTACTTTGTTGGAACAAATTACAACCCATCCTTCTCAAGCTCGGAACCATCTCGCCTCATTGCACAATTAAAAGACCTTATAACTTCAAAAGATTATTCTGGCTTTATCGGCAACTTTGAGTTCAATTGGACTGACAGTACATCTATCCTAAGTAATTTGGTTGGCTCAGCTAATTGCTATTCAACGTTGCATAGCAGCTTGGGATTATGGAGCGCTGGAAATCCAGAATCTATTTCTGTTGCTGTTTACAGAATTGGCTACATAAAGATGAGCAATGACTCAGTTGTCGTCTATAACGAGCAGCCAAACAGCAATGCTGTCGACGTGAAACAACTAAACACTTACGGAAACGGCTTAGTTTACAACAATTTAGTACCTGCGGATAAACTGCCTCAAGTGGACCTATTTAGCCCTATCCCTTAGGATTTTATGGTTAGCTAACTACACACTTTATTAAACCTCCTTTTTTTTCACATGTCCATGAGTAACCTGCTTTGTTCTGTTGAAGAGAGCTTGGATATAAAACGGACCATATTCTTGAGCGATCTACAGAAGAATGGCATCATCTTTTTCCGCCAGTCTCTTGAATATTCCAGCGGAAACGAATATGAAAAGACAAATAAGTCAAGCCTTGTGCTTCTCCGCTAAAATAATTAACCGTGAAATTGCTCTTCGCGGGTTCAAACGGTAACCTTAGTCACTCAACATCTAAGGAGTAAGCAAATTGTTCAGGTCTTCTGAAAAAGCACGTTTGAAACTGAGCCTCCTACAAACTCCAGATCTCCATGAAAGCGTCAGCGAAGGCCCCGAATTCAATAGCTGAAGACCAAACCTAAACTATTCACCAGTAAAACGTACAAGTCTCAACGTTTGAAGAAATAAGCAGTCTCCACGTTCCTGCCTTTGCACAAGGATATACTATACTGCGAATGTCAATAGAAGTCATCAAATGAAAAGGCAAAACTTAAGCTAATGACTAGAGGAATCTGACTTTAGATTTGGCGTGCTTTCTTCTAATATCTGCAATTGCTGTTAGCATTGTTGTTAGGACCAAAGGCAGAATGATCCATGTTGAGAATTCTGGAATTGAATTCGGAGGAAAAGGTGTGGGCGATTTGTTTAGTGTGGGCTTTTGCGAGGGCCACGCTGAGTAAGTTGGCGTTGTGGAGGGCATTGAAGAATTCGAAGGACCTTGGCGAGTACCTATGGCGTATAGCTTTCCATCGTTTGAACCCACGTAGACTGCTCCGTATGCGACCGCAGGAGACGAATAAACCGCTTCGCCCGTAGTGTACGCCCATATTATCGTACCCGTCGTGGCGTTCAAGGCGTGGATACTGCCGTCGTCCGAGCCGACGAAGACTACGCCATCCGCAATGGCTGGAGAAGAATCCGTAATCGAACCGGGTATTTGATTCCACATCAGCGTCCCTGATGTCTCGTTTAAGGCAGAGACCCCACCATAGAGTTGCCCATACGCCATGGATACGTACACGATTCCGTTGGCTACTGCTGGCGACGAGGATTGGACGCCGCCCACAATATCACTACTCCATACTACCACGCCACTAGATGCGTTCAACGCCTGAACCTTCTGACTTAAACCTACGAAAACCAAGTCGTCGCTGGCCGAAACAGAACCTTGCACCCCCCCATTGCTGGTTTCGTCAAGCGTCCAAATTGTTTGACCTGTACTTGAGTTTAACGCCAGCAGTTCTCCAAAATTGGTTCCAAAATATGCTATGCCCTCGTATATTGCGGGCGAATTCGTTATCCAATATTCTGTATCATATTTCCAAACAATGCCGCCCGTTGACGCGTTAAGAGCAGAGAATTCGCCCCCCTCACCTGCGTTATAAACGTCAACGTAGACGAAGCCGTTTGTCACTGCTGTCGATGAAATTTCATTTGGGTAAACTGAGTTCGTTGAGCTTCGCCAGATCAAACCTCCCGAGGAAGCATTTAGGGCAAACACCGCATGGCTATGAAAACCACCAACATAAACTACGTCATTTACAACAGCTGGGGATGACTGTACAGGTCCACCGGTGGAATAATTCCAAACCAACGTCCCGGTTGCTGCGTTTAGGGCATAAACAGAGCCATCGTCCGAGCCAAAATAGACTGTTCCATCTACAACTGCAGGGGAAGTTTCAATCGCGCCTCCAGTGGTGAATGTCCATAGGGTCTGGTTAGTTGCGGGTGCACTGGAAGTTGAATAACCAGTATGAGCTAAGTCGTGGTTAAACATTGACCAGTCATCTCCTGATGAAGAAGCCGTTTGAGCACATACAGTCATTGCGTAGGAGCAAAGTGCAGTTAGAAGAGCTACGACCGTCATGAGAAGTACCGTCTTCATGAGCTTCATCATCGCTTTCGGTTCCACCATTAAGCTATACTGAGATTTGCGATAAAAGGGTGTTTGTCAAAATTCTTTGAAACAAATTTACTGCACTGTTTCCTTCATAAAACTATTCTTTCAAAAGCATCCACAGCCACCTTAAGCTATATTCAAAAAGGAAGCTAGAGAAATAGTTTGAGAAATATTCCGTCTCCCTAATAGATTTGCATTCATTAGATAAGATAATGTGGGGCACTATCTTTCTATGCCGACTGCCAGAAAATATTCTACTTGGAGGCGTCTTACTGACAAAACCAATAATAACGATCGAAGGCAGATTTCTGAAATGCCTAAACAAGTTAACTCGCAGAAATCCAACCTTGACAATCAGAGGATTCTTCGTTTCCTGCGGAAGCACTGAGACGCCTCCTGTGCAGCAAAAGTTTGATTGGGGAAACGCCCTCATAGACGCAGTCATCACCATGGGAATTACCTTTTTCAGCGCCTTAGCAGGAAGTGTGGGGGCAGGTGATGTTCATCCAATTCACATAGTCGAAACTGCAACCATAGCCGCCTTTTCACAGTTCTTTGTTTTCTTAGCTTTGAAGCGAGGACTAGTTAAGCTAGAAGACGCTCAACACAAATTACTTCTTGGAGCCTTTTTGAAAAGCAACAACGAAAATCTGAAATAAAAAATGTTCACAAATGTTTCTTTCACACAGTCTGATTACGGTTCAAATCTCTCCCGGCTTTACCAAAAGTTCAGAAACGCTTGCCGTAAACTGCTTTTCTTGTGTTTTCTCAGAAGTTCATGTTTTTCTTGTTGTGAGTTTC
>DATJPJ010000184.1:0-9491 GCA_035506455.1 Candidatus Nanoarchaeia archaeon
TGAGCAGTAAGAACGTCTCTTAGCTGGCGCTCCACATTGTAGACCGGATTTAAGGACGAAGAAGGATCCTGGAAGATAATAGCTATCTCGCTGCCGCGCATCGACTGCATCTCCTTCTCACTCTTGGAAAGCAAGTTCTCACCATTGAACTCGATTTTTCCCTCCACAATCTTGCCCGGTTTAGGGACGATGCGAAGCACCGAAAGTGCGGTGACTGTTTTGCCCGAGCCTGACTCGCCCACGAGCCCCAACGACTCACCTTTTCGAACGTCAAGCGTTATCCCATCGACGGCTTTCACTACTCCGGCTTCGGTGAAGAAGTACGTTTTTAACCCTTCAATTTTGAGCAGTATTTCGGTCATGCTTGTCTTCTCCATCAATCTCTAAGCCTCGGGTTAAGTGCATCTGAAAGCCCGTCTCCCAAGAGGTTAAAGCCGAACACCGTAATTAGAATAGCAATTCCGGGGAAAACCAATGCCCACCAAACTATTCGTGCGTCCGAGAAATTGTTCTCCAGAATCTGTCCCCAAGTCATCGTGTTGACATCCCCAAAACCCAAGAAGCTCACACCTGCTTCCAGTAAGATCGCATATGCAACTGTTAAGCTTGCTACGACAATTATGGATGAAAGGATGTTTGGCAGTATGTGCCTGAAAATAATCCGCCGGTTGCTGGCGCCAAGCGCTTTTTCAGCTTCCACGAATTCAAGTTCTCTAACTCGCAAGAACTCGCCCCGTATCATTCTGGCATCTCCTGGCCAGTTGAAAATGGCTAAAACTAGAACCACTATCGTTAAGCCAATGGGGATGCTGATCCCGAGAAAATTAATGGACGAACCTGCCCCTGACCCAAGCGTAAGAACCCGTACAAAGACTAGTATAAACAAGAGCGACGGAAATACGAGAAAAACCTCGGTTATCCTCATCAAAACGTTGTCGATCCAACCACCAAAGTACCCTGCTATCGCGCCCACCAGTATTGCAATAGCCATGGTGATCGCCGTCACCACAACACCCACATACAGCGCATATTTTGTCCCGTGAAGTATGTCACTCAAAACATCTGTTCCCAACACATCTGTTCCGAGAAGATAATGAGAACTAGGAGACGTGCGCACATCCCCATTGTAGAAAGGCGTCAACGCTTTCGGGTTAGGAAAAGCTGGATACGGCGCAATGAAATCCCCGGTTATACCTAACACGATCACAGCAAGCACTATTATTAGACCTACAACACCAGTTTTGCTTCGTCTGAATCGGCGCCAGGCAACAGCCCACTGGCTTGCTGACCTACGTTTGTGTTCGGCGGTTGGTTTGTGGTCTTGGCTCATGGTTTCACTTACCTAATCCTGACCCTCGGGTCGATATAGACGTAAAGAATATCCATAATGAGGTTTGCAAGGAGCGTCATCACAGTAATTATCATGGTTATTCCCATAATTGTTGGAAAATCCAAACCCAGCGTTGACGTAACGTACTGCCGCCCAAGACCCGGCCAGCTAAAAACATATTCAGTCATCGGCGCACCCGCAATCATACCTCCCAAAGCTATCCCAAGAAAAGTGACAGCGGGAGTAATTGCATTTCTTAGTGCATAGCTGTAAACCACTTTGCGTTCACTAAGTCCACTTGCTCTTGCAGCCAAAACATAATCTGACCTTAGAATCTCCAGCATGTTAGCCCTAATCAAGCGAATGTTTTGGGCCAGTGATACGTAAACCAGAACAGCGACAGGCAAGATCAGATGAGCAATCAGGTCAAAGAAGGGATTACCCCACCAAACGAACCCTGCAGCCCCTTGCATTCCAGCAGATGGGAACCAACCGAGCGTGAAAGAAAATACTATTATAAGAATGATTCCAAACCAAAACGTCGGCATCGAAACACCAAAAAGAGAAAACGATGTTACGGTAACATCTTGTTTGGAATAAGGTTTTCTTGCCGAATAGACAGCAATTGGAATGGAGATGGCGAAAGCAAGCAAAAGCGAAACGACTTGCAGTTCTATTGTTGGCCAAATTCTTGGTCCTAAAATCAGGTTGACAGACTGCCCGCCATATAGCGACTTCCCAAAATTCAGATGAAGAATATTGGCAAGCCAAGTTAAATATTGCACAGGTAAGGGCTTATCCAATCCATAATAGGTTTTTAATGCTTGAATTGTGGCCTCAGTAACATTTGGTTTGCCGGCTTTGATTAGAGTAATGGGGTCTCCAGCTGCATACATAGTTATGAAGGCGATTATGGAGATTCCTATTGCCACAGGTATCATGTAAAGGAGTCTTCTAACAATATACCTAAACATGGAACCTCCGAAGAACTCTTTCAACCTGTTTGGCAAACCGTGACCCTCTCTTTCTCTTTTGATTGAATCTCTAACGAAGCTAATTATACTTAAGGCTTTTCAAACTTTGGTCTACTCAGAAAAGAGCTTACGTTTGCATATGCGATAACATCTTCTCGGGACTATGGCAAATTTAATATACGTATAGCCCTGAAAAATAAGCAGGAGTTTGGAGGAAAAACTAAACATGAGTATCAATAAAAGAGTATTGACGATACTTCTAATCGTAGCTTTAGCCGCTTCAATGCTAGCGCCATTAACCACGATTAAGGCACAAAGCAGCAACTCACTCTTCAGCGTAACCATCATTGCCCCAGGCAACGCCAACTTACTGAGACGACAGTGGTCACAGGTTTTCGCAAGCAACCTTCAACAGTTAGGCATCAACGCCCAAGTCGTATATCTAGACTGGACAAGCGTATACGACCGCGCCCTAACGCCCAGCCCCCAGTACGTTGGAAAAACCTACGACCAAAGCGGATACGACATATTAGCCCTTGGATGGACCCCAGGACTACTACCCGAACCAAGACAAACCTACTATGGCGGAGACTCCGCATTCTTCGCTCCAACCGGACAGAACTACTACCTATGGAACAACGCCACATCAAACACCTTGCTAGATGAATTCATCACATCTACAAACAACACAGAAAAAGCAAGCGTGCTGAACCAGTGGCAACAAGTCTACTACGACGACGTACCTGCATCACAAATTATGTATCAGCAAGCACCAGTCGTCGTAAACCCCGCCATAGGCAACCTGTACACGCCCGCAACTGGAGGAGGAGAAGGCTGGCTCTATTTCAACGCACAACCCTACCCACAACTACTAACCCGCAGCGACGGCAAAACCCAAATCACATACTGCTCCACCGGATCAATAGACGCCCTAAACCCACCTGAATCCGACAGCTGGTACGACGTAATCGTAGCCACCCCAATCTTCGACGGCCTAGCTGAAGTTTGGCCAACACTAAACGGACTCACCGACCTCGAAACACCCGCCCTACTAACCTCATGGAGCCACAGCACAGACGGCTTTACATGGACCTTCAACTGCAGACAAAACGTCACCTGGCAAGACGGAGCACCATTCACAGCCGACGACGTAGTATTCTCACTATGGGCACTAATGAACGGCGCAACAGGATCACAATTCGTAGGCTACTACCAAAGCGTCTACGGCGACAACTGCAAGTTCACCTTCAGCAACAGCACATCCATAACCCTAGGAGATGGAACCAGAATGGGAACCATAACCGCCACTGACAAGTACACTGTCACCGCGACACTCCCAGTGGTGGCCAACGGAAAGCCATACGGATACTTTGAACCATACCTGCTATCCTTCGCCAACAACATCATACCCATGCACATCTTTGAGAACGTTGCACCCGCAGACTGGGCAAACACACCAATGAACACAGGACAAGGATCCATAACAATCAAAGGCACAACATACTACGGACCAGTAGGCACCGGACCATACATGTGGAAACAAGACAGCTACGACGCGACCGCTCAGACAATACACCTCTACAAATACGACAACTACTGGAACGCAAGCGGACTTGAAGCAATGGGCCTATTCCAAATGAAAGACTACTACATCCGCTTCATCGCAGACAAAACATCAGCCCTCGCCGCACTCAAAAACGGCGAAGTCGACATGCTCGACTACAACTACCAAATGCAAACCGACATTCCAACAATCGGATCATGGGGCAAAGTCATCAACCTCAACGGCGTAGGCAGACAAGAATTCGGCTACAACATGCAACACCCAATCTTTGGCACAGGCGTCCAAACACCAAACGGCATAAAAGACCCAGCGAACGCCGCAACATACGCCCGATACGTCCGCATCGCCTTCGACTACGCAGTACCACGCGACCTCATAATCAGCAACCTGCTCGCAGGCTACGGAACACCAGGAGTAACACCAATGTTACCCACCCAACCCTACTATGACAGCGCATTAACAGCACGACCATACGACCTCAACGAGGCAAAATACTACCTACAACTAGCCGGCTACTCACCACCAGGAGGATCCATGGGCAACATCGTAAACCTCGAAGGGTCATTACTAAACGCTGACGGATCAGCAAAGAACGGCACCGCAGTTAACCTGCTCGTAACGACAGACAACTCAACATTCCCAAGCTCACTGCAACAAATCGCAAATTCAACAACCGACGTAAACGGATTCTGGACCTTCACACAAAATCCAACCACAGCAGGAACATACTACTATTATCTACAAGACACATCAAACGGCAATTACCAATATCTCCAGAGCACAACAGTAGCCGCCTCAGCCACACCAACACCCACAGCAACTGCAACACCAACAGTAGCGCCGACCGCAACACCAACACCAGCAACCGACTACACACTAGTCTACGTAGCAATAGCTGTAATTGTAATAGTAATCGTCATTGTCGTCGTTGCAATGATGATGAGAAGGAAACCAAAACAGGCACCGTCGACAACGGCGCCTGCTATGTAATTTCCCCCCTTTCCTTTTTTATTTTTCAAAAGCTTGTTTCCTAAAAGCCAAAAAGAGCAACAATCAACGACTCAACAAACAAAATTAGAGCCAATCCAATGTACTTGTTAGCGTTTTTCTCGCCCTTTCGCAATTTGTCCATCGACCAAGGCTCATCAGCAGTTTTGAAGATTTGTTCCCGAGCCTTATTTGGAAGAAGAGATCCCGAAAAAGCGATAGCCCCACCAACCAAAAAAGCAACACCAGTCTCCAGAAATGCTATTTTGGAGAAGTAACCTGCGGCGACAAGATTCGCCCAACCAGAACCTGAAAACCCAAGAACAGCAAACAACACACCGTTTATTACCCAGACAACAAGGTTCCCCTTGAGAAACCAAACAAAGCACTTCCGCCAAGCGGGTCGAATCATGTTCTTCAAGCTTATAGCAGTCTGTCTCCTTATATTCCTCTCTGAATTAACGACTTCCAAAGCAAAAACACGGGACGAGGAAACCTGCAGCCTAATCATCTATTTTACGAGCAAGACGGGGACCGAAGCATGATGCAGAACATGATCGCTAGCGTCCCCTACTAAACCCCTAAATGAACCGTGACCACCACTTGTCATGATTATGAGATCGACGTCGGATGTGTCAGCAGTCTGAATTATCACTTTTGCCGGGTCACCTGCGATCAGCTTTTTCTCCACTTGGATGCCCTCGAACGCCGTGGAGGCGTGTTGAATTATTTGGTTACCAATCTCGTTAATTTCCGGCCTTAATCTTAGCAGGGATTTCTCCTGAACATGAAGCAGAACCGCGGCGGCAGGAACAGTCTTGGCGATGCTGGTGGCAACCTGCAAAGCTTTGCTTTCTCTTGCTGAACCGTCTATAGGCACCAAAATTTTCTTCAAATCGTTTTTCTCACGAACAACCATAATAGATGTCTTAACATGATAGGACACTTTCTTTGCGACGCTACCTAAGTGGTGGTCAAGATCAGCATCTCCCTCCCCACCGCTGTTACCCAATATAACGAGGTCATACTTGCCTGCTGCAACTTCTTCGATTATCGCCTCAGCAACATCGTTTGCATCAACAAGTTTTTTGGTGGCAGTTACACCCGATCCAGCAAACATTGCAACGCCTTCAGTAAGCAAGGTTTGACCCTTATCCCAATACTGTTCAGTTATCTCGTTTATTACTTCGTCAGGAAAAATGCTCCGTCTGGTTTGTGGAAGATTGACCTCACGAGGAATCTGACCAGTGGTCATTGGTTCAAAGCCCTCGCGGGGAATGTAAACTTCACCGCCGAAAGCAACTAGCTCGTTTCTAACAACATGCATTAGGGTAACATTTGAGTTGAAAAGTTTGGAAATGAAGACGGCCATTTCCTCAGCAATTTTAGATTGGAGGGAACCGTCGATTGGAACAAGGATCTTTTGGAAAATCTCCATTTTAATTCTCTCAATTCTAACTTGATTTATGTGTCTAATTAATTGTTCGCAAAACAGAGGAGCTCAAAACCAAAAAACAGTACCCCCAAAGTTTTAACAACAAAAAAATTCATCCTCAAGATGCACAAAATAGAAAAGGAGATCAAAAACTCATCTTTAAGTGTCCACCAAGTGCGCCGTTCCGTCGGGGCAGTAAACCTTCTCGCCCGGGTGAACTGTTTGGTAACGCTTTACGCAAGGACGGAGCATTTCGCATCCATCGCAATCTCGACTTAGCAATTTTTCACCTCGATTTCAATTTGGCGTTTTGATCTTGCGTAATTTACATAATTTGACTTATAATGATTTGTAACATTGCGGTATAGCTGTAACTAATATTTGCATGTTTTTGATGGGAAAAATGACCATTTGATTGGGATGCAAATCATGGTTTTTGGGGCGGGGAACCAATGAAGATAAAAGCGTGCATTCGTTAGCTTTTGAGATTATGATGAAGTTTACGCTTCAAAACGTCCCAGCTGACTCGCTTAATCGGTCAATGAGGGACATGTTCATGGATCTAGTCGACATAACGATGGAGGGAGCAGGCAAAGGCTGTTTGAAAGCTGTACCCACAAATTACGGACACGTATTCTTCTGGTACGGCTACCTGAATCGGAAAGCTTTGACAAAGTACTACCCTGCCTATGTTCCAAAAGAAAAAGTCAAAGAGCTCAAAAAAATAAAGAAGAGCGACTCCAACCAAAAACTGCAAGACCAGATAAGCGACTTCTTATTCGCCATGGTAAGAGACCACCCAGAAATTATCGGCGAAGGACACGCTCAAGTCCACCTCGCTATTCTCACACCAAGACTCAAAGACTTAACTGTCGCCGACGCAGCTAAGGGACTAAAATCATGCGCCATTCACCTTGAAAAGCTGGACGTTTTTACACGCAAAAACCTTAGCAAGAAAGCCAGCAAAACAGTCGAAGAAATACAAACCAAATTTGGAACCATCGATTACATAACTAACAAAGAAGTTGCCAAGTATGGCGACGAATACTTCTGGGATGACGAGTGCGGCTACTTCGAACTGGCAAATCGAAGACTTGGTTGCGACGTACAGATCGCAGTACACTTCAACGGCAATGAAACCTTAGGTCAAGTCATTGAGCGTATCGACCGAGTTATAACGCCAATAAAAGCCGAGTTGGATCCTATGTTCCGCTTTGGCAAAAGCCAATGGCCATTTTAGTTTGGCAAAACATAAGAGATTCTTGAGATTGACTTTGTTCGAAAGGAAACAAGTCAACCGCAAGCCAGACGAACGGTAATCCAGAAAATGTTTAAATTCCGTCAAAAGCAGCATATGTAGACAGAGCCAGCCGTGGGCCCGTAGCTCAGTCCGGCTAGAGCGCCAGACTCATAATCTGTTGATCACTGGTTCAAATCCGGTCGGGCCCACCAACACATTCACACTCCTTTCTCTTTACAAGAACAAAAACAAATTCGCTCATTTGGCACTGTTATTTTAGGATTTTCTTTAATTTCGCCTTTACAAAACCCACTACATCAGGTGTGAAAATTGAAAGGGCAGCCAAGGTGAAATTTATAGGATAAACACCAGCATACTCGAAGACGTTGCTGCCGTACGGACCCTTGATCACGAGCGAGTACCCGATATATTGGAAGACTGACCATGCACCTGTTTCAAGAAAGGCTCCAGCAAGTCGTCGAAGATACTTGCTACGTCTCGAGACTGGTGCACCACGATATTTGGTGAAGAATACTTCGCCGGCGACACCGCCTGCGCCTCCTGGAAAAAATGAGTTAACCAAAAGTTTTTCTAGAAAATTGCCAGGAATATAATATCCAATCCAAAACCCAGGGAAATTCAAAATTGGAATTGCAACGCTTTTTGTGGCAAAACGATAAATCGCCGGGAGAACGTAAATAATGGCGCCGCCTATCTGCCATAGCCAGAACCTTTTGCTCATCAACGTTGCTTTGACGGCGCCAAGAAAGGTCATGACAGCAAAAGAGCAGGTTAAGCGTTAAAAGCATTACTCGAAGACTGCGGCAAGAGTTGCGGACGATCCCAGGCTAATCCTCTTTTTTCAGCTGACCGATGAGCTGCGCAACCCGTGCACCCAGTTCTTCACATGCCTCCAGTTCGCGTGGCTTAGGGACGCCTTGCGCAGCTACGCCATAGTGCTGCATTTCAGCATTCCCTTGCACGATCATGCCGTGAATAAGCATAGCCTGTATTATGCTTAAGAGCGTAGTTTCGGCTCCTGAAGCGGTACCTGCGCTGTTCGTAAACGCCGCGCCAACTTTGCCCGTCAGTTGTGTATGAAGCTCGATAGAGTCATCGATGATATGTTTGAGTTTTGATGACATCTGTCCAAAGTAGGTCGGCGAACCCATAATTATTCCATCGGCTTCCTGAAGCTCTTTCATCTTCACGGTATCCACCCGCTTCACCGTGACTTCAGCACCAGCTGTTTCCGCGCCGCGGGCAACTGACAAAGCCATCTTTTCGGTGTGCCCCGTTTTTGAGTCGTAAACAACCAGAATTTTCATAATTTCTCACGCAGAAGGTGAGGCGTATTGACTATTTAGTTTTACGCCGCCGACCGATTCTTGGGCTTTCTATTGAAAAGATTCTTTAGCGCCGTCAATCCCTCGGAATCATCGACCAACTTCACGGAGACCGCGTTTTTGTCGCATTCGATGAAGCATTCCATGCATTTGGTGCATCTTGCAAGGGAACCGTTTTCCAACAGATTAATGCCCTGCGGACAAACGCGTTCGCATTTTTTCGCATCTTCCAAGCGGCAAGCGCTACAATAGCCTAATCGGTAGTCTTCACAGTTTTGGGGGCATGTCTTCATGACGCAGCCTTCAGCTTGAACCTTTGGCTTGAGAAGCGGGCTGAATGAACCAGCCACGTTTAACGTGGACCCAACGGGACAAATCTTGCGGCACCAGAACCGTTTTTCCCTTAAACTAACCAGAATAGCTACCAATGGTATCGTGAAGAGCTCGAGAATGATGGGCATCATCGTACCCGTAATGAAGGTCCAGGCTTTCAGGTGAAACATGCCTCGGGTGGATATACCGATTGGGCAAACGGCGCAGAACACGGGAAACCGAAACACAGCAGAGCCAGCAATTGAAGCAACAATGATACCGTTGGCAGCGGCCCCACCAAAC
>DATJPJ010000185.1:0-4319 GCA_035506455.1 Candidatus Nanoarchaeia archaeon
TAGTCATAACTGGAGTTTTAATCTACGTTGGAACATTCGACCTAATCACTCTAGGCATAATCGTAGTGACAATAAACATTGCACAGTGGCTTCTCGCACCATACCTCGTCGGGGCCATCTATAAGGTCCGCGAAATGAAACAAGACGAAAACCCTAAACTGCACCAAATCGTCAGCGAAATCGCCCGCAAGAGCAACATCGGCGTTCCAAGACTCATGATTTCACAAATTCCTTTACCAAACGCTTTCGCATACGGTTCCCCCCTTTCAGGCAGCCGAGTAGCAGTAACACAAGGCTTGCTTACTACGCTCAACGACGGCGAAGTTGAAGCCGTCCTGGGCCATGAACTTGGTCACCTCAAACACCGCGACGTACAAATCATGATGGCCATCAGCTTCTTGCCTGCCCTCTGCATGTACATAGGCTATTCGCTCATGTGGTCAGGCGTAGGCAGTCAACAAGGAAAAGGTAATAGCGGAAGCGGTGCAGCAATAGGCATAGGCTTCATAGCTTTCAGCTGGGTCCTCAACCTCTTCACTCTTCATGTTAGCCGACTTCGCGAGTACTATGCTGATCGCCACAGTGTATCTGTCGTTAACGATGGCGCTAACAAACTTAGCACTGGCTTAGCCAAAATCGTGCATGCTACTGCCAGAATCCCAAGAACAAAGCAACAGCAAACGCAATCCAAAAACTTTAGCGGCTTCAAATCTCTCTTCATAACTAACCCTGACACAGCCCAAGAAGACTCAGAAGCGCTGTACGCAACCCAGAACGGTCAACAACTTGTCGACGAAATCCTCAACAAGAAAATCACAACCGGTGATAGACTCTTGGAGACGTTCTCAACGCACCCCAACATCGTCAAACGTATGCGCGCCCTGCAAGAACTCGGTAAACATTCTCCCTCAACTGCAGTTTAAACCGCATTTTTCTCGCCTCTTTTCTTTATTATTTTCACAGTTTTAGAAAATGTTAAACGACCAAGATACCATTAGATAACTGTGAACTGTCTTGGACTCCCAGAAAATTTTCACTCAAATAGAAGCAATGCAACAAGAAATGATTGATTCGCTAACCAGACTAATTCGGATACCCGCTGTTGGACCTGAAAGCGGAGGCGAAGGCGAAGCCGCAAAAGCTGAAGCGCTCATTGACATTCTAAAAACTGTGGGCTTTGACAGAATCGAACGCTTCGATGCCAGCGATCAGAAGGTGCCTTCGGGAAAACGCCCAAACATAGTCACTTACCTCAACGGCGACGATGACTCTAGACGGTTGTGGATCGTTACTCACATGGACGTAGTGCCTGCAGGTGAAGAATCGCTTTGGAAAGTCACCAAACCCTTCGAGCCTCTTCTAAAGGATGGATGTGTATTCGGCCGAGGAAGCGAAGATAACGGGCAATCCCTCGTTTCCTCCCTCTACGCTGCCAAGGCGCTGAAGACACTTGGCGTAAAGCCCAAACATACATTGGGTCTCGCTTTCGTTTCAGACGAGGAGCAAGGCAGCACCAAAGGCATTCAATACCTAATCGCCTGCGGACTTTTTCGGAAAGACGATCTTATCGTAGTTCCGGATCACGGCACTGCAGACGGGCACTTTATTGAAATTGCTGAAAAAAGCATCCTTTGGCTCAAATTTACAACGGTTGGAAAGCAAGCTCATGGAAGTCTTCCGGATAAAGGCTTAAACGCTCATCGCATTGGGATGCAATTTGCCTTGGCAGTTGACACTATGCTGCACAAAAGGTACGATGCTAAGGATAGTTACTTCGACCCTGAGGAGAGCACTTTTGAACCTACTCGGAAAGAGAAAAACGTTGACGCCATAAATATCGTTCCAGGTGAAGACGTACTATACTTTGACTGCCGTATCCTTCCGAAATACGAAGTAGACCAAGTCCTCACCGACATCCAGACCATCAAAACGGAGTTTGAGGCGAAAACAGGGGCAAAAATTACCGTTGAGAACATCCAAAAACAGCCTGCTCCCAAGTTGGTGGACGCGAACGCTGAAATTGTAAATATGCTCCGTAAAGCTTTGAAAATGGCGAGGGGAATAGAGGGCAAAGTGGGTGGTGTTGGCGGCGGAACATGTGCAGCTTTCTTCCGTCAAGCGGAAATTCCTGCAGTGGTTTGGAGCACCATTGATGAAGTGCCGCATTCACCGGATGAGTATTCGAGGGTGTCAAACATGGTCGCAGACGCAAAAGTCTTCGCTTTGCTTGCTATTCTCTAATTTTTTTGTCATTAAGAATATCCTGTGGTTAGATACGTTTTCTAAGAATTTCGCTGCAAACTGGGACAAAACTGTTTTAAACCTCCGCTTCAAGTGTATTCCCCATTCCATTGACGGCTGTGAGACCTTGAGCAAAACTGAAAAAATAATCTCCCAAGTACGTGGCGAGGGTCGTAGGGCATTACTCGAACCCGAGGCAAAAACCATCTGCGCCGAATACGGTATATCCGTTACCAAGTTCAAAGTTGCAAAAACTGAGAAAGAAGCAATTGATATGGCGCAGAAGGCAGGCGGTCCAGTCGTGCTAAAGATTATTTCTCCAGATATCATTCACAAGTCAGATGCAGGCGGTGTTGCTGTAAACCTGAAGAATAAGGAAGAAGTAAAAGCTGCTTACCATAGAATCTTGGAGAATGCTAAAAAATACAAGGCCGATGCACAAATTAAAGGTGTGCTCGTGGAAGAAATGGCAAAGCAGTCTACAGAAGTAATCGTGGGCGCGGTCAAAGATCCGCAGTTTGGTCAAACGCTGATGTTTGGCTTAGGGGGCATATTCGTCGAAGTTCTGAAAGATGTTTCATTTCGGGTTGCGCCCATCACTGAACAAGAAGCTGCTGAGATGATAGTTGAAGTTAAAGCTTTTCCGTTGCTGAATGGCTACCGAAACACGCCTCCCGTAGATGTAACTGCTTTGGTGAGTTTGCTCGTTAACGTTTCGAAACTCATAATGGATCATCCAGAAATTAAGGAAATGGACCTAAATCCCGTTATGGCTTACACCGACGGTGCTAAATGTGTTGACGCAAGAATAATCTTGGAATAATTCTGTTGTTCTGACCGGACAAACGAACAAGTCCTTTTTTCAAGAGTTGTTCTGTAAAGAAAATGGAAATTGAGTTTTCTACATTTGCTTTGTGTTTTTCTGTTGTGGTTGCGGTATAGGGATTATTGTTGCTTTGGCGAGATTTTCCTGCTCATTAAGGATTAATGAGATAGCTTTGCCTTCGGGGACTATGATTTTTGTGTTGTTCATCAACGAGTTTTGAACTGTTTCGAGCTGTTTGAAAACGATTGCGCTGTCTTTAAAGTAAGTAGTCAAGGCTTCATTGCGCAGTTTTGTTGCTAATGCGTCACCTTCCGCTATTGTTACTGTCGCTGTTTTCTGTCCCTCAGATTGCAAAATTGCTGCTTGTTTCTGTCCTTCGGCTCTTTGAATTGCGGCATTCTTTTCTCCGCTGGCAAGAGTGGCTTGAGCTATGGCTGTTTTCTCAGCCGCTTGACGTTCATTGTCAGCTTTTAGGACGGACTCCATTGAGATTATAAGGTCTCGTGGCGGTTCGAGGTCTTTGATTTCGGCGCGGATGATTTCGATGCCCCAGCGTTCTGTTTGTTCGTCAAGAGCCTCTTTGAGTTTCTCGTTGATTGTTGGTCTGGACGTGTTAGCGATGGCCATGTCCATTCCTCCTATTATATCTCTAAGCACCGTGCGTGCGAGAGTGTCGATTTGGGCGGCGAAGTTTGCCACGTTATATTGTGAAGCTTTAACGGAGACTTCGTCTGGTTTGATTTTGTAGAAGACGACTGCGTCAACGCCCATGAAAACTTTGTCTTTGGTTATTACATCCTGACGTTGGACGGGTGTCATGCGTTCAGTTATGTTGACCCGTATGATGCGGTCGACGAAAGGCACGAGGAAGGTTATGCCGCCTTGCACAAAACGGTGATATCGCCCCAGTCTTTCAACGAGGCCTTTCTCTGTTGGTCTAACAATTCGGAGTGACCAAAGAACGGCGTAAACGATTACTCCTAATGGGATTACAATAGCCAGAATTGCAATGACGTCAACCATTTCTTCTCCCTCTACCTCTTGTGTTGGTTAGAGAGTAGAATTATTTAAAACTTCTTTAACGCTGTTTGCTGTAAAAAGCTAATGTGCAGATCAAAAATGAGAGGGGAACGAGAAAAGTTTCTATGCGGTTTGTTCGACTTTCTTTTGCAGTTTTGCCCAGCGTTCATCGGTCCAGCGCTGAATTTCGTCGAGGACATGTTTTCCTTGAGGTGTAAAGAGGTGTCGGTAG
>DATJPJ010000186.1:0-3050 GCA_035506455.1 Candidatus Nanoarchaeia archaeon
TCGACGTTATTTCTCAGTATAACAAACCGTTATTGGGCGATATAGCCTTCGTGATCGGAAGCTCAACAGTACCAGAATATCCCGCATTAGTTATCTTGCCCCTTATTGCTCTGACCACGTTCAGCGCTTTTGTTCTCTCAAGGGAAAAACGGCGCCCCAACCGCAAACCTCGCCTGGAAAACACCTTTTAACACAATAACTCAAATCAAATTAATTGAGGCAAATCAATGTGAAGAACAGCTCACCCAGCTTTGTTTACTGGCTAAACGATAGTCTATACCTGAACATCACCAACCAGTGCTCTAACCATTGCTGGTTTTGCTTTCGCAACTTCAAACAAGGCATCAGCGACTTCAACCTCAAACTCACCTCAGAACCTGACGCCGCGGCTATTGTCCTCTCTTTGAAGAACACAATGCTGACCAGGCGATGGAAAGAAACGGTTTTCTGCGGCTTCGGTGAGCCAACCTCTCGCCTCGATGTACTCTTGGAAATTGCGCACTGGATAAAAACGAATTACCCAGGCACCTCAATTCGTCTAGACACTAACGGCCACGGATATGCGCTCAACAAGAACAGAGATGTAGCAAAAGAGATGAAAGCTGCAGGCGTTGGATTTGCTAGCGTAAGCCTAAACGGTCATGACGAGCAAACGTACTCTGACAATTGTCGCCCAAGCTTTGACTGTGCCTTCCAAGCCGTTATAGACTTTGTAAACAAGGCAAAATTCGAATTTCCCATCGAAATTACCGCTGTGCGTTTACCTGAAGTTAACATTGAAAGGATCAAAGCAATTGCTGATGCCGTTGGTGTGCCTTTTCGAATTCGAGAATACATCCCGTGTTTCTGGTGAAAATCCAAAACAAATCAATATTTCATTTCGTGTACGCAAGAATTTTTGCTATCGTTAGAAGGAATGACACATTAACTCAAACCCGACGAGACTTAGAAGAAACAGTTTTAGTTTAACTTCCTCTATTCTGAATACAGAGTGACTTACAATTGCCCCTGATATCTGGCTTTGACCCTTGGCAAAACAGCATGTGCACATGTCCCAGCAAACTCACTTTCAACCCCTATAGCGGATGCGACCACGGTTGCCTTTACTGCTATGCTAGCAGTTACGTGCCCAGTTTTAGCGTTTGCCGCCCCAAGAAAGACCAATTAACAACCCTAAAGCGCGAAGCTGCAAAACTTAAAGGCGAAATTGTCTCCATTTCGAACTCTTCCGACCCATACCCCCGTATAGAAGCTGAGCTAGGCTGGACACGAAAATGCCTCGAGGTTTTGGTCGCAAACAATTGCCGTATACAAATAATTACAAAATCAAACATCGTGACCCGTGACGACGACTTGCTTGCAAATGCACGATGTGCGGTGTCAATAACAATTACAACTGACGACGACAACTTGGCAAGAATCCTTGAACCCAACGCTCCATCGCCCGAACTTCGAATTCGCGCTGTCCAAGACCTCATGGGCAATGACATCCCTGTCTCCGTTCGCGTCGATCCCATAATCCCGTTTGTTAACGATGAACCTGCAAAACTCGTCAATCAACTAGCGGCTTTAGGCGTCAAACATATTACAACCTCAACATACAAGCCTAAACCCGATAACTGGTTCCGACTTAGCCAAGCACTGCCTAAAGTCGCAGAAAAACTTAAGCCTCTCTACTTCCAAAAGGGCGAACGAATAGGAGGAAACACCCTTTTGCCCAAAGAACTCAGAATGAAATTGCTGGGAAAAGTGCGCGATGCAGCTCTGGCTAACGGACTAAAATTTGGTGCCTGCCGGGAAGGATTACCACAGCTGAACACCGCAGAATGCGACGGTTCATGGCTAATTCCCAGTACGCCACGGTGAAACTATGCCCACACAAGCGAGAATTATCCTGTTAGTAGACTTGGACTACTTCTTCGCACAAATTGAAGAGCTCCGCAACCCGGCCTTGAAAGGCAAACCAGTTGTAGTCGGAATGTACAGCGGACGCACGGAAGAAAGCGGGGCCGTTAGCACGAGTAACTATACTGCCCGCAAGTTTGGCGTCAAATCCGGTTTGCCGCTATTCCAAGCAAAAAAGCGCCTGGAGGGTAAAGACCCAGTTTTTTTACCCGTCGATTACGAATACTACCAGAAGATCTCCGACAAGATAATGACAATGCTGCGAGGCTACGCTGACGCTTTGGAACAAGCAGGAATAGATGAAGCCTACTTGGAGGTCACCCAGAGAACCCAATACAGCTACGAAAAAGCCCAAATACTGGTTCAAGAGATGAAACAAGCCGTCAAGGAGCAAATTGGCGTAACTTTCTCAGTCGGCATCGGACCCAACAAGCTCGTAGCCAAAATCGCAAGTGACATGCATAAGCCCGATGGTGTCACCACTGTCAGACCGCAAGAAGTTCAATCATTTCTATCTCCCTTACCAGTTGACAGCCTTTTAGGTGTAGGCAAGAAAACGGTCGCCAAAATGGCGGAGATGGGCATAAAAACTATTGCAGATTTGTCAAAATACGATGTGCAACGCCTTGTGGAGACCTTCGGCAGAACCCTGGGCGTCTACTTCCATCAAGCCTCCAACGGGATAGACAATGAACCGGTCCACGAAGCGGGCGAAGCCGAATCCATCGGCAGAATGGGGACGCTAAAAGAAAACACGCGCGACCTCGATTTTATAATGCAGAAAATTGACGCGCAAATCGACGAAATATACCAAGAATTCACCCAGAAAGGCCTAAGCTATCGCCAAGTTGGCATTGCCGCTGTTATGATAAATCTGTCTACAAAGAGCCGTTCCAAAACCCTTGAAAAACCAGCCAAAGACAAAGAAACAATCCGCAAAGCCGCGCGTGAACTCTTCGAAAAATATCTGTCAGAAACGGACATGGAAATTAGACGTGTAGGTGTGCGAGTTGCAGGCTTTAGCAAAGATGAATATCGCCAAAAGCAGCTTACAAGTTTCTTCTCGACTTAGTTTAAAGGTTAGTAAACTTTATTTTTCTCAAAGACCTCCATCTATTAGGGTTTTACTTGTCTTCTAAAAATTC
>DATJPJ010000187.1:0-2394 GCA_035506455.1 Candidatus Nanoarchaeia archaeon
GTTTCTGAGCCATAGGAACGCCGACAGTTCTCACCAACCGATCTGCAATGCCTTCCATAGCCAACGTTAGTTTTTCCAGTATGGCCGTCAATACCTTGGCCAGCTTTGAGCTGCGAACGCAGTCAACGTATTTCACTGTGAGATCCAACACGCCCCTCTCAGCCCGATTTCAAGCTTTGAACCAGAGACCTTGCCGCAACGCCACTTTTTTTTTCTCAAGGAGTTTACCGATTGATAAACTATAATTATTCATCCCGGTGCTTCCTTTGTTGGCGCTATTCGCTGAAATAACGAAAAATCCTTTTCTAGACTTGCCTCCATGGTCTTTTTCATCGAGTTGCTTCGATGCCGGAAACGTTCGTGGTTCTGTCAAGCCTTCCTTCGTCCTGATATATTGCTTCTTATTCCATCAATCATAAGATAAGCTTTACTTATTTGGAATCAGTTTAATGTTGAAGGTTTGATGAGCAAATTCCTATTCCAGTGTTCTAAAGCGAAAAGTAAATCAAATATTCAACTCTTCATTTAACCAATAGTTATCAATTCTATCTTAGAACATCACAAAAATTGTACATCTTAATTTAAATTTTGGACACAAAAAAGAATAAGCAAATTTTCCAAATTGAATCATTTATTGCAAAAACAAGAATTCCAGCTAAAAAGTTTTAAAAAAATACAAGGAAATTAATTAAAAGAAAAGGCAGCAAAAACCAAATGTATGAAAAATGCCCTAACAGAAATAATACGTCTTCGATGAGATTTCTTCACGCTCTCGCATGGTTATCTACACGTATGCCTAGAGCATGTTGATAAAACATAATACTTTATTTTCCCGGAATCTGAACCAGTAACCTCTACAAGAAGTGGAACTTCTCCAAAAGGCACGTCTACAAGGTATTCAAGTTAACTATATAGTTCAGAGCAAAATTCAGAAAAACCAAGAGCACAAAGAAAAATATCAAAAACTCGGCTATGCCCCTCTTACGACCAATGTTTACAGAGCCAATTGCAGAACGAACGATGAAAGAGAGGCCCAACCCAGAAAAAACCAAAGATGGCATAATAAACAAAAACCGATTAAACACGTCTGTGTCTGACGCAAACAGCATGTAAACGCAAGATACGAAAACCCAAGAGGCAAGAAGATTTGAAATCACGGACTTAAGCCTAAGCATGAAAACAAAACCAACAATCGAAATCAACGCGATAGGTGCTAAACCGAAAACTCCACCCAAATAAAAATCAGCAGTCAAGCGTAGCCCACTCAAAACAAAACCGCCATTAATGAAACCAAAAGTTTTGGCAATATTGGACGAAACAAATGACGCGATAGACCAAGGTACAAGGGCTTCCCGGACAACGTCGCAAACTAAACCCACGGCAATAGTTAACCCAACAATAGCAACCTTCCATTTGACCGATCGCCAGACAGCACGGTTTTGAACAACCAAAATGCACTCCAGAAACGAGAACGCCCCTAGCGAAGCGACAAATACAAACCAAGTTCCAAGATGTACAAACAAAACCAAAACTGAAACACCCAACAAAGCAATGAAAACTAGACTCGACCATCCGTTAAACAGTTTCACAAGCAAAATAAAGTATGCATAAACCAAAACCACTGCAAGCAGGTTTGCAAAGTAACCTGAATAAAGTAACCCTAAGCCAACAACGGAAAAAGGCGCGAGAAGCGCTGTGTAAATAAGCGCCTCACGGACTGGACAAAAGAGCCTCAGCAATAAGACTGACGCAACGCACCAAACAGGAATGAGCAGTGCGGGCATAAACTGAACAAGATTCACAGGTCCAACCACATAGGATAGCAATGCAAGAAAAACCATGAAGACTGGGCGATCAGTTCGAAGAGCCCAATTCAAAGCCGAATTAACGTCGAGGCCGCGCATGTGATGAATATAACTATAGTAAGAAGCTGCATCCACGCTGACCAGCCTGTATGTTGGGTTAATCCAGGGCAAAACTGTGATAACTACAAAAAAGCTTGAAACGGCAACAGATACTAAAACAGCTACAGCTAATGGAAGATGACTACTCAAAGGTTCGCCATTCTCACCATTTGAATGTTCGACCATGTCACACCAACTCCTGAAGAAGCAAAAAAGTCGCGAGCTTCTCCACCTGGAAACCAAAGCAGTTACGGGAAAAGCTTTCAACAGAAACGCGAGCACGCCCAAGATTATGAACAACAAGTAAGCGTAAGGCAGAAACGGATTCACCAAATTCGACACACTCAGAGCTAACAACTGCCAATGAAGCCCAACAGCCCACGTATCAACTGGAAGGTTCAGGACCACGGGAACGTTAAACAAAACCAACGCGCCCGCCTCGATACCAAGGAAAATGGCGACCACACAAAAAACCAACCGCTTAAGCACA
>DATJPJ010000188.1:0-16826 GCA_035506455.1 Candidatus Nanoarchaeia archaeon
AAGCTCATGATCCCAATCTTCAAAGACCTGTCGTAAGTTTTGTAGCAGTGTCATTCAATCACCTCTTTATCAATTAAGTCTTCAAGTTGCTGAACCGTTATCCGAAGATTGGGCTTTCTCAACGACGATGCGAAGCGTCTCTGTTTTGGATTCGATGTCGAAAAAGACAATGCCGAGTTGACCCCGACCGATGTCGTGGACAGCCCACACAAATGAAGAATTTTTGAAAGCGATCCAAACAATTTCACTATTTTCGTCCTTTTCAATCTTGAAGAAGAAAAATTCTTCATTACCAATAACAACCTCATCTTCAAAAACCATTATTGCGACAGGTGAGTTTGGCAGGAAGTAGGTGGCACCATGGTCTTCGCTCACGGCAATGACATTATAGGTACCAAGTGCGTAGACGGGAATTTCGTAGGGAATAAACTTTTGGGCAAATGCCGAAATTGTCAAAAAGAGAAACAGAAAAACAAGAGAGAGCTTCTTCATAAGGTTATCTTATCCATCAGGAACTTTTGCATAGAAAATGGATTGACAAAAAATGAATTATTTGTAAGAATTGTGTAAAGATAATGTCGGGAGATTACAATGTATAGTGTTGTAGAAAAATCAATCAAGGTGTACGAATACTTACTTTCTCATTTCAACGGTACCATTAATGAAGACATGAGAAAGAAGCTTACATCGCGTCTTGAAAAATCTAAAGAGATTCTGAAAAAGAGAAGTCTATAAAGTAGGGAGATGTGGTATGGAAAAAGAAACCAAGAATGAAGACAGGTATCATGTCGGTTTTTATATCTTGAAAGAAAACTACAAGAAGTTAAAACTTCTACATGCTCAGCGCCAATGGAAACTACGGGATGTGGTGGACCATGCAATTGAGAAACTGTACGATGAATTGATTGGAGAAAAAAAGTGAAGCGGAAGGAAACAACCCTCCCAATTGGTTTTGTGGAGTTAGAACATCCAACCTTCGAAGTTTTCTACAACGGTCGTCAATTCATTATAGCATTCCGTCATGGAGAGAAGGCGGCAACCATCCGCATGAAAGAAGATTTCAGCGAAAAGCTTGTTGAAGCTCTTCAGGGTGCAAAACGGATTTACGAAGAATTGCAGAAGAGAAGAAAGGAGATAGAGTCCGAATTGGTTCCCAGCGCCGGTCTATAACCCACCTAGGAATTTTCATTTTTTTATCAAAATGACTTCGGACCTGTAAAGGTAGTTTAGAGCGGATCGGTGATCCGCTGGGGATATGCAATAGGTGGCTCTTTGCACGTCCTCTTCTAAAGCGGCAGAGTTGCAGAGCCACCCCGGAAACGGGTGCAACTTTGTCGCTTTTTAATTTTCAGGAGGGTTACCATGCGGTACCAAATTAGAGGTTTTGTGTTTGATACATTGGAGGAAGCACAGCAAAAATGCCGTCTCATTGCAAGAAAGTATTTTGACCACCCAAGTGGTGGAGGAGAATACGACCGGGAAAAAGAAGAATACGAAACAATGGTAGAAATGCTTGTGGCAAGTATTGAGGAGATCGAGGAATGAGAGATTGGACAGAAATGCTCGATGAAATGGAGCGCGACTATTGGAAACCCAAAATAGAGGATGCTGAATTGGGATTTCCCGCTGACCGCGATCCCGACAGGCTCAGCAGGACAAATGCCGACCTGATGGGAGACTCAATTAAGAAAAGAGGAATCATCAGGGCTGGTGGAGAAAGAGAGTTTGTTCTTCTTGTGCTCAAGAAACATCGCAATCCAGTAAAAATGAGGGGAATAATTACGAATATTTGGATCAGCAAAGCTCCAAATGGTGGACACTGCTTCTACGCTTCCTTTGATGATGGTGAAATTGCCGATATCTCTTGGCACGATTGCCTGTATCCGGGTACTCACCACCAAGCAATACTCAACGCAATGCGCGCAGCCATCAATCCTCAAGTGCAGGAATACAGGAGAAAGATATGGCCAGATGGTATGCCCTGCCCAGATGTGGATATTCACCATGCCGAAGAAGCATTCAAACAGATCAGCGAGAACTTTCTTAAAGAAAATCAGCAGGAAATCAAAATTGTATACGATGGAAGGAACACTCCGGGGAGATTTGAAGACCGAGAGCTTGAACAGAAGTGGATGGCGTATCACGCTGAGCATTTCCATCCTGAAGCTCTCTCCAAAGAAGACCACAAAAAACTTAGGAAACGATCCATCCTCGATGCATTTGCAGGAATGCCGGAGAAAAAGCCGGAACCTGTACAAAAATGGGATGTTGATGAATTATTTGGGTTTCCAACCAAGAAATGGATTGAACGTTATCAGGAACGTCAAAAATGGTATGCAAGTATAAATAAGTAAAGCGTGAGGTATTGAAAATGAACTTGTCGAATTATGAAAAATTGGGATTCAAATTGTTTCTTTGTAACGATGATAAGACACCAATCGGAAGCTGGAAAGACCCCAAGAATCACCTGACAGTAGAAGAAGCTGAGAAGTATCAGAAAGAGGGACGTTTAATCGGAGCGTGGATACCTTCTGACGTGAGAGTTCTTGATCTTGACCGTCACGCCGGTAAACCAGATGGATTCAAGGCGTTCAAAGAAATTGCGGAAAAGTACAATTTTCCCAAAGATACAATCTTGAAGACCTTCACCGTTAAAACAGCAGGAAATGGACTGCATTTGTATTTCAAGGATTCTAAAACTTCCAAGAAAGAAGTGGCTCCAGGAATAGAAAATCGTGGCGCGGGAGGCGCGCATTATGTCATTGCGGCCGGTTGTCCCGGCTATGTCCCTGTAAATGGTGCTACAGGGATAATTGAATTTCCAGCAGAGATGCTCAAATGGCTTGAAGACGCTGGAAAAGATGATAAGCCGCCAAAAGACAAAAAGAAAATAAGCGGGAGAATAACTGCAAAGCTGCTCAAAGAAGTTCTTGATGAAATCGATGTTTTCAATTTCAGAGGAAATGGGAGATGGTTCCCATTCATGGCTTCCTGCATCGCTGTAGCAGGAGAAGGTGAAGAAATCCTTAATCTCCTTGAAAAATGGAGTCAAGGCGACCCATCTTATGCTAGTGACAGAACTATAAAATCCCGTCTTCCAACCATTAAGGAAGATGGCACCATTGGAGTAGGAACCTTTATTAATGTTCTCAAAGAAGAAGAGATTCCTGACGAACTCATGAAGAAAGTGAGAAAAGCCCTCAACCAAGGTTTGGAAATGCAAGCTGGACTTACATTTACCGACTTAGGAAATGGTTACGCCTTCATTAAAGACCATGGAGAGAATGTTAGATATTGCACCAAGTTTGACGATGGCCGGGGTAGCGGTTGGATGTACTTCGATGGCAAGCGCTGGGTGCAGGACTATGCACAAATCATTCAAGGTTTAGCAAAACAAACAATTACAAAAATGTTCGAAATTGCAGTTGAAACCAGAGATGCCGCTCTTTCTAAGCACGCATTCAAAAGCGGCAGTAATGGAAAAATAATTGCGATGCTCAGTCAAGCTAAGTCAGTTAATGGAATCCCCATTGATCCCAGTGGTTTTGATACTGACCCGTGGCTCTTGAACGTGCAGAATGGCACGATTGATTTGCGTTCTGGAGCGCTTCTGAGCTTTAACAAGGACAATATGCTCACCAAGATTTGCAATGTCGAATATGACGCCAAGGCTCCGTGTCCACGGTGGCTGCTATTCATCGATGAAATAATGAATGGCGACAAATCAATGGCGCGGTTCCTGCAAAAGCTAATGGGTTATTGCTTAACGGGTGATATGAGGGAGGATATGTACTTTTTCCTTTGGGGAAATGGCTGCAATGGCAAAACAGTTTTCGCTGAGACTATCCTAACTATTTTAGGCGATTATGGAGCCGCCGCAATGGAAGAGACATTCATGGTTAAGCGTCAGGGGGGAAAGAACTTTGACCTTGAGAGAATTTCAGACAAGCGGCTAATCTTCACAAGTGAACTAAACCGTGGAGCGAAGCTGGACGAAAGCCTCATTAAGCGGTGGGCAGGTAAGGATACAGTTAGTGTAGAGCAGAAATTCCAAATAAGCTATGATGTGAAACCAATTGGGAAGCTTATTTTCAGAACCAACTCAAAGCCCGAAATCGAAGGACAAGACGAAGGGATATGGCGTAGAACGAAACTCATACCGTTTACAGTCAGCTTTCAAGGTCGTGAAGATCGTCAGCTTATGGGCAAACTTGCAGCGGAGGCAAGCGGAATACTAAATTGGATGATTGAAGGCTGTCTCCTATGGCAGAAAGAGGGATTGGAGCTTCCTCCACCCGTCCAAGAGGCAAGCGCGGAATACCGCACTGAAGAGGATAGCCTAAATGACTTTATGTCTACTTGTTTGGAAAAAGGAGATGTAACCTACACAATAACTAAGGCGCGGTGTTATGAGATTTACAAAAAATACACAGAAAACCTGGGCGAAAAGGTTATTAGTCAAAAATCCCTTGGCACAAAACTTCAGGAATATCCGGGAATTAAATCGGGTTTTACAACTGATGGGAAGAATCGTATCTGGTTTGGAATTCGTGAAAATGCAGAATGGACTAAAATTAGTGATCTTCTTCTGTAACGTGGGTTTCTGACGCATTATGCAAATCTGACACGTTTAGGGCATTTTCGATATCAGGGTACATTTACTAAAGGGTATTTACGCATGGTATCAAAAAAGGGGTAAATGTGTCAGATGCGTCAGAAACCTTGGGCGCGTGTCGCGCTAATGGCTAAACTAACATGGCTCATCTCAAATATAGAATTGTGAAGCGTTGTAGTAAGTGTCATGAATTCCTCCCTGAAGAACAATTCTACTATCGAACTTCTGGTGCTCTTCAGTCTCATTGTAAAGAATGCATGAAACGTTCAAAACGTGCTAGGAAACAACTCCTTGCTTCGATTAGCAAGCCTATTGTTAAGCAGTCTTTTGGTTCTCAGTCTATTCCACCCAGAAAGTTCAAGCGTATTATAGAAATAGAGTAATCTAGTTAATAATGCCCTATGCGCGAAGCGAGATAAGGCAGGACTAGTGTCCCAACTCCGATTAGCCTTGAAAACAGCATTTGATTAGTCAAATGCAATTCTATCTATAGAATGTTAAGGAATCTTAACAATTCATCTCTAAAACCTCCATCAACCTGTTACACGTACATATCGCACAATTAGCCAATTAGTTGTTCCATAACGAGTTACATCTACTGGGCTTTTTCGTGTAGCAATTATGTAGCAAAAAACCCTGCGCTTATCTCCACTATCTCCAATGGACAGAACTAATTATTGGGTTGAGCCGTGGCGCTGTGCGAGATGGGGCAGGGCTAATGGGCTGGAGGGGGTGACCGGAGGTCGGTTTCGTGTTTTCGATTTCCTGATTGCCCGAAAGCATTACGGCTGAAATTCGCAAGGTAATAATAGAGATTACCCCTGTCTCTCTGCCAAAGGCAATCGACCTCTTTTTCCAGCTCCCTGCATAGATAAACTATGTGAAAATAGTTCTTGATGCTTGTTGCGGAGGCAAGCATTTCTGGATCGACAAAACCAATCCTCATGTCTTGTTTATGGATATCCGCAAAGAGCCAAAGGGCTTCATCAAAGAACAGCCCAACTTTGAAGTTTCTCCAGATATTATCGGAGATTATCGTAAGACGAATTTTAAAGACAAACAGTTCAAGCATATCGTCTGGGACATTCCTCATAAAATCAAAAAAGACTCAGGGATCATTACTAAGAAATATGGCTATTTGGGGGAAAACTGGAAAGAAGACCTGACCGCAGGATTCAATGAATTGTGGAGAATCCTTGATGACGGTGGAACCTTGTGCCTGAAGTTTTCTGATCTCGATATTTCAATCAAAACCTTGCTGGATTTGTTCCCCATCAAACCTCTTTATGGAACACCAACTAAGAAAGGCGTTAACTGCTCATATTGGTTTGTGTTTGTGAAAACAGATTACTCCTGTCCCTCTGCCTTCGGCAAATGACCCCTTTTCTCCCATCCTGCATAGATAATACTGAGCGTCAGGGGACTACAATATCAAAAATAAGCCCCCGATCCGGAACCCGGCGGGGGCTTTTAGCGAAAGTAACAACCGAAACAGAATAGAAGGATGAACAACGTCCATTCATAAAATTCGTTTCGATACTATTTATATCTACGCAATCAACAATGCTTGCGATTTTGCTTAAGGGGCGCTTTCCATGATGACACTAAAGAAATTAGCCGAAGACGGATTTGAAATCTATCTTGTAGCTCGTAAAAACGGGACGATATGGAAGTATGACCAATTGCACGAATCCCTGAAGATAACAAAATATGTAAAGCTTACAACCTTTCAAGAGTTAGAAGATGAGAATACACAAGAACGTCAGCCTTGACCCAGACCTCTCACCTCTTCGCCTTTTCTCTAAATGTAAAGTTAAAAGCAGGGGAGTAACATGGCAGTTTCAATAGTTCTTAATACAGGTGCAGACACTTGTGCAATCAGTGGTGCAGACTCAACTGGGCTTATCACTTTCACTTCTTCTGCTGCTGGTCCCGTCAGCCGTTCTTCAGTAAAGGTTGTGTACTCAGCCACTCAAGCTAGTCCACGTCCAGTTGTCCTGACGCCAATTGGGCTTCAGGTCGGAATGCACAATCCTCCGAGTTTCCACTACCACGTTGGAGATACAGCAACGGTGAAGGGATTCTTTGTAGATGTAACTGCGAGTGATGGTGGAATTCCTCCAAGCACACCATTCAAGTTCTTCTACTACACTGGCGCTTTCCAGTAAGGTTTATTCACTCTGAATAATTTCTCAAAAAAAGCCCCCGGTGGACGAACAGGCCGGGGGCAACTTTTTTTAATAAGCCGGGAACAAGCGAATTCGGTTTTTTTTCGATCCAATTCGATGTAACCGATTTTCTTCGCCACGGCTTTATTTTCAAAAAACCCGCTCGATCCAACTCCTACTAAGGAGTTGAGCATTGCGCTCAGGAGAGCGGGCACCAATATCTTTACCAGATGATTTGAAATAAGTCAATCACTGCAAAGATATAGATTGAGGTAGAAACATGACCGAAGATGAAAATGCCCGTATCACTGCTGTCGAAGAAAGTCTCAAGACTCTAAATGAGTCTGATCTTGCGCTTCATTTTGGAGGGGTCTGGAACACTGCTGCAAAAATTATTGTTCCAGTGGAGACCACTATCAAAGAAAGTACCAACAGTTTTTATGAACGTTCACAGGTTCTGAAAGCTTTGGAAGACTTTTTGACTACTATTAAACCGTACTTCAAAGAGACTCAAGAATAAAAAAAACCCCGGTTTACCGGGGCTATATTCACTCAAGTTCCACCCTGTACTTTTTCAGCATCTCCAGCAATTCTTTGCCGAACTTCTCCGCATCGGGCAATTTGTAAATCGCCATTCCGCTCTTCTTCTTTGCTCCTCCTCCCGGTGGTCTGCCTCGCCCCTTGGGGGCTTTCTTCGCAGCCGCTTCTTCTGCCATGACTTCCTCCCTCCTGATCTCTCGGTCTACTGACTTTCGAAACCTATCCCAATTACTCATTAACCTTGAAAGCCGCCTCAATAGTTTTCCGCAGGGGCTCCAATTGGCGAATCCTGCTCTCAACCGAGGGATGGTTGTAGTTTTCGTTTACTGCGCTCTGCTTATGCCCCAACAGTGCCATTGCAATTTCTTGATTCACGACAGGTCGAATGTAAGAATTATAGCCATGTCTCATACTGTGAACATCCAAGAATCTTCCATCCCTGTTGATTCCCGCCTTTTCACAAGCTTTCGCCAGCCTGATTGAAAAGAAGCTACTTGAATAAGGTTTACCACTTGGTGAGGGAAAGATCAAGCTATCAGGAGTGGCGAAAAGATCAGTCCGCTTCAACTGCTCAAGCAGGGCGGAAATCCATGGCAGAAGCACCACAACTCGTGGCTCAGGATTCAACTCCCTCTTTTTCAGTGGACCAACCAACCCTGTGCTTTTCACCGCGCGGGAAAGGACCAGGAAGTTTCCCTGAACGTCTCCCCACGTCAAAGCCCTTGCTTCGCCTTCACGACAGCCCGTGTAGGCAATCAAAGCAAACGCCACAGCCGTTTTGAAGTCGTCCCAAACCTCGACCAGCTTCTCTTCATCACGGGGAAAGAGCTTCCCAAGTTCAGGAAGCGTGAAGATGTCTCTTTTCTTGTGGTAAACCTTTGGGGCTTTAAGGAATTCAAGCGGATTGCCTACGATAATCTTTCCCCTGACCGCTTCCTTGAAAGGAACCTTGAAGCAAGAATAGGTGATGATCCTGCGGGTTTGGCTCGACAAAGGCAGGGTGCGAGACCAAGCCTCAACCTCATGGGGTGAGAATTGTGAAAGTGGTACGTTCTCCCACTTGGGGAGTACCCACTTTCTCATCATCCTGTCGAGATCGCTTGCCCATGTGGAGTTGAGAGGAGCGCCATCATCAATCTGCTGCTTCAGGTACCACGAGTTTTCTTTATAGAAAGAGCCTGCCCATTCTCCGTAGGTTGTCTCCCTGGGTGCCTTGGGCTTCCTTTCTTCCTTTTCTTCCATAATCCATGCTTCCCTGAGTTGGAAAGCGACATCTCGTGCTTCCTGCTTCCCATGATCATTCACCCGCAGCCGCTCCGGCACTCCTGTAGGCTTGCTGACCTTCTTATATATCAGTGAATCGTCTGGTGTGGATCGCCAAGAGGCGTACCAGAACTTCCCGTCCTTCAACTGCCTGAGATAGACCGTGATTTTTCCACTCATGCCCTTTTTCCTCCAATAGTATCTTTACTCAATTTGACAAAAAATTAGTTTTTGACCGCATTAGCCTTTTGTACCTGAATCTCTTATGGGTCAAAATGACCCATTTTGCTGTCTGGATGTACAATTTTCTCAAAAGGGCTAAAAACTCTATTAAGTACCCCTTATTCCCACCAAAATTGCAACCGTAGCAATAATAACAGAGGTTAAGCTTGAAGTCAAGTACTTTTATTATAAGGAGTTACTGGTTTTCGTCGATATGTTCGTCGAGCAATTTGAATATTCCGCTCTCTAAGTCTTTTATTATCAAGAAATAATAAGCAGCATAATAAGAAAGCAGCCCTTATTATTCGTTATCTTGTCCAGAAGATAAGAACCTTCGAACATTTTTGCTACATTTTTGCTACACGGAGGAAAATCGAAAAGGGTTTTTTTTGTAAAGATAATATGATCATCTAAAAGAGTATTCTATACGAACAGGTGTTCGTCGATTATTCTTGACAATTTCCCATTGCGGCTGGATCATGAAAGTAAGGAGAGTGTTTATATGAGGATCAAGAAATTTTTCTGCGCAATTGTGTTGGTGGCTCTTGTTTTGGCGGGGTGCGGAACTTGGTTGAATGAGCCAATTGCAACGGATCAGACAGCTTCATCTTCAGATCAGACAGCTTCACCTTCATTGGATCAAGTAGCTTCACCTTACGTGGAAAAGTATGGAGAACCAACAAATAAGATATTTCATGTTTTTGGAGATGCCACCAAAGAAGGAGATGCTACTCAAGTAGCCATTTACGAATGGTATATTGAAGTTCCAATTTCATCCGATGCATATAGAAAAGACATGCTGCACGAAGTTTGGTTTGCAACGGACAAATACCATCGCGGATGGTATGTTGTCAAAACCGAAGAAGGTTCTTCAGAGTCTCAATAACATCTTTGATTCTTAACTTCCATTCCTCTTTGTTAGCGATATTGTGAGCTTCTGAATAGGTCATTCCGTCATGATTTCTTAGATTGCATTCCACCACTTCGTGGCGGATGATATATTTCCAATAGGGCTCCGCAATATAATCAAGTATCCAGATTTCCCGCTCTGGAATGATTTTAGGATCAGAAAGATAGTTAGCACCTTCAACGATGTTAATTCCGGTGTTGCTGAATGTTGAGTCTTTAACAAACAGGGGCAAAAGAGCTTTGGTGAGGATATCGCTAACCAGCCATATTTGATATCCTTCTATCTCCGTGATTTTTCTAATCCTACAAAGTTCAATGGCTTCACTTAGATTCATGTTTTCGGCATTTTGTAAAAGAAGTTGCGAATTTCAGTAATTGACTCTTTAATTTCCCTAGTGTTTTCTTTAAGATTTTCAAGTTTCGCTGAAATTTCCTTGAAGTTACCCGCCGCTTCGCTCAAATCCGAATCATGGCATTCCAATTTCTTTTTTAGCGTCTCTGTTTCCATTCTCAAGTCTTCTACTTCCTTCTTGAAGTAGCCCCTGATATATGCTTGTCTCCAGAACGTGCCTATAAGGGCTATGATTATTGCCGGGTCGAAAATTATCCTCCACAAATCGAAGGTTACTGATGCACTAATCATTGTTGTTCATTTCCTTAAAGTTGCATTGGATTACCGAATGCGTCGATAACGTCTCCAGCCTGCTGATAGTGGCCAAAGATATGACATACAAGAGATTTAGCTTTTGGTCCAAGAGCAAGATTGTCTGTTACTGCAATCTGCAAGCTCTGATTCTGATTTCCATCAACGGGAATTTCATACTTGAAGCTGCTTCCAAAGCTTGATGGAATATCGTAATGGACAACCATCGTGCTTGAAGAGGTGAAGTTATTCCCAATTGAAATAACTGGTGTTCCTAGCGATACCAGATCATAGTTTGCTTTCATTGCGGGAGTAAGATTTACTAGTACTTGCCCAGAGTCACCCTGCATTACTTTAAGCTGAATTCCATTCGTCAATGGCACCGAGTCAGAACCGAACCCAAGAGCCTTCTTGACAATTGTCGAATCTCCCGTCATGGCGAAAATTACTTTTCTCAAGTAGAAAATCTTGTCTCCGTCAGGTCTGAAGAGATAGACGTTTGTGGTCTTGTTCTGAATCATGTTGTAGGTCAATGCGGAGTCACCAAACTTTGCTGTCGTAAAAGAAAATCCTGTATTGCGCGGGCTTGTTCCGTCAGCAATATTGGGATTATTTGCAGCCCATGGCCAACGCGAGATAATGGAAACCTTGTTGTTAGCCTGAGAGTCAGAGAACAGGTACGGTAAGCTGAATTTGTAGTTTGGACTTGCAAGACTACCCGTGGAGTAAGCTTGATTTCCGCTTCTCAAAGCCCCAAGCAGCTTATAAGCTACAGTCTTTGCGGTATCACCCGCAGTCAAATCAACCCTCAGTCCGATTGGAACGGTTACGGTTGCATCACTTCCCGCTGTTGAATGAATTAGTGGTACTGACATTCCCGTCAAGTTGCCGACCGTACTCAAAGGAGCATTACCCGGCGTCTTGTGCGTGATTTTTACAACAGGACCAGTTCCTCTTGTAGACTGCCAACCAGGAGCATGAGCATTTACCGCCGCTACTGTCTTTGCCCCAACAATATTCTTGGTATCGCCATTTGTAAGCAGAATGCCGCCAGAGATGAGTGATGTGTATCCGCTTAAAGCCGCTATAGGAGCTACACCAGTTGTTGAGACAGCGAACGTGAATCCCGTAGGTCTGTATCCGTCAACCGCAGCAGCCATTACTCCTGCAACTTCTGAAGTCAGTGTAATCTTGTTGGCAACTCTGCTGAGAGCATATGCTCCTGCGGAAATTCCTCTTATCGCCATTATGACTTGATGAGCAACATCAATTGCAGAATCTCCCGGAGGAATTATTGCTTGGGCACCAGTTATAAACTTACTAATACTATCAGAGAATTTGGTATCAGCGTAGCTTAAATAAACATAATGCGAATCCCCTGTAGATGGTCCATCAAGCAGGAAGTAGGTCTGATTGAGAGAAGTTGCACCCGAGTCTCCGAGACAAGAAATTGTCTGGACTTCCTTCACGCCAAGCTTTGGATCGTAATTTGTCGTTGCTCCTTTTGTGTAATAAGCATAGTAAGAAGAGTAGTTCTTAGAAGTGCCATCGAAAATTGTCCAGTATTTGTTTTCGAGTCTTCCACCTGCTGAGTCACCGGGCATGGTGAATGAGTCTCCTGCTCTTGAAGGCTTCCCAAGGAATAGCTCAGTACCCGCCGTTGCTGAAATTGTTGGAGAAATCGGTATGTTTCCGTTTACTGCCGGAGGAGGATTTCCAACGCTAGGGTGGGTGATTGTAACTGTATTTGCCGAACGTGAGGCAATCCATCCTGTTTTCAGACCGTTAAAAGCATTTGTAACCCTGACAGCAATACCAATAGCACTGTCACCATTCGGAACCATTTGAATCCCAACTGGGAACAATGAAGTGTAGCCCGTGATTGTGGGATCAGTGCCGCTTGTTGGATGTCCCTTCGTCCAAGTAAGCCCAACAGAATCGGCGGTTATTGCACCATATGCATTGTTGGTGATGAAGAGTACAGGACCAGAATCACTGAACGTAAACGCACCCGGATAGGCTAAGTTGAGCCCGTTCTTTACCGCAGTTTTCAAGTGAGTTGTGTCTGCATTTATCCAAACTCTAGCCTGAATTCCACCATAATTGGGCAAACCGGGGTCAGTATTAGAGAAAGGAGAACCATCAACATAGAACCAAACGTAGGACTTTATGGTAGGAGTGTTTACGGTAATGAACTTACCTGACAGTTTTCCGTTTGAGTCACCTGTGAACTTGACCCATGAAACATCCTTGACGCCTTTGCCGGGGTCTGTGGAGTCACCTTTATTGAACCAAAAGTAGTAGTTCTTGAAGTTGCTGGAAAGTCCATCGTAAATGAACATGTACTTATCTGTGTAAGAGTCTGCCCCAGAGTCTCCAAAGAAGGTAAGGGCATCTTGAGCAGCCGTTCCGTTGATTGGATTTGGAGCGCTGTCGCCAACTTTGAACCATGGCGCGATTTGATAGATATTTCCAGTCTTATCGATAGCAGGGAAGGTGAAATACTTTCCCTCCAATGGGTAGCTGGTTGAATCGCTTAGGACTGCAACTTGCGAAATGTTATCCACTTCGCTATTGAGGTATCCCTGATAGAATTTTGTAAACGCAGACATGCTTAATTTCCTTCTCTGTTATCTTTACTTTGCTCGTTTTTGTAGCAGAATAATCTACTCTCAGCTAAATGATATTTTTCTGACTCTCCATCTGTTACCGCCATACCCTGCCCACCCGTGACCCGGGTTCCCATAAGGCGTTTGCATGAACCATACATCTACATCTGTATCGTTTACTGGTGCAAGAGCCATTCCTCCATTGGCTCCCAAGTAGCTATTTTGGACGAATACTGTATTGATAGGATAAGTTCCAGGAGTCATATAGCTGTTGACCCACATTCCATTTGTTGGATCGTATATTTCGATAATCATTAAATCAGTAGGCTGAATCGGGCGCAAGAATCTGATTCTCTTTTGTCTATCTGTTGTTAAATTTGTTACTCCAAGAATCCCTGTCGATCCTTGAGCGCTATTTACAAATGAAGTTGAATCGTTAGCGTTAGTATTAGAAGAGTTAGAAGCATATTCTACGAAAACACCAGTATTCTGTGGCCACCAAGTAGAAATACCGTCATTTTGCAATGCCAATATCTGTCCTTGCGATGATATTGGAAAAGTAGCTCCAAAGGTTCCAATAGATTCGTTTGTATTTGCATTGACAACAGCAATCCCTGTTCCATTGTCAATTTTTATTATTTGAATATGTGAAATAGAGCTTTTCGATATGAGAGGCAAAATAATGTTTATCGTCTTAGTTCCAGTGTTTACAAAGATAGTCTCATATTGCTGATCGCTCATATTAAGGTCAGAATTGATAGTTGTTGAATTTGTAGTTGCTGTGCTTGAAGATGCAGAGTTAGAGGAAATCTGCTTGTTAAGCGCTATAAGGGAGTTTTGAATCTCTGTCAAATCCATTTTAGCGGGAAGAATCATTATTTCAAAGCCTTTTTCTTTTGCACAGCACCCCATCGTGTAGTCTGATCACTCATGTTGGCAATTGGCTGGTTACTAGCCGGTTGCTGTTTTGGAGCAGCTTGTGGGGGTTGTGGGGTTTGATATAAGCCTTGTATTGCAGCTATAAGATTCGGGTTTTGCAGACTTTCTGTAGGCACTATCGGAGGCTGAGGTGGTGCGATATTGGGAAGCCATTGTTTCACTCCATCAGGAGAGAAGGCTTGTTTGAGTTTGCTGATGTCTACTTCCATAGTCCCGACCTTCTCATTGCTGGATAATCAAAACCTCTCAAGGATAACTCCCTAACAAAGTAATTGAGCTTGTCTTCGTTAGTTTTTTGCTGATTAGCATTTACTAGCATCTGTTTAAATGCTTTCTTTTCCGCCACTGTCATTTCCTCCCCTTCGCCTTTATGAAAGAATGGAGCCGCAAGCGCTGAAACATTATCAAAATTAGTCTTTTCTTCACTTTGCCCCGCATAGGAAGAAATAATATCTCTTGCTCCTGAAGAGAATGTGGTTGACTTCATGGCGCTTAGAATATCGTCAGGGGATACTTGACTTGCCAATAATGCCGAGTGATAAGCGTTGTTTTGTCGCCTTGGATCATTCGGGTAATATACTTTCCAAGTTATTTGATTCGTTGGGTCAAAGTTATTTGTTGCTAGTGCTTGCTGCTTGTAATAGTAATCGAATTGCGGGTCACCAATTTTTGGGGCTCCTGCTCCCCATTGAATTTGTAGAGCATTCTGAAATTTCGTCTTCATTTCGTCTTCGGAGAATTGGGATGCCTGTGGCTGAGTTTGCACCTGCTGTTGAATAGGTGCTGCTGTTTGATTGATTTGCTGAGTTTGAGCAGGAGTTTGCACTGGCTGCGTGGAATGTGCCGGTGTCGGTTGCGCAGCTTGTGCAAACTTATTCATAATTTGATTTGCAATTCCAGCACCAACTCTTGCCCCAAATGGTCCAAAGCTAGTACTTGGTACTTGAGTAAGCCGATAGCCACCTCTTCCAACTAACCAAGGTGCTCCTAAAAGCGCGGCTCTGTTGATAGCTTTTCTTGCAAGTTCAGGGTCACTAATATCTTCGCCTTGTATAGCACCTTGAATGTATGGGGAAGCGGCTCCAGCAAGCGGAGCACTCACTCCTAGAATAGAACCTACGGTGTTCGGTCTTGCTTTTCTTCCCATTTCTCTGATTAGATTTTCTTTCAATCCAGCACCAAATAAATAATCTCTGCGAAGTCCAGCAATCTCTGGGGCACTATCAAAAACATACCTATCGGCACTATTTTTGATGATTTTTGCAACCTGACCTGCTGCTTCTTCGTTTAGGTTAGTGCTTGATATTCCCTTGATTGCGGGATTCAAGACTTTATTTATTCCTCCTGAATATGAAGAAGCCCTGTCAAAATTATCTATCATGCTTTGAACTTGTTCTGGAGCTATTCTACCTGTAGAAATGTATTCTTGAATATCTGGATTGTTAATTAATTGATCTTGTATATTAGATAACTTCAGATTCTTCGCTTTCCAAATATCATCAACGGTCTTGAATTTTTTATCCATTTTCGCTGAAAATCTTTCTATCGCTTCCGGGTTTGTTAGATGGTTATCATGAATGAACTTAATCCAAGCAGTTTCCGCTTCTTCTGGACTACCTCCTAAACGTGCAATTTCTTGTTTTACGGTTGTCGGCAAAGCTCCCACAGAAGCAAGATATTTTCCGCTTACTCCTCTTTTCATCATTCCAAGAACTTTTGAAGCAAGAAGACCACCGCCTATACCTGCTGCTTCGTTGATAGCACCAGTTCCTAGTGCTTCCCAGGGGTTTCCCGTTTCGGCGCCAACATCTAAAGCACCGCCAACCGCTTGCGGGGCAGCATTGATAGCAAGATTAGCTATTTTGGGACCAAGTGAGGTTCCCTTAACAACATTTCCGAAAGGGATGAACATTTGTGCAATAGTTGAGGCAAGGTTTCCAATTTTGGCAGCACCGGGATAAAGGTTCTTAATATCCTGAGTAGATTTTTGTGCCTCTGGAGTGGAACCCCATTTTTCTGCTGCTTTTACTCCGGGAAGGGCTTCAAGTGCTCCAACTGTTCCAGAAACTATTCTGCCATACGGACCTTGAAGGTTTTTCCATTGCTGTCTTCTATCGGCGTCGCTTAACGGGATTCCATGTGGTGTAGTTGTTGGTATGTAATCAGGAATTGGCCCTGTATCAAAGTTAGTCTGCGCTGCTGATTCGCTTCTTGCAACTGGTGTAATTCCTTTGCTTTGCAAATTCTGATTAAGCTGCGAAGTTGCGTTATCTAAGGTGGAGTTGTTAACTTTTTGAGCAGCTTCATTTAATGCTTGCTGCTCGTATGATGTATCGTTATCAGCCATTTCTTTTACCTTATTGGCGCTCCCCCCTGACCATAGAGGTAAGGATGAGTAATTCTGAAATTCTGTTCCTGAATCTGTTTATTAATTTCGGCTGCATTATTTTCCTTTGCTCTGGCATTTTCAGCCGCAATAGTCGCTTCGTTTCTGGCATTATCTGCTGCAATTATGTCGTCTTTATTCTTTGAATTTGCAGCTATCATTTCCTTTTGCCGTGCGTTTTCTGCTTTATTTGTCGCATCTTGTCTAGCAGATGCAGCATCTTGTGCTGCTTGTGCGCGTTTATTTTCCATTTCTTGTGCATAAACAAGGTTCTGCCTTGAAGATTGAAGCTCCGCTTGCTTCATCTCAAGTTCTTTCTGCATTCTCTCTTGCTCAAGATAGGCTGGCGCTCTGCCTTGAGCCCCTGCCCCTGCCGCTTCCAAGGCTCTTCCAATAGTGCGAATGAGTCCCCCCCCACCACCACCGCTGCCAAATGACGTGCCTTGCTTGAGGTTTGATGTGATTAGTTTCTCCAAGTTTTGCCAGAATTCGGGCATTGCAGGATTCGGCGCAGGTGTATTCATGAAAGTCG
>DATJPJ010000189.1:0-2098 GCA_035506455.1 Candidatus Nanoarchaeia archaeon
TCTAATTTTAACTCCGGTTGGTAAAAGTGATAGGTTCAAATTGTCACATGGTTGTTCAAGTGCTAAGCCAAAAACGTCGAACCCTGGCCCTAGATTAGCGCAGGTAGCAGGCGCTCTCAAGGTGATTTGGCTTAGTGGTGACATGTTTCCATCTCAGGCTGCTCATAATTCTACTTCAATTCTAATTAATGTTCTTCGCTTCCTTAACGTCTATCCGACAAGATTAGAAAGAGCTTCATAGGTTTTGAGGCTATCTTTCTTATCAACAACAATTATAGTTTCAGTCCAACAGGAAATGAACTCCACAATGTTTACGCTTTGTTCCGCCAACAGCGTGGTCAAGAACGAAACGACTCCGATGGTGGCTTCCAGCTCTTCCGGAGAGTTAACAACGATCATCGTGCAATTGTCATGCTTGATAAGGGTACTAACCCGTTCGGGCAAGTCTGCCCTGTCTAAAAGGTACACGAACTTATCTGGCAAGTCAACTTTCATACCATTTTTGGCAGAAATTTCCTTAGCAGTTATTATGACCGCTTTGCGATCGTAAACGGCGATTACACTGCGTTTTAGAATTTGCAGAACTTTCTCTTCCCGTTTTTGCTTATGTTTTTGAAGTTCTTGGGAGAAACGGCGCAATGCGGCCTTAGTGGCGGTGGTGTTGCCTGTTTTGAGTTCTTCCTGAATTTGACGGCTTAGCTCGCTAAGGTTGACGATGCCTTTTTCGAGAGCCTCCAAAAGGTAAGGTTTGTTGCGCAGATACGTTCGAACATTTTGAGCAGTGGTTGGCATGGACCAAAAAAGTATCATTTGGGACACTTAAAGCTTGTTATGTTACAATGTAGTCGTAAAGTTTAAAAATGCTGCCTGCAAGGTAAGGGAAACAATTCAGGATTAAAAAAAAGGCGAGCAAAAAATGGGCGAAAAGTATGTCTTAGCATACAGCGGCGGACTCGACACATCCGTCATCATCAAATATCTTCAAGAAAAACTTAACGCTGATGTTATAACAGTCACAGTCGATGTCGGCCAACAAGAAGACTTGGTCGGAGCGGCGGAAAAAGCCAAGAAACTTGGCGTCCTGAAACACTATTCCATAGACGCGAAAAACGAATTCGTGACAGACTACATTTTTCCCTCAATCAAAGCGAATGCGCTCTATGAAGGCAAGTATCCAGTAAGCACTAGCCTTAGCCGTCCCCTAATCGCAAGGAAAATGGTGGAGATCGCCGAGAAAGAAGGCGCTATGGGCTTAGTGCATGGCTGCACGGGCAGAGGGAACGATCAAGTCCGTTTCGACGTGACTTTAGGCTCTCTTGCTCCCGACAAAACCATTCTCGCTCCAGTACGCGATTGGGGCTTGACTCGAGACGAGGAAATTGCCTACGCCAAAGCTAAAGGCATTGAAGTCTCAGACGCTGCAAAGAAGTATAGCATAGACGCCAGTATCTGGGGGAGATCTATTTCATGCGGCGAAATTGAAGACGCCAATCAAGAACCTCCCGCTGACGCGTACCTTTGGACTGTTGCACCCGACAAAGCTCCCGACAAACCAGAATACGTCACCATTCAATTTGAGGCAGGCGTACCCGTCGGGGTTAACGGCAAAAAAATGAAACCACTAGACCTCATACAAGCTATGAACGACATAGCGGGCAAGCATGGGGTCGGACGCATAGACCATATTGAAGACCGCCTCGTCGGTATAAAATCCCGCGAAGTTTACGAATGCCCTGCAGCAACAATTATTCTCGAAGCCCATAAAGACCTGGAAAAGCTAGTCATAACCCGACACGAAGTCCTCTTCAAAGCACAAGTAGACGCCCAATGGGTCTTCTTAGCCTATGCCGGATTGTGGCTCGATCCGCTTAAGGATGACCTAGACGCATTCATCAATAAGTCAAATGAAAACGTGACCGGCGAAGTTAGACTGAAACTCTTCAAAGGCTCGCTACAAGTCGTTGGACGCTCATCACCTTTCTCGCTATACAGCATGGACCTGGCAGACTACAACATCAAAACCTCGTTCAACCAATCATACTCGAAAGGCTTCATCGAACTCTGGGGCCTTCAAACCCGAATGTATAACGCTCTCAAG
>DATJPJ010000190.1:0-5829 GCA_035506455.1 Candidatus Nanoarchaeia archaeon
AAAATCATCTGCAATGACCGCGCAACTATCCGTCGCCATCAAATACGGCTCAAACGACGACGCCCCTGAAAACATCGGCACAGCACACTTTCTAGAACACATGCTCGTAGGCGGGTCTCAGAAAAGAATCAAGCTTCACCACAAAATCGAAAAGCTCGGCGGGGCATCCTATTTTGAAACATCATCAGAATGCACCTTCACGAAAGTAGACGTCTTTCCTGAAAGAATTGCTCAAACATCCCAAATCCTTTCGGAGCTCCTGTTCGACTCGAAAATTGAAAAAGAAAAAGCGGAGATAGAAAGAAAGGTTATCCTCAATGAAATAGCCGAAGCCTCAGACGATCCAAACGACAAAATCATGGAAACCTTACTCAAAACCATCTTTAAGACGCATCCTGTAAGAAACCCGATCGCAGGCACAAAGAAAACAATAAAACGGCTAATGATTAGTCAGCTAGAGCAGAGCCACCAAAAATACTACGTACCAGAAAACATGGTACTGATTCTCACAGGCAACTTTTCAAACAATGACAAAGAGGCGGTCCTCAACGAGTTTGCATGCCAAAAGAACAAGTCCGCCATTTCAAGACGCCCCATAAACCCAGAAGAAGGCAACCCCAAGAAGAAAACAAAAATTGAGAGGTCAGGCATAAATCAAGCCTACATTTGCTGTGGTTTCAGAACTGTCCCAGCAAACGACCCTGATGTGCCAGCGTTGGACCTTATTGACTCAGTTTTGGGAACAGGAGAAAGCGCCCGACTATTCGTGGAACTTCGAGAAAAAAGAGCGCTCACCTATGACTTGGCAGCAATAAACCTTTCAGGCTTAGACTACGGCTTCTTCGCCATAGACTGTGCCGTTAGACCCAACTCGCTAAAACAAACTCAATCCATAATCCAGGGTGAACTGGAAAAACTCAAAACCGAACTAGTTCCACAAAGTGAACTGGAAAAAAGCAAGAACCTACTGATTGCAAACCACTACCGCACAATCGATGACTCTCATGAACTACCCATACTATTGGCAGACAGTGAAATTCACTACAGAAACGCCAGAGCCATTCAAAACTACCTCAACCGAATCAACCAATTATCTTCACAGGACATAATGGAAACTGCAAAGAAATATTTCAGAGAAGAAAGCTACTCGTGGGTGATCCTCACAGGAAAAAAATGAAAACACTGCCAAAGCGCAAAGTCACCGATTTCGAGAAAAACCTGTAACAGACCATTCTTCCAGAAAAAGCGCTTTGGACACTAGTCATGGAAAAAATTAAGATAAACTGTCAATTACAGTATCCACATCTGCACCAAAACTTGTCCAATTTGTTAAAACACAAACTCAGAAAATTAGCACCTCTTCGAAGTTCGAAGTGCCCGCAAAGGATATTGTTATAACAAATGAGGCATACACGTTGCTGCATGGCACGCAATACTCCAGTCAAGAATCTTGAGGAAAACCAGAAACTGGATTCTACCGTTGCACAACAGCTTGCCAAAGCCCTCGAGTCTTTACACAACATTGAAGACTAGCAGCGAAATTTTCACAATTTCTTGCAGCTAACCGCTTGCCCAGGCGCGTGGAATTCGCTTTGGGTTGAAAACTGTAAATTTTGCTTTTCGAAGCATTCTACCGATTGCGCCAATCAGACCTGCTGCGTCGGTACCTAATTTGCAAACCAACGCGTGCTCAAAAGTTCCGAGGTCTTCGACTTCGATGACGTCGCGGTCTATGCCACCTTGCAAGATGGCTTCGTCAACTTCAGCGCGTGAAGCACCGACAACGAGAAGCCTGTCTAGAAGTGAATCACGCCAACGCTCGAACATTTTGAGTTGAGAATCCTGCAGTTGAGCCTCCACTTGATTCTCGCCAGCGTTAACATTTAGAACTTTGATTTGCATCGGTAAATTGTCGGAAAATCCCCACATCTCTCCGAGCTGGTTAAGCAAAAGTTTTGTTCCACCTGCAAGGTTCGTCTGCAGATGCTTGAGCGGAATTACTGCGTGAACGGGCACCGGCTCGACAACGCCTATATCCAAAGTAAGCTCTTCTTTGTTTTTCTCGAAACCAACTAAATAGCCTTTGAGGGACGCAAATTTCTTCACATTTGCCAACTTGACTGGGCAAAAACCCATATCGCGTTCAAAAAGTTTCGTGGCTATTCCCTCATCTTCGCCTGAAACTTCGACTTGGACCCAGCGGTTTGCCAAGGTGCCAATAACTGCCACTTGAACGTCAAGACCCTCAATTAAGTCGGCTATGATTGTATCCATTTGTCTTAGTTGGTGCGAATTGTAGATTCTAGTCATCAAGGTTAAGTTCGTCACGATTTTTCACCGCACATTTGAGTTATTTCATCATGAATTTGTCTGACCCGCTCCGCGGAAGCAAGCAAACCGCGTTCTTGGAACTTCGTGATGGTTTCTTCAATAGGAACAAGCTCGTCGGTAATTTCGACGAGTTTGTCAGCGTAGGAGACGATTTTCTCTTCCAAAGCAACTGGCATGTAATTGTCTTCGGGCCAGCCGAGTTCCTTCGCTTCATTGGTCGTGATGCCGCCGCCGACATGCCTCTTGATGATGCGGATCACCGGTTCTGGCAAGTCTGCAGAACGGGCAATTTCAGCTCCTGCTAACGCGTGATTAACAGAATGGGTTTTTGAGCGCCCAATATCATGCAATAATGCTCCAACCTCCACGAGTTCAACATTGACGGTAAAACCTCTCTTTTGGAGCGTTTTTGACGTTTCAACCGCCAACTTGGACACTGCCTTGCAGTGGGATATAACCTTCGGTGAACAATGATTCGACTTCAAAAGTGCTAATGCTTGCTCCCGAGAAGGAAGCGGGCTACTCACCCAGTTCCTTCCTGAGCTGTTCAACCTTTTCTCCGAGTTTATCAATCATGAATCCATTTTCAAAATGAACCAAGGGTCTCCCGCAAGCCGAACAATGAAAAACGGCTTCCACGGCTTCCTCAAAAGTAACGCGCCTGCACCCCGGCGTGTTACAGTAATAAAAGTCATGAGCTGACTCATACTCGAGTCTGACGTTAAGTTTTTCAAGGACACGTCGCTTCTGGCTCAAAATAAAACCTTCTAACTGGTCAGGCTGCAGTTTCCAATGGAATATGAACCAGCCTGTTTTAGGATCACGAGTTCGACGCAAGCTGACCAGAGAGTGATCATAGAGCTTGTAAAGAATTTTACGGACTGAATTCAGCCTTATTCCTGTCTTTCCAGCGATTTCGTCATCCGTGATTTCATCTAAGTTCTTGAGATACTCAATTAGCTTAACAGCCTCCTCCTCCCCTAAAGAAGAAGCAACCTTCATCAAAGTAGCGTCATCGATGGTTGATAACATAGTCTGGTTCCTTTTACAACCTTAATACTGCACATTCGTCCAATAAAACTCTTCTTAAATTTAACGACAAAATCTACATACTACTCGATTTTCTTGCCACGAGCTTGCGGAACGATATGCAGCTTGGCGTTTTCGAAAGGTTTACCCAAAGACTTCCCTAAGAAAAAGCGATCGAGAAAAATTGCCAGCGCTGCGCACTCAGAATGAGGCTGATTTCCAACTGCAACGTTAAAATCAGAGAATTCAGGCGAGTAAAACTCTCGGGGCACCTTCTGACTTCCAACGAGGACCAGCACAGGTTTTCCAGTCTTCCTAATTCGTTCCAAAACATCACTATTCTGAACATTTTCCCCGTAAGCAGTCAAATGAACAACCACACCACCGCCAGCTCGCCAATCGCGCACCACATTTTTCCACTTCGCACCCATCGCAAAAGAAAAGCTGCCACCCCAGCTAGCCACAATTTTCTCAACGGTTTCCTTAAGGTGCTCATCAGCCACATCGGAAAGAACAAACCCCGAAGCACCCAAAGCCCGCGAGGCTAAAGCCACATGCGTCGTCAACCGAACGTCACGTTGAGGACGATGACCCCATCTGAGAACGACAACTTCCTGATTAGGCACCTCAGTCGCATCCTCACTTGGGCTTAACACGGATTTCGACTTTACCATCGAGGTCCTCCACACGTTTTTTCAATTTCTCAGCAAACTCTGGATTGGCCTCTAATTCAACCTGCACAGAGTGCTCGACATAGTTTATCTTTTTCACATCTGCCCCTTTATGAACCCAGGAAACCAACGACATGGTTGTGCCTGTCATCGGAACGCAAATAGAAACTTGAACGTAACCCTCCAGTTTCCTCAGAATTTCCGTTCTTAACAACTCTAGATTTGTCCGTTTTTTTGCAGAAACAAGAATCGGGTTCTTCGTCTCATCTTTCAATTCTTCGAGTTTCCGATTTGCATCCTCTTCTGATAGCTTGTCGATTTTATTGAGCGCAGTTATAACGGGAACACCCGAGGCTCCAATACGATCTATCGTTTGCTGACAAGTCAGATTTTTCTTTCTAATAGTTTCGATAGGCTCGTTGATGTCTAAAACCAAAATTATCAAGTCGGAATAAATCGTTTCCTCAAGCGTAGAATGAAAAGCCTCTATCAAAGTCAGCGGCAACCGCTCCACAAAACCCACCGTGTCAGTCAAAAGAAATCTGCGCCTAGAAAACTCAATGAGCCGAGTCGTCGTTGAAAGCGTCGTAAACAACGCATTATTCACCACAGCAGTTTCTTCAGCTAAGGCATTGAAAAGCGAACTCTTTCCCGCATTAGTATACCCAGCCAGAGATATTGAGTAAAACCCGAGTTCTGTTCTTCTCTCCCTGTGAAGAATCCGCTTCTCTCGAATATGTTTAAGTTTCTGCTGTATCGTATGCACTTGCCGTTTTATGGCTTCACGGTAAACATCAGCCTCATAGACACCTATACCCATGAATCCTGGCTGCTCACCCCTCTTAGAAAGCCGAACTTTTTCCTTCGCATGTTTAAGCTCGTTTCTCAATGTGGCAAGCTGAATTTGTAGATTCGCCTCTGTAGTCGTTGCCCGCTTGGTGAAGATTTCCAGAATCAGCTGAAATCGGTCAATGGTCTCAACATGAGTCGCTGCAGCCAAATTGTAAGCTTGAATTGTTCGAAGAGAGTTGTCAAAAATAACTTTCTCAGCGCCAGTTTGCTTGACTAGATCTGCAAGCTCTTCAACTTTACCCATACCCAACTGATAGCGCGCATCAGCCCGTCGGGTCTGCTCCATCTCTCCTACAACAGTGTAACCCGCTGATTCCACTAGACTTCTAAGCTCGGCCAAATTTGACTCTTCACGATTTAGACGACGCTGCACTATGATGGCTTTCGTCTGGGCGGTTACTCTCCCTTCGCCTTCTTGTCAATTTTTATGGCGTCACCTAAAGTAAACTCACGGTTCGCAGCTTTGGGGATAGACACTTTCTCCTCGGCAACCGGAATTAGCAACTTAATTTTGAGAGTATGTTCCAATTTGGAGACAAGCTGATCATTTGGCGGCATCTTATGGGTTTCGATTTTTCTAAGAACAGATTCTTTCTCGTTAATTTTCTTGCCCAAATCTTCGTGGCTGTACCCTAGGTGCTCTCGGGCATCACGAATGACTTCCGCGAAATTCTCTACGAGTTCTTGGCTAGTGTCCACGCGGGCAGTGATAACTTTCTTTCTGATTTGGATGGGACCCTGAACTTGAACCCCAGGACTAATTACCGTCGGTCTAGGAGCGGCATCAGGTCTAACAGGTTCCCATGTTCCCTTGCCGTGCTTGGCGCATTCAACACAAACAGTCAGCTTGGCACCCTCGATAATGACACGTTGAGGGGCATCACGGATTCTGTGCCCGCAGACTTCGCATCGCATAATGTGTACCCAGAACGTTTTATTGTATCAC
>DATJPJ010000191.1:0-2150 GCA_035506455.1 Candidatus Nanoarchaeia archaeon
GCTCTTAATGAAGAAGAGGGCGTAGGCGCCACAATATTAGAAATTTCGGAACACATACATGCACAACACATCATAGTGATAGATGGCCATAGCAAGGACAAAACAGTGGAAGTCGCTAAAACATATGGGGCGGAAGTCATCTTTCAAGATGGCAAAGGCAAAGGAGATGCTTTGTCAAAAGCAATTAAACTTATCGACGAGGATGTCAAGTACGTAATTATAACCGATGCAGACTACACTTATCCAGCGGGTTATTTGCCGGAAATGATTCAAATTCTCGATCGAATGCCGAACGTTGGAATGGTTTGTGGAAACCGGTTTAATGGGCAGTCGGAGAAAGATTCTTTTCGAAATCGGTTCTATTACGGAAATAGACTCTTGGCTTTTGCGCACAACTTCCTTAATGGGGTAGATTTGAAAGATCCATTAACTGGGCTGCGAGTAGTTCGTGCGACCATACTTAAAAAATGGGTTATGAAGTCTAAGGGATTTGACGTTGAAGTTGAGTTAAACAGTCAAGTGAGCAAGCAAGGGTTTGAGGTTATTGAGGTTCCGATTAAATATAGAGCAAGACTCGGCGAGAAGAAGTTGAAAATGAAACATGGGGCAACAATACTAAAAAGAATTCTTTACGAAATAATGTAAACCTAATGAACAAATCAGTAGGAAGACATTTTCTCCAATGACCTTGAATTTAAAATTCGTTAAATATCATTGGTTTCGAATCAATTTCAACCGAAAAGTTACCAGAACATTCGAACGAAATATTAATAAATCCCATGAAAGTGAATACATGGTGCTACTTCCTATAGTGAGAATTCCGTTCCGCACGAGAATTCTGATATATAACCGTTTTAGGGAGACAAACCAAATGGCAATAAGCAATAATGCAACTAATCAACTAGTCCTAAAAGGAACAACTACAATCGGAGTCGTCTGCAAAGACGGCGTAATCTTAGCTTCAGACACAAGAGTAACCATGGGTTACTTCGTGGCGCATAAGCAGGGAAAGAAGGTATACAAGATTGACGATCATATTGGCATGACAATCGCCGGCAGCGTCGCCGATGCCCAGAAAGTCATTGACATCATAACGGCTAACGCCCAGCTTTATCGAATAAACCTGAATAGACCCATGCCCATCTCTGCCGCGGCACGAATGACCAGCAACCTCCTTTTCAGTGCAAGAGGTTTGATGGCACAAATCCTCGTCGGTGGAGTTGACGATACAGGACCACACCTGTACAATTTGGATCCGTTTGGTAGTTTAACTGAGGAAAAAATGACGAGCACTGGCTCGGGCTCACCTCTAGCCATCGGAGTTCTCGAAGATAAGTTCAAGGAAGGTATGTCGGTCCAAGAAGCGTTGCCGATAATTGCCAGAGCAGTCAACGCTGCCATGAAACGCGATATCGCCAGCGGCAACAATTACAACATTATTGTCATAAACAAAAAAGGCTACAAGGAACTCTCTGACCACGAGAAGAAGGAGCTTTTGAGCAAAGGAAGTTAATAATTTTGGCACGTATGCAGCAAGACAAAGACAAAGTTGAAGTAACCCAATACATTCTTCGGAAAGTTCCCCAAGAGGCCGAAGTCACCCGCATCGAATATGAAGGCCCGATGCTTGCGATCTACACAAAAAAACCTGAAATATTGGTCGAGCAAAGTAGCGTCATAGCTGAAATTGTTGGTGTTATCCGCAAACGCATCGTCGTTCGACCTGATCCCTCCGTTCGCATGCCTGAAGTTGAAGCAGAAAAGATTACCCGTGAACTTATAGCTAAAGAAGCAGAAATTACAGACATTAACTTCGACCCTTCTTTGGGCGAAATCATTATCGAAACAAAAAAGCCAGGGTTGGTCATAGGCAGAAACGGCATTGTTCTGCAAGAGATTATTAAGAAAACCAAATGGCGCCCGCATGTTCTTCGTAGTCCTCCTATAAAAAGCAAAATCGTTACTAACATGCGCCACTATCTGCATTCAGAGAGCGAAGAACGCGAGAGAATTCTGCGAACCATCGGAGAACGCATATTCCGACCAAAAACATACGACGTTGGCGACGTCCGCCTAACAGTGCTTGGCGGTGCCCAAGAAGTTGGTAGGAGCGCGTTTCTGCTAAAGACAAGGGAAAGCGCAGTTTTGCT
>DATJPJ010000192.1:0-2628 GCA_035506455.1 Candidatus Nanoarchaeia archaeon
TTTGCCTGAACCCCTCCGTGTTGCTCATCTTGTAGCTTCCGGAATATCATCTTAAACAGGTTAAATTGGAAAAAGTATAAAAGCGACTATGATAAGGAAATCCCCCAAATGGGATGAGTACTGACCTATGGAATTTTGCCCAAAATGCGGTTCCCGTCTTGAACCAAAAAAATCCAAGAGCGGAAAAGAAGCAGCCTTAGTTCTTGCTTGCCCTAAATGTGGCTACAAAAAACCCGAAGTGGACAACGCCGAGCAGAAAGTGGCTCCCAAAATAATCCAACATAACCCACAGCAGTTCGTAGCTGTTATAGGTAAAGAAGAACAGAAACTAAGCACTCTACCAACTGTGCATATTGAATGCCCCAAATGCGGTAATAACACGGCTTACGTATGGCAAGTGCAAACTCGAGGTGCAGACGAGTCTTCAACCCAGTTTCTGCGTTGCACCAAATGTAATTACACGTTTAGAGAATACAGCTAAACGTCCTGTTTTCTTTACATCTTTCCTCTTCTGTCTTCCCAGATCTTTTGTGGTCTTAGAACACATGGTTTTTTAACAGAGGCATCATGAGTTATGGTTGTGTTCGGCTTGAACGAAGCTGCTCCAACCAAAACCACGCAATACACATCATACCTGCTCAAGTTACTGCCTTTGGTTGCATTCTTTGTTCCGTTGGCTCTGCTGTTTCTACTCAACCCGATGGAGCCCTACAATGTTTCGGTCCAGGATTCTTTTCAGTTGATGTGGAAGGGCAGAACATTCCAACTGTTTTTCATCTGGCTAATCGCCTTAGAATTTATTCTCAGTTGGGAAACCATCAAAACAAAAATTAACCTCCTAAACAGGGTGAGAATGCTCGCTTATGCAATCGCTTTGGCTCTTCCAACGATATACATAGTAGCAGAGTATTATCTGGGCTTAAACACCGCCATAACAACCTTATCCCTACAAAGTGGGGTCGCATGGGCAAATTCGATGCCCCTTGCCATAGAATACCTAGTGTTCTCAGCCCTATTCCTCATAATAGTTTATTCCGCTTTTGGCAAACAGGGCTTAACCGGCTTTGCCTTACCCGCCCTCTTCGTGGCATTGGTTGGGTTACTCTACACAATCGACAACGTGTTTCCATACGGCGAATTCACTCCTTTTCAGTTACTGGTTCCAACAACCGCGTCTTTAGCTGCAAGCGTGTTGGGCTGGATAGGTTACACAACTGTTCCAGGAACTGACACCCTGACAGGGATGCCTACGTTGACCGTTTCAAACTCAGCTGGAACAGCAACGTTCGCAATTGCTTGGCCCTGCGCAGGCATCGAGAGTCTGTTAATCTTTACGGCGGTGGCTCTGCTTTTCCTAAAGAGAATGAGCATTTCTTGGAAAATAAAAATCGGCTATTTCGCCTTCGGCGCTGCCATAACTTACTTAATCAACGTTTTGCGCATTGCAACAATATTCACCCTCGGCGTGCAGTATGGCACAGACTCATTGCAGGTTAGCGATTTCCACTTCTACTATGGGCCTCTATACGCCATGGCCTGGATAGTCTTCTACCCAATAATCATCATTGCAACAACGGTTGCTTGGCGGAAAATCAGGAAACCTCAATTAAAACGGCTAAACCCTGCTTGATCAAAATTTGTGCGTTCAAAGCAGGCAAAGAAGCTACATCTTCAGCTTTAAATGGTCCATAAGACTTCATGTCGGCGCCCATTATGGCTGGAATCGCTTTTGTAAACCTCAGTGTCAACCGTTTTTGTGTGACGTGAATTTGGGGCTTGATTTCTGTTTTGGGCGTTTCGACTAGTTGAGCCATGGGGGATTGGATTACTGTGACGGTGATGGGGGGCTGTTGCCCTTTTAGGAGGTTTTTGGAGAATTGTTGGTAAGCGTTTGCGAAGTTTGCAAAGCTTTTGCACATTTCCGTTTCTTCTTTTGTTAACAGTTCAATTGGAACTTTTTGGAGTTTAGTGATTGTTTTTAGAATTTTCTTGTAACGCATGTCCAGTAGTTCTTCAAGCATCCGTTGCACATTATGCGCTTCGTGCTCAAGTAGGGCGACTTTAACAGATTTTTTGTCTATTGCGCTTTTGTCCTCGTTTATGTGGCCTAGGTATTCGGCGATTTTAGTGTAAAAATCCGGCGGCAACCCGCCCAAGGTGGGGTCATCGATTTCCCGTCGCCAAGCTGCGTAGAGTTCATTGTACATTTAGGGTACCACCTGAGCTCTTCTTTTACAGATAAGCAATACTGCGGCTGCAATTGGTAATTCAACCGTTTGGTTCTTGTATGGACCCAACGTCTCCCCACTCATCCTAAACTCTGGCGCATCAGACACCAACACTTTCACCCTGCCCTTTTTAAAAGCTACTGCTTCAGTGAATGGATCGAAGTCTTCGAGGTTCTTGGCTGGAAACTCTGCTTTTTTGAGTCCTGTTTTGCCGTGGAGAGTGCCGTTCATTCGGATTAGGCGGTGAATGTCGGTGGTGACGACTGTGTCAATTTTTGCGGCTTGTTCTTCCCTTATGTGTTCAGCGAGTTTTAGCCAAGTTTGCATGCTGACGCCGGGGATACTTTCCCATAGGCCCTCGTTTATGGCGCGTTTGATGATAGTGTCTCTTTTATCGAGT
>DATJPJ010000193.1:0-3467 GCA_035506455.1 Candidatus Nanoarchaeia archaeon
CATGCGCCCTAAACACACTTCAAGTCCAAGAAGTAATGGACGCACTAAAAGGCGCCCCCATCTACAAAGGCACCTAACCTTGAAACCAAATATCCCCTTCTTAGAATACAGGGAAGAAAGGCGTCGGAACCATTAAACCCAAAAAGAAACCGAAAACATAACTCAAGAACGCGAACACAACAATAGCAAGCAAAGCTATGACAAGCCCTCTTAACCAACCGGTTCTGAAGCTTATTTTAAAAATCCAAACCCAAGCTATGAAGGCAAAAGCAATCGCCAAAATGTAGCCGAAAACTCCAATCACTGCTGCCAGCAAATAATCTGCTGCAAAGAGAGTTATTACGTAGACCAAGGGACCAAATATTGTTGCAACCAAAGCGTCTCTTAACGAGGCTTTTGGCATGAAAAACTTGGCGATAATGTACACCGGAATGGTGACAATTATCCAAATTACGACCAGCCCAATGGCGAACGCCAAAACGCTGGCTAAAGTAAACTCCCCAATAACCGGTAATAGCATGCCTCAAAACCTCATGCAGCTATTTTCTGCGCAACAATGCATATAAGGATATCAACGATGGCTCAAGTTGTGGGCTCGGCTGTTTTCTGAGCTGATTCAGGCTCTTGAGGCTCCGCTACAGTTTCTGAAGGAGCTCTCTTACGCAACTCTAACACAGTTGTTCCCGCAAACTTGTCAAAATAACGTATGAACCTTGGATCATTCAGAGTATACCCAAACGCAAGATCAAAAGGCAACAGAACCTTGCCAAAGTTCCTAACAGCAGCATGCTCATAATCTATCTTCTTTCCGTCAACACGGACAACAGTCAATCCCAAAGCCCGCTTACCAACAGTTTGACCGCTGAAACCCTCAAGAATAGTTGAGTATATCCAAAGAATAGCTGCAGTCGCAAACAACATGTACAAAGTGGCTAATGTAACTTTTATTATAAGGCCAACAGGGGCGGTTAGCTGACCCGGAAGAAGGACAGGCACGGAAAAAATAAGCATAATACCAAAATCAACGAGAAACGCAGCGGCTCGCCTCTTGAAACTAGCCAAAGGAAGCTGGGACGTTTTCTTGTCCAAACTCGCAAGTTCCGCCCAAGACTCCACATCCATAATGACTCTAACAGCATCCTTTCCAGCCATGTTAAGCTTGTACTTACCCGACTCTGTTTGCTCCAAGAAAATAGAAAGCGAACGAATGTGAAAACTAAGTTTGCCAGTATCGACCTCTAATGCTTTCATCAGGTCTGTAAAGCTGGCTTCGCCTTTCTGATGCAGAATCATCAATATCTCTCGCCGTATCTTATGGGAGAGAACTGACAGAATTTTCGAGACGTTCTCCTGATCTGACGACAATTTTACTGACCCTTCTCCAAATTCGAGACCGAAACGTTCCTTAAGCTTCGAATTTTAATCTACTATAGCGCATATAAGGAATACTCAACTATAACTTCTATCCCTTATTAACTTTGAAGTAATAATTCTTCTGTATGTCATCCGCAGACGTCGCCGTCGCAGTTTTCCGCGAACTTGAACAAGAAGACCTCCGAATTCTGCAACTAATAGAGACAGGTATGACCAGCCGCGAATACGTTCCCAAAGAACAAATCACAAAACACTCAAAACTACCCAAAGACCGAGTCGACTTCGAACTAAGCAGACTAGATAAGCTGGGCCTAGTCTACCGCATGCGAGGCGGATACGAAGGCTACACCCTAAACTACTCAGGGTACGACTGCCTAGCAATTAACTCTCTCGTAGGCGCGGACATTTTGGCTGCTTTCGGAAAACCTCTTGGCGTTGGAAAAGAAGCAGATGTTTTTGATGCATTAGACCCAAAAGGCACACGGGTAGCAGTCAAGTTTCATCGACTAGGCAGAGTAAGCTTCCGACAGACCCGGCGAAAACGCGGCTACATGTTGGACCGAGCCGGTTGGCTACTTCAATCACGCCTAGCAGCCGAAAAAGAGTACGAAGCTCTGGAGAAAGTTTACGCCAAAGGAGTCGCGGTGCCCCAACCGATTTTTCACAACCGCCACGTCATCGTAATGGGCGTCATCGAAGGCGGCATGTTAAGCCGCTGGAGAGTGCTCAAGAAACCAAGAGCCGTTTTTGAAGAGATCATGACTAATGTTCGCAAAGCATTCTTGGAAGCGGGCATGGTACACGGAGACCTAAGCGACTACAACGTAATCGTAAAGCCAGATATGCACATACTAATCATAGATTGGCCACAGTCTGTTCCGCGAAGCCATCCAAACGCGGAAGAACTGCTGGAACGAGATGTCAAAAATGTTCTAGACTATTTTGTCCGCAAATTCAGGATTAACGTTAGCCTGAAGGATGCGTTCGAATTCGTCTCAGGAAAAACTGAAAAATTGGGCAACTAATGCCTTGTTGCATCGAGAACGATGTACAAGACGTTGTTTCCGCGAAGCAAGACGTTGCCGTAGTTGGTAAGCATCTGAGTGTCTTTGTACTCGGTTGCGCCTTCAAGCAGGATGTTCATGTGCCCGTCGACTTTAATCATCTTGCCCTTGTATTCACAGCCGTTCTTTAGGACGACTTCTATGTTTCCGTGCAGTTGTTTGATGAGGACGTTGAGTGGCTTTTTGCTGGGTTCCATAGCAGCAGCGCCGTGTTCAATAAAGTTGGGGTGCATACTCACAAAGCCTCTTGCGAGCTATAAAAGTTTTATCGCCACCAACGACGATGACTCAACGTCAGGTTGAACAAAGGAGGTATACTCTTTCATACTTACTTTGTTTTGTTGCTAATGATTTTTGAGAAAAGAGGTAGAAGCTATCTAGAATTCAGATGTGAATCAAGATAGAGTTCAAGTTTTCCTAAAAAGTTGTGAAGGCTTACTTTTTCTTATTATGGCTACAAACAAAACAACTGATATCGCCACAACGCTCAAAACAACACCTGAGGAGAATTCTGGAATCGTAGGCAATATTGGCGATGCCGTGGGGTTCAGGGAAGAAGAAGGCATTACGCTTGGGGTTTGTGGCGGTGTTGATGTGATTGTTGGAGTGAGTGAGACGGATGAGGTTGGAGAGGCGGTCGGTGTTGGTGTTTGCGTTGGGGGGATGGTTGGCGTAGAAGTTGGAGTTGATGTTGGTTTAGGAGTTGGGGTTGGTGTAGGATTTGGCGTAGGCGTGGGTGTGGGAGTTAGTGTTGGTGAGAGAGAGGGTGTATTGGGTGTTGGGGGAGGGGTTGACGTTTGAATGTTAGCACTATTGTAGAGTGTATGCAAAACGTCCGTGACGGCGTTTACGGCAAAGTTAAGTGACTGCCCCGCTCGATCCCAGTATGGAGAATTTGGATTGGAAGTGTCGTAGTTGTTGTTCATCCAAACGCAAGTGTAGATTCCTCCGTTGTCGAAAGTCGTGTCAAAGGCAAGTTTTCTGGCGGCGTCATAAGCAGAGATTGTCTGCAGTGTTCCATCAAACAGC
>DATJPJ010000194.1:0-5289 GCA_035506455.1 Candidatus Nanoarchaeia archaeon
CAGTAACCAATCCCCTTCTTTCGGAAGATACGCAAGCGACCCTGCGAACTGCTTTGGCATTTGGCGCAAAAGTAACTGAGAAGGCGAATTGTTGGATTATTCAAGGCGCTGATCCTTTACACGGCGCGAAAAAACCTGTCGAGATAGAAGAGTCCGGCGCCACGTTGCGGTTTATGATTCCTGTGGCTGCACTTGCTGCTGAGCCTTCTGAGTTTGTGCTCGGGGCGGGTTTAGCGAAAAGACCAATTGAACCGCTTCTTGAGGCGATGCGGCGTTTGGGCGCTGAAACTCATGTAGCCATGGACGGTAGAAATGTTATTCGAGTTGAAGGCGGCGGCATCGCTGGCGGAAAAACCTCCATACCGGGAGACGTAAGCAGCCAATTCGTTTCCGGTCTGATGTTTGCGTGTCCACTTGCAAGATCGGAAACTGAGATAACAATTACGTCGCCCTTGGAATCGAAGAGCTATGTCCGGATGACCCAAGACGTTCTTAACAAACACGGAATCAACGTGGATGTCTCAGAAGATTTTGGAACGGTCAAAATCAACTCAGGACAGCAATACAAGCCAATAGACCTTTGTGTCCCCGGCGACTTCTCATCCGCGGCGTTCCTTTTATCAGCCGCAGCCATAACCAAATCCGAAGTAACAGTGAAGAACTTGGACTACACAACCAAACAAGGAGACAAGCAGATTCTGGGCTTGCTCAAAAAAATGGGCGTGGAAGGCAGCGTCTGCCCCGACTCCGTGAAGATCGATGGATCGGACGAGTTCTTGAATTCAATTGATGTGGATGTACGAGAAATCCCCGACCTCGTCCCCGTTTGCGCAGTTCTCGCATGCCTTGCCAATGGAACCTCGGTCATCCATGACGCTCAGAGGTTACGGCTGAAGGAATCCGACAGGTTAGCTTCGCTATTTTCGGAGCTGCAGAAGATGGGGGCAAACATCGTTATGAAAGATGGAAGCTTGACTATCAAGGGCCCATGTCGCCTCCACGGAACAGTCATCGACCCACACAACGACCATCGAATTGCGATGGCATGCGCGGTTGCCGCGTTGAGGGCAGAAGGTGGAACCGTGATTCAAAACTCCGAGTGCGTCAGAAAGTCTTATCCATTGTTCTTTCATGACTTAGAGAGATTAGGAGCAAACGTAATTGGCGGGCAATTCGATAGGTAAAGCTTTCGTGGTCACCTCGTTTGGCGAGAGCCACGGAAAACAAGTAGGCGTCGTCGTTGATGGTTGTCCAGCGGGGCTAAAATTCTCCGAAGCAGATGTTCAAGCCGACTTGGACCTGCGCGTTCCAACGCAAAAGCCCCAGATAGTTTCTGCACGACGTGAAAAAGATGTAGTTCAGATTTCCAGCGGAGTTTTCAACGGTTTCACGACGGGAGCACCCATTTGCATGACAGTTGAGAACAAAGAAAACCGGTCAAGTGATTATGAATCTATCCGCGACCTACCTCGCCCAAGCCACGCCGATTACACCGCCAGTGTGAAGTATGGTGGCTTTAGCGACTACCGGGGAGGCGGACGCTTCTCGGGGCGAGTAACAGTTGCAAACATAATGGCTGGATCATTAGCCCAAAAGCTCCTAAAGAATTTCGGCGTGGAAGTTGCAGCCTATTCAGAATCTGTTGGCAAAATTAAAATGGAAAAAGAGCTTGGATTTGAGGAAATCCTTGAACTTCGATACAAATCTGCCATCCGATGCCCCGACCTCGAAAAAGCGGAAAAGATGGAAGAGGCAGTTGCAGACGCAGCAAAATCGGGGGATAGCTTAGGAGGGATCATAGAATGCATCGCCATCAACGTCCCCGCAGGCGTTGGCGAACCGTTGATGGATGCATTAGACGCAGACTTGGCGAAAGCGATCTTTGCGATCCCCGCAGTCAAGGGTGTAGAGTTCGGCGCCGGCTTCGCGTTGACTCAGATGACGGGTTCTGAGGCCAACGATGCTTTCCGAATGCGTGAGGGCAAAGTTACTGTGTGCTCAAATTTGGCGGGAGGTATCCTGGGCGGCATATCAACGGGTGCGCCTATAACTATTCGAGTCGCCATAAAACCGACCCCATCCATAGCCAAGGAGCAACGAACAGTGGACTTATCCAAAATGCGGGATGCATCGATAAAGATAGGCGGCAGACATGATCCATGTGTGATGCCTAAAGCAGTGCCTGCGGTTGAAGCAGCTGTAGCCATTACGTTGGCTGATCACATGATAAGGGCATGCATTATTCCCAGAGTCTTGAAGGAGCAGTAATCTTGAGCGATCTTAAGCAGCTACGTAAGAAAATCGACAGCGTTGACGAGAAAATCCTGCTTTTTTTGGCAGAGCGGGTGAAAGTTTGCGAAGATATAGGCTTAGCTAAGAAGAGTCAAGGGTTGCCAGTGCACGATCCGAAACGTGAAGAAGAGGTCTTTAATCTCATACGAACAAAAGCTATGGAATTGGGGCTTAGTCCCATTCAAGTTCAGGCGGTTTACCGCGAAATAGTTAATATGTGCAGTTCTGTTCAAGAGTGAGGAAAACGCCAAATCCGGCTCTTTACAGAGAGTTGACAATATGCTGTACGAAATAAACGAGAAAGCCCTCAAACTGGAAAGCCAAGGCAAAAAAATAATTCGCCTTAACCTAGGCGACCCTGATTTAGAGACACCACCAGAAATAATAGAAGCCGCCTACGACGCAATGAAAGCAGGAAAAACTAAGTACTCATCCGCTTATGGCGAGATCAGCCTTCGTGATAAACTCGCCCAAATCCACGGAGTCAAACCTGAGAACGTGGTCATTACGCCTGGCTCCAAATGGGGTGTTTTCGCAAGCATGTATTTGATGCTCAGAGGCGGCGGAAACGTCATCATCCCAACGCCATATTGGACAGCATATGAACTCATCGCGAAAAATATCGGCGCAAAAGTCAAACTTCTACGGACAGAACTGGAGGACGAGTGGAAAGTCGACCCAGCCAAGCTTGAGGCACTCATCGACAAAGACACCAAGATGATAATCCTCAACAACCCCAACAACCCAACGAGCAAGGTTATGGATGCAAAAACTCTGGATGGGATCGTGGAAATCGCTAACCGCAAGAAAATAACCATCTTATCCGACGAAGTTTACAGCACAATAGCGTTCAAGAAAACAAAAAGCATATTAGAATACGACGAAGGCTGCAAGCATATCCTGTGCAACAGCTTTTCTAAAACTTTCACGATGACGGGCTGGCGCGTAGGTTATCTTATAGCAAGCCGTGAACTAATCGACAACGTCACTAAGCTCAACCAGATAACAATAAATAACGTCCCAGTTTTCATCCAAGAAGCCGCTCTTAAGGGGCTAGAACTTCACAAGAAACTTGCTTCAGACATACGTGAGGAGTACGAAGAGAGAGCCACTATGGCTTGTAAAGCCCTCTCCAAAGCCGGTTTAAGCTTCACCAAACCTGAAGCCCCATTCTACGTATTTCCAAAACGTAACGGCTTAGATTCAGAGAAATTTACGATGGACCTTCTCGACGAAGGCGTAGCAATAGCACCTGGAACCGCTTTTGGAGACTACCGTGAGCATTTTCGCATTTCATTGACCGTGCCTCGAACTGACATAAAAGTGGCGCTGGACAAGATTTGCGAGGCCCTGGAATGAAAACCGCGGTAATAGGCGCGGGAAAAATGGGTGTTTGGTTCGCAAGATTCTGCAAAGAGAAAGGTGACGATGTTATTCTGGCTGACAGAAAAGAAGCCAGGTTGGCTCGTTTGGGTAAGGAGTTGGGTGTTGAAACTACCACGGACTTTTTCCAGGCCATAAAAACCGCCGATAGAATAATGATTTGTGTATCGATTAGCAGCTTCGAGGAAGTTACCAAGAAGATAGGCCCAACCGTGCGTGAAGGGCAAGCCGTCATGGACATCTGCAGCATCAAAGAGTTCCCTGTCAAAGTGATGCATGACAACATCAAGCATGGCCTGGTTTTGGGCACTCACCCTGTTTTCGGACCCGGAAGCAAAGGCGTCAAACACAAAGCTTACGTGCTTACTCCAACAAACGCCGCCGAAGAGAAGTATGCTGACGAGTTCAAGAAATGGCTGGAAAAGGAAGAAGCGCATGTCTTTGTTATGACGCCTAAGAAACATGACGAACTCATGTCAGTAGTTCTTGGTTTGCCGCATTTCATGGGCTTGGTTGCATGCGAGACTCTTCTTGAACAGAAGGATTTTCCATCGACCAAACAAGTGGCGGGCACGACTTATCGGATGTTATTCACTTTGGCAGAGGCTACAGCCTTAGAAACACCTGACCTGTTTGCGAACCTGCAGATGAACTTGCCCCAAATGGGGAAAATAGAGGAAGTATACATCGCCAAAGCCCAAGAATGGTTGAACTTGATAAGACAAAAGAATCCAAAGGCCATAATCGAAAGAATGGAGCTGCTCAAACAGAAGTTACTCAAAGCTGATCCTGACTTCGCTGAAAGCTATGAAGTCATGTATCGGATGCTCGAAGCGACCGAAAAATAGTTGTGCTTAAGCTCTAACAGCCACTCGCTAGGTCACGCGTGGTCTATCTTTTTTGATAATGCTCATTATTGTTGTTTCGCAATATTTTTTCATCAGAAAAACTAAAGTGTTCGAAAAGTCTAGAACTATTGGCTGATTCTTACGAAGTTTGAGAAGGCTCCACCAGAACTTGTCGAGTTCTTGGCAAGCAAGATGAAAGATGTCAAGTGTGATTACCGCAAAATGTTTGGGTACCCAGCATATTTTATAAACGGCAACATGTTCGCAGGACTCTTTGCTGACAAATTATTCATACGACTCTCGGATCCAGACATCGCAGAAATAAGGAAAACTTGCCAAGGCGTTGACAATCTTGAGCCGATGCCGGGAAGACCCATGAAAGGTTACGTTGCCCTTCCAAAATCTGTTTACTCGGATGATGCTTCATTCGCAGAATGGCTAAACAAATCAGTTAATTACGTTTCTTCTTTGCCGGTTAAACAGAAAAAGAGGTAGAGAAACGAAAAGAGGCAATTTTCATTTGGCTTTTGGGTACGATCCTAAAATCTTGATGAACGCCGCGTGCTTCTCTATCGCTTTTAGGGCCTCGGCGCATCGCTTTTCGGTTCGGTGTCCTTCGAAGTCTAGGTAGAAATTGTATTCCCAAGGCGTTTGTTTGGTTGGTCGCGATTCGATTTTGGTGAGGTTAATGTCTCGTCTGGCGAATTCGCCAATAATTTCGTAAAGTGAACCGGGTTTGTGCGTAGCGCCAAAGATTATGCTAGTT
>DATJPJ010000195.1:0-10195 GCA_035506455.1 Candidatus Nanoarchaeia archaeon
ACTAGTTTTCGGTTCCCCCGGCCAGATGAATTCGACTACAAAGCAGGGCAATACATGATCGTCACCATAAAAGTTGACGACAAAGAGCTCATGCACCCCTTCAGCTTTTCCAGTAGCCCCACTGATCAAGACTTCATCGAATTTACCAAGAAGCTGACAGCAAGCGAATACTCCACACGACTTCGCGCCATGAAACCTGGCGACTGGGCACGAATTGACGGCCCCTACGGCAATTTCACATGCGAATGCGAATACGGAAGAATTGTTTTCCTCGCGGGCGGCATAGGCATAACCCCTTTCTTCAGCATAATGAAATACTGCACAGACTACAAACTGGCCACGAACATGGTGCTGTTCTACGGCTGTCGCAACGAGAAGGAAATCGCGTTTAAACAGCAGCTTGACGAGATCCAAGCAAACAACCCCAATGTAAGAGTGATTTACGTTCTAAACGAGGCCAGCCCCTCTTGGACGGGGAAAGTCGGCTTCTTGAATGCTGACCTAATACGACAGGAAGTCCCAGACTTTCAAGACCGAGTATTCTACGCGTGCGGTCCACCTGTTATGGTTAGCGCCATGCAGAAGCTCATTATCGCTTTAGGCTTGCCAGCTGAACAGTTGAAGACAGAATCCTTAGTCGGACACACATAGAAAAATACCACAGACCAAATCACAACACGCAAAAAAGATGAGCTAATTGACTACGTCAACTTGGACCATGTAGCAAGAAGCCGTTCATAGGCTAGAAAGAAGAAAAAAGGGCAAATTGCCCTTCCCACTATGTTGTCTTATCAAGTTGACATATTAAAAGCGGATTTGCCGTCTACATTCCCATCGGCATTATTTCAAGAACTTCTATCGTAGCCTTTGGCAACATGAAATGCGGATGACCTGCAACCATCGCTTTTACGCCGTCCATATCTTCAGCCTGCACGATAGTGTACCCAGTGATTTCAGTTTTCCCTTTAGAACTTCCACGCTTTGAAAAATGCATCCCTTTTCCTAACGGAGCGCCCATGTCGACAATTTCTTTCCCGCATTTCTTGAACCACGCATTCCACGGCTCCATTCCTTTCTTAACTTCTTCTGGGCTTACATTCATTTGAACTTCAGCAGATACTGGAGCCATATATAAAATCAAAAATTTCTTCACAAAAAACACCTAAAACAATTGTGAAGCTGACGCTATTTATTCCTATTGGACCCCAAAAGAATGAAACTGGGCTGCAAACCCCTTTTCATTCTTATGGGTAAAATCTGCGTGTAGTTCTTGGAAACGGAATCGCGTCGATAATGTTCTCTAAATCGAGCATCCAAACCAACACGCGCTCTAATCCCATACCAAAACCGACATGCGGCACTGTACCATATCTGCGAAGGTCTAAGTACCACTCATAATCCTCCGGTTTTAGGCCTTGCTCTTGCATTCGTTTTGTAAGCATGTCTTTGTCGTCTTCGCGCTGTCCACCGGTGCTAATTTCGCCGATGCGGGGCACCATCATGTCCACCGACAAAGCCACTTCGGGACGATCCTTGTACGTTTTGCAATAGAACGCCTTAATAGCGGTTGGATAATCGTAGACGAAGAAGGGCTTGCCAAACTCCTCTGCCAGCATTTTTTCATCTTCATAGCCCAAGTCGTCTCCCCATTTCAACGCTGGGTTTTTGACCTTGAGCCGGTCGATGGCTTCAGCGTAGGTTATGCGTGGAAACGGAACTTTGACGTTAGCAAGCTTGCCTATATCAGCACCCATTTCGGCGAATTCTCTTTGACAAGTTTCGGCAACACGTTTGCAAACATGCTCCAGCAGACCTTCTTCGAATTTCATGAGATCATCCATCGTAGCAAAAGGCCATTCCGCCTCCATGTGCCAGTACTCAGTTAAGTGCCTGATTGTGCGGCTTTTTTCGGCACGAAAACTTGGAGCAATGCAGTAGACCTGCTCAAGACTGTAAATGAGAATTTCCAAGTAAAGCTGGCTACTCTGAGTGAGATACAATTCCTGATCAAAGTACTTGAGCCCAAACAGGGTAGAACCGCCTTCGACAGCCGCGCTGATAAACATAGGAGGCGAAACCTCCGTGTAGCTTAACTTCTTAAAATACTCGCGGGCATACTCGAGCACCTTGCCGCGGACCTGCATCATCAAGTTCATCTTGCGACTACGCAGCCACAGGTGCCGCATGTCGCGGATGAATTCTTCACTCTTGTCCTTAGCTATCGGAAAGACTTCGGCTAATCCAATAATCGAGATTGCCTCTGCCGAGATTTCAAACCCGCCTGGCGCCCTCTTGTCCGGCTTGGCGACACCATCCAAGACCAAACTGGATTCGATAGTAAGTTTTTGCGCTTCAGCCCACGCAGCAGCACTAGACTTCTTAACTGTGCATTGGACAACGCCCGTAGCATCGCGTACAACGAGGAATATGAGTTCCTTGCCTTCCCGTTTACGATAAACCCAGCCGCGCACAGACACAGATTTTTCGTTACAGTTGCCGTCGAGAATTTCCCGGATTTTCACCAAAGGCATTACCATCAACCATCCAGAGTTTCTGACTGAGAACGTTTGTGACAATCTATTTTAAACTTGCTTATTGAACCGCGCATGGTTCGGACAAATTTTCGCCGTTTCACGAATTTGCCATTTCCTCCAAACTCTTTCCAGCGAGTCTGAAGTTAGTCCATTCAGTCAGGTCCTTAGCACCCAGCTTCTTGTAGAAAGCGATCGAAGGCGCATTCCAGTCCAGACAGGTCCATTCCATGCGGGCACAGCCTCGCTCGACCGCTAGTTTCGCTATGAATTTGAAAAGAAGCTTGCCAAAGCCCATGCGGCGCAGTTCGGGCTTAACGTAAATGTCTTCAACAAAAATGCCAGGTCGAGCGGTAAAGCTTGAAAAGTTTTGATAGATTATGGCGTAGGCAACGGCTTTGCCTTTATATTCCCCGATAAACGCCTCCGCAGCCTTGCGGTGAAAAATCGAGTCTCGAACCTGTTGCTCGGTTGCTTCAACTTCGGGCAAAAGTTTCTCATATTGAGCCAGCTCCTTAATTAGGGCGAGGAGGGTAGATGCGTCTTTTTCTTCAGCTAATCTTATCGTGAAAAGGCTAGATTTGGACTTTGGGGCATCAGGCATATTCTTTTCTTCCAGGCAAATATTTGTTTTAGCTTCCTTAAAAGCGCAATATTGCGGCTCCGTTTCTGTTAAGTAGTCCTTACTGAAGGATAGAACTATCAGATTTCTTTGACTTTTGCTTCATTAATCTTGAGCACTGCCACCAGTCCAAGAGGTATAGCCATTGCAGCAAACAGGGCAAACGGCAGCCAAGGCGCAACATAGGCATATAGGAATCCAACAAGTAAGTAAACGAACGCCTGCGAGAAATACATGAAAAACTGCAAGCATCCTATAGCTTTGCCTCGTTGTTCTCGTGGAACCAAATCGCCCAATAAGATCTGAGCGCTGTTAGCACGTAGCATGTTGCCAAGCCCCAGCAGGAAAAACGACACCAGCAAAAGGTAAAAATTAGCGAAGACAAAAAGCAGCATCGCAGGAATGTACATCAAGTAACCAAGCACGAGAAACCGCTTGCGACCAACAACATCCATTCGGAAGCCCATCCACAACGCCGGAAGAACAGGACTGAGAAGCATAAAAGCCGAAGCTATGGCAAACTGGGCACCTGTAATTTTAAGCACGTCCGTCGCATACAGCACCAAATAAATCTGACACGCATTCACAATGCCAACAGTGCCAACAGTAGTCCAGAAGATATAGTACGCCGACCGAGGAACTTTGTTCCAAACCTGCCAACTCTCCCGCACCGTCTTGCCGTACTCGCGAAAAGCCTTTACAATGTCTGGCCGCTGCCCGTTGCCGTTAGCAGGCAAAGTTTCCTTCAACCTTGCCCGCAGCGTGGCAGCCGCAAGATAAGCCACAAGCACAACTGAGTATGCTATGCGCATGCCAAAATCTGACTGAGGCGAAACATACTGCCCACCCACCAAAACAATCACACCCGCGATAAGCGGCGCAGGAATTGAAATTAACCCCATGATAACGGACTGAAAATTCATCCCAGTGCCACGTTTGCCAGGCTCTAACGAGTCAAGCATCATTGCACTCAGAGCGGGCTGATAAATCAGACACAAATTCTGGATAATCATACCAACAACTATGAAAGGCCAAGAAGGAGCAAAGATGAACAACATATAACCGAATGCAAGACCAAAGGTCATGGTTGTGATTATCCATTTTCTGCCATTTTTGTCGGCAAGGTAGCCTCCAGGAAATTGAACGAACGCTATAGCCAAAGAACCAGCAAAAAACATCACCGACAAGAGAAACGGCGTCGAACCGAGGCTGACAAAGTACTTGCTGCTGAATGTATCCGCGATGGGTTCGGTGCTGTACATTAGAACCCAAGTTATCATTAGGACTAAGAAATTACCTGTTAGAACGGCGTCCTTGCCTCGTATTCGTTCAGAAAACCCCATGTCAGTCTAAAAACTTGAATTCAATTATTTAAGTTAAAAGCCGACAAATGCGAAATCCAATGATTATAACACTTGCTTTGAAAAAGAAAAAAGAGAGAAACTGAGACTTAGCTCAGTTCGATTTTGGCCAATAAGGCAAGGGTGTCAAGAGCGTTTAGCTGAACTCTGCTGTCGCTGAAGGTGTAAAGGACGTTGCCGATGTAAACTTCGCGGGTTATGAACTGGTTATAGTTCAGGTATTGGTAGCTATCCGAGTACAGCAGTGATGGATTCGCTAGGATTGCGGCTGCGTTGTCAACTTGAGTCACGTTACCTCGAAGGACGATGCCGTGTGTCAGGTCCACGTTAAACACGTATGCTCCTTGCCAAACGAATTGAGGCTCTTCATAATACCAATTGACTGGGGTTGGCGGCAAAACTGGCGCCGAAGTCCCAGCTTTGTTCAACGGCGTGGGCGTCTGGTTGGAGGTGCTGCTGGATATGTTCATGTACAACTCAACCGGCAGAACCAACAGGTTACGGGATGGGTCAAACAACAGTGCCTTGGGGTCGCTTAGAGCTTCAGAGGTTGTGCCTCGGTCGCCAATTACAACGCTGGATAGTTCTTTAGGATTTCTAACGTCGCTAACGTCAAAGAGAGAAATTTTCAAGCCCTGAACCGCTGTGTAATATACGTCGCCAGGAGTTTCAACCAGGTTCGAGTCGATGCTTGCATTAACATCTTGACCGACACCGATTAAATGAGTTGCATCGTAGGGCTGCAGAAAATTCGAGAATCCAGGCAAAGTAAGGTTCCCTAAGACCTGAGGATTGCTAGGCTGTGATAAGTCAACCACGAAAAGCGGGTCAATCTGATTGAAAGTCACCAAGTAGCATCGGTTACCCATGAATCGGGCTGCGTAAAGATTTTCGCCGCTGGCTAAGTTCTCCAATTTTCCAACGATTTTCAGGTTTAAGTCGAGAACGTAGAGGTTGTTCTGAGTAGTACCTGTCCAAGAGTTGGGGTCGCTGTAAACGGTGCTGGTAGTGGCTATGCGGAAGTAGTTGCCGCTTTCATCCATACTGTACTGATTCAGCACGGTTCCAGTTACGTTACCTTGCGCCACAAAGGCGAGGCTATCTTGGTAGATTTGGACACGGTAGATAGCGGTATTTTGAACGCTTGGACCAATCATAATGGGCATGCTGATTACTATGCCAGTCGAGGAAGCAGCATTTCCCCCGTCTGAGGAGGACACTGCTGAAGTCGGAACTGGGACTGGTGTGGTTACTGCAATCGTTCGGTACGTGTAAAGTGGGCAAGTAACGTAGATGTTGGTTTGCGAGACGTAAATGCTGCCCGTGCCACCCATCATAATGGTCATGTTAGCGGGTGAAGCTGCGTCGTTCATGATGTTCAAACTCAAAATCGTAGTGTAGGTGTAGTAAGTGTCTGACGTATTCGCGTAGTAGACCTGATTTGGCGCAATGCTTATGGCATCTGCACCGTTGAAAACGGCTGGAAGAACTGCTGTCCCATTAACTAGGTAAGCGCTGTTTGACACTATATCGTAGATGTAGTTACCAATGAGTCGACTGTTAACGTAATCACCGGTTATCGTAAAGTTTCTGGTTAATGTAGGATTAGCTTTGTTTGAAACATCGTAAACCATGACGAAAGTGCTTCCGCTGTTATAGTAAGGAATGAATGGCATCGGAGTTGGCAAAGCGATTCCACCATAGTCAACAGAACTGCCGGTCCCATAATAGTCGTATGCAACATATTGGTTGCCCAAAATCGCCAGTTTGTTGCCATCTTGGCTAAGGTAAATTCCTGACAAATACGTGTTGTTCAGGAAAATCTTTGAAAGTACTTTAGCGTTAGCTGGGTTAGCGTCAAGGATATAGACAACTTGGCTATTGTTGCCAACAACGTAGAGATACTTGCCATCGGTCTTAACAGAGTCCGCTTCATCGACTCCAGCAACTTGAATGTTAGTTGTCGAATGATCAGTCGACGAAGTCGAGGTTGCCGCTGCAGCAGGAGCGGGACTTGGAACAGGCGCAGCGACTGCTGGTTGGGCTACAGTAGGCGCTATGGTTTGGGCATTGCCAACTCCCATACTATAATAACCTGCGCCGCTGTTGCTCGAGCCAGTTGCGTTCAAGAAACTTGAAAGTTCATCCAAAGATGAGAAAGTTTTCATCGCAGAAATCGCCGGCTCAGGCGAAGACACAGGCTGCGGCGATGGGCCAGGTGTATTCATCAACGATGGATTAGGCGTATTAGAGTTTACCGTTGAGGGATTAGGCGTGTTCGACACGCTTGGAAACACGGGAGAAACCCCTGGAGTTGTACCGTAACTATAGATCATAGCCACAAGCATTATGGCTAGAAGAATTCCAATTAAACCGTAAGTCAAGGTTTTTTTCTTAACTTCTTTCTGTACCATACTTTTCACCTGATTACCTTAATCCTATGAGCCTATTTCATGCTAAGCGTGAGTACAAGCTGTTCCAATCGTTAGTACGGTCTTAAAGACCACATTCGGTACGCTTCATACCAGAAAATGGCACAAACAACCGCTCCAAATGCAATTATGAACAAGTTCTCTCTGGCAACCCAACTTAGACCCTGCATAAGAATTGTAAGAAAAGCAACGTAGAAAGTTGTGGAGAAAACGGCGTAAAAGAAGTACCTTGGAAAAAGCAGCTTACCCAATTTCACATAGTGCCGCAAGACACCGATCTTAACTTCGTTTATGAGGAAATAATGCCCGCCAACTTCCTGCTTTCCAACCAAACCAAGCTCACGAAGCTGCTCTAAATGGTGATTTGCCACGCTTGGACTGCTAAAATGAAGAGCATGCTGAACATCGCGAACGCTCTGGGGCGTACCGCTCTTGAGTAGGTACCAGTAGACTCGCCACGCCTTGCCCCTTAAAGCGTATTCTAAGTCCTGTTCCTGTTCAGGGTTCAATGGGTAGGGCTCCAATCGTATAAGGAAAACAAGGAGGAATATAAGACCAATTGTTAGTACGTGCTGTTCTAATATTAAATCTCGTCAAGCTTTTTCTCAGCAGCTCTCCAGATCGACTTTTCCCCACTATGACTCGGTCAAATGGAAAGAAAGAAATTGCTTTTCTAGTTGCTTAGTGCCAAATATTAGAAACCACATTTTCTCAAGATTTTAGCTAAATAAGCGGCTAATTGTAGCATCAAGCAAAATTTATGAACAACACACCACTCTAAAATGTGGACGCAGGAAGTGTCAAGCACGAAGAAGGTCGAATTCGTCCAAGGCGGGCTCCCGGAAATGGAGCACATACTTAAACAAGCTGAAGTTGGCAGGCTAGCGGTTAACGACAATTCAACTCCTTACATAATTCCACTAAACTTTGCGTACGTAAATGGCAAGATCGGGTTCCACTGCGACTGGAAAGGCAAAAAGCTTGACCTTATAGCCAAAAACCCAAGGTGCTGCTTCGAAGTAGATGAATACATGGGCGAAGTCAGTTACCATTATGATGCACTTTGCCATCTGGATTATGATAGCGTTCTTGCAACAGGCACCGCCCGCATTGAAAAAGATGAAGAAGCCATCTGGCAGTTCTTCCAAGAGCTTCATGCTAAGTACAAGGCAATTTATCGCAAACCCATCGAGGAAGGCGGCAAAGTTTTCGACCGAAAACGCGTCGGCGAAGCCTGCTGTGTCACTATAGATATCGAAGAACTAACAGGACGCCGAGAACGAACTGTTGAAGGCAAGCGAAGCAAAGTCATGTGGCAACATAGATTCTAAAAAGCGAAAGTCTAAAAAATAAAAAGAAGGAGAAGGAAGGAAAACTCAATTAAGTTTTCGACTTGTTGGTTGCCGAGCTCGTTGGCATACCAGGGGGCAAGTCAGGGAAGTTGGCGCTAACTTTCTGCTCTGCGACAGTTGCTGCTTCTGCGAGGATTTTGCCTGCATCTTCACTAACGTTGTCGAAGTTTAACGATCCACCTGAGCTTGTGCCTGCATCGAACATTAAGCCACTGAGCATATTGCCTATCTCGCCCAACTCGTTTTCTGCCTCGGGCAGTACGCCGACCATTCCACAGCTTACGCTGCGTAGGACGCCGATGGCTGGACCCAACGTTGAGACGATGTCGCCAAATTCGGTGACAGTCTTCATTCTGAGGCTGACTTGGTCGAGAGCTAAGCGGGCATTCATGGTTAATTTAGCCATCTTGCGGACTTCAGCGAGTTCATTAGCGTAGATGTTGGCATGAGCGGTGTCGTGTTTAGTATATGCATCGACGAGTTTGGCGAAAAGAGCGCGGTCTTTTTGGGTGAACCTTTCGTTTGCTTGGTCAAGGCGCTGGATTTGCATATCGAGTTTTCTAACAGCGAAATCAAGTTGTTGTTTTAGTGGTGGTTGGTGTTGTACTGAACCACGGATTTGATTAGCAAATGAGTTTTCTTCTCTTTTGCTTTCCCATTTCTTGGCAAAGCGTTCTGACATGTTAACATCCTCTGAAAAAGAAACAGCAATCTACGTACTTATGTATTGTTAACATACATAAAACATGTAGGTATATATGTTAACTTCAACATGACCGTTTGTCGAGCATATTCAAGTAAACAACCTTTTCCATGCATAGTGTAATATACAGGCATGAAGCAAAACCCGAAAAACCATAATCTAACCTATTTGAAATCTCCAAAAACGTAAGCCATTGAGCGGTCTCATGAGCTGCACAAAGCCGGCAGGGTTATTCAGCCCCTCAGCACGCTCGCACCTTGCACTATCAATTGAGGAGGTTATCGAACCCACCATAAGACATTGGTCACCCACATTAGCAGAACAATGTTAGTCCTTTACAAAATTCCCTTCCGCAAGTTCGCAAAAGGTTTTAACACTTGAAACAGTTACTATGAACCATTGGTGAGGGCTTTGAGCGAAACCTACGCACCCCTAATTGGAGACAATTACGCCCCAGATCGCATACGAGTAATTATTCCAGTCGGTGGCAAAGCAACTCGTCTACTGCCCCTGACAGCAGAAACCAGCAAGGCGTGCCTTCGTCTCTTAAACAGACCACTCGTCGAGTTTTCTCTTTTGTCTCTGGCCAACCAAGGCCTGCGCCACTTCATTTTCGGCGTAAAAGGGTACACAAACTACCGTGACTTGTACGACTACTTCGAATCGGGCATAGGCTTCTCAGCCCGATACAACATTAGACCCAGAGTTCACATCAAATACCAACCCAACGTTGACGACTTAGGCAGCGCCGACTCCGCACGAATAAACATGAATTACTATGAAGTCAAAACCCCAGTGCTTGCAGTCCAGGGCGATAACATTTTCGACATAAACGTTAAAGACCTAATTACGTTCCACCGCAACAAGAAAGCAGTCATGACCATAGTGCTCCGCGAAGTCACCAACGTCGAAGGCCTAGGAATAGCGGACATCGACCAAAATAGCCGCATTCGTTGTTTTGTAGAAAAGCCCATGCCCAAAGACGCGCCAAGCAACCTAGCAAACACAGGCTTGTACGTGGTTTCACCAGAAGCTAAGAAAATCTTCCGGGAAAAAGGCGTGAAAGAAATAGTTGAAGCGAAAAACCGCCTTGACTTCGGTTACGACTTCATCCCATACCTTACACAAACCGGACGCCCAGTGTACGGCTATACACTCAAAGGAAGCTGGTTCGATGTGGGTACTCCAAAGAAT